>JAEZFI010000152.1 GCA_023437745.1 Actinomycetes bacterium
GGGCAGCAGCACGACGCTCGACGACCGCAGGTGCGGCGCGAGCGCGGACGCCCACACCCCGGGCGCGAAGGCACCGAGCTCGAGTGCGTCGACCTCGTCGACGCCGTGCAGGTGGAGCGACGAGACCGCCTCGTCGATGCCGTCACCGACGAGGATCACGCGGCTCCCCGCTTCGAGGATCGCCTCCTCGCCACCGGGGGCGAGGACGCCGGCGCGCACCGGGACGACGGCGACCGGGCGCTCGTCGGACGCCGCCGCCTGGGGGTCGGCAGCCGTGCTGCGGTCGCCGGTGGAGGTCGTGCCCATGGGGTCGTCAGGTTAGGTGCAGGCGCTCGACCGGGAGAACCCAGGTGGCGGCGGATCCCGCGCTGACGTCAGAGGTACTTCAGCGCCTCCCGGCGGGTCACCCCCGACATCTCGTCGAGGCGGGGCTCCACCCACTCACGCACCGCGTCGGGCCAACGGCGAGACGTGTCGCGGAGCACCCAGCCGATCGCCTTGCGGATGAAGAACTCCTTCTCGTGGAGCATCGAGTCGGCGTAGCGGCAGAACCTCGGCCACTCGTCGAGCGAGGTCCGCAGCGAGAGCAGGAGCGCCAGCATCGACGCCCGGCGGATCCAGTAGGAGTCGGGATCGGCGCTCCAGCGGTCGAGCACCGCGGCGAGGTCCTCGTCCACGCCCCGAGCCACGATCGTGCCGGCGACGGTCCCGGCGAGCGGATCGACGAGCGCCCAGGTCTCGGCGTCGCGGATCAGCGGTTCGAGGATCGGGAGGTCGCTGCCCGTGAGCAGGGACGAGCGCTGCGACAGCAGCTCGGTCGTCACCCGACGGCAGTCGAGGAACGGACCCTCCCACGAGGCGAGCGCGACGTCGAGCAGCTCGTCGTGGTCCAGCTCGGGGTGCTCGCGCAGGACGTCACGGACGACCTTGCGGGTGGTCGGCACCGTGACGCCGAGGAAGTCCCGCTCGCTCTTGAGGTAGCGGCGCTCGAACTCGGCACGGGCCGGGTCGGCGTGAGCGGCGAGTCGGTCGAGGAGCTCGGCGGCGAGTGCCGAGCCCGCATCGCGCTCGCGTCGACCGGACATCGGCGCCCGGGTCAGAGCGAGGCGCCCACGCGCTCGCCGTCGACGACCGCGGCGTGAGCGCGACGCGGCGCGACGCAGTCGCCCACACGCTGCACGTCGACGCCCGCGTCCCGCAGTGCGAGGTACAGCGCCTCGGCCGGGGTCGGCGGCACGGCGCACACGACCCAGTCCGGCCGGCGCTCCTGCATGGTGCCGGTGGGGTGGTGCTGCAGGGTCAGGACGCCGTCCGCCATGCCCATCGGCACGAGGTCCGTGCTCTGGACGATGCCCTTGGCGCCGGCCCGAATCCACCAGTTCTCCATGTCGAGCGTGACCCCGAGGTCCTGCCCCACGACCATGCCCGGCGTGACGACCTCGACCGCGCAGCCGCGGTCGGCCAGCAGCTCGGCCACGGAGGTCGCCTGGTGGAAGCCCAGCTCGTCGACGACGACGACGTCACCGGTCGGCACCGCGGTCCCCTCGAGCACGTCGCGGACGTCGCACACGTTCGTGGCGTCACCCGCCCACCACGGGCGCGCCGGATCGGCGCCCGTGGCGACGACCACCACGTCGGGGCGGCGGCGGGACACCTCGGCCTCGTCCACGGCCACGCCGTACTCGACGGTCACGCCACGGCGGCGGCACTCGCTGACCTGGTTGCGGACGAGATCGCCGAACTCGGCGCGGTTGGGGACGGTCGCGGCGAGCCGGACCTGCCCGCCGGGCTTCGCCTCGCGCTCGCACACGGTGACGCGGTGCCCGTTGCGTGCTGCGGCCAGCGCCGCCTGCATGCCCGCAGGACCGGCGCCGACGACGAGCACGTCCTTCGGCTTCGACGTGAGACGGACCTCGCCGACGCCCTCCGACTCGCGACCGGTGCGGGGGTTCTCGATGCAGCCCAGCCAGCGGTTCAGGCCCATGCGGCCCACGCACTCCTGGTTGCACGAGAGGCAGAGGCGGGTGTCGTCGGTGTGGCCGGCGCGTGCCTTGGCGGCGAAGTCCGCGTCGGCGATCTGGCCGCGGACGACGCCGACGAGATCGCAGTGCCCGTCCTCGAGCGCTCGCTCCGCCTGGATGGGGTCCTTGAAGCGGCCGACGCCCACCACCGGGAGGTCCACGGCCTTGCGGATCGCGCTCGGGATGAACAGCGCATAGCCGGGCGGGATGTGCATCGACGCCTCGATCATGAAGAGGCTCGCGGTCGCCACTCCGATGGAGGTGTTGATGTAGTCGACCTGTCCGGTGGCCTCGACGATGCGGGAGATCTCCACGGCCTCGTCGATCGTCGTGCCGCCCTCGATGAGCTCGTCGCCGCAGATGCGGACGCCGAGGGCGAGCCCGGCGCCGATGGCGCTCCGGACGGCATGGACGATCTCGACCAGGATCCGTGTCCGGTTCGCGAGGCTGCCGCCGTACTCGTCGTCGCGGCGGTTGGTGGCCGGCGAGAGGAAGCCACGGACGATCGAGCTGTGGGAGCACTGCAGCTCGATGCCGTCGAACCCGCCCTCGGCGCAGCGGCCCGCCACGTCGGCGTAGCTGGCGACGATGTCGGCGATCTCCACCTTCGACACCGCCTTGGGGACCTCGCGGAACAGCGGGTCCGGCACGGCGGAGGGGGCCCATACCGGCAGACGGCTGTACATGGAGCTGGCCTGGCCGCCGTTGTGGTTGATCTGGGCGAAGATCGGTGTGCGGTGGCGGTGCACCGCGTCGGTGATCCGCCGGTACCCCGCGACGACCTTGGGGTTGAAGCCGTGGATCAGCTTCTCGTACGGCCAGTCGGTCGGATGGGTCGAGTGCTCCTCGGTGATGATGAGGCCCGCCCCGCCCGCCGCCCGCTCCGCGTAGTAGGCAGCGTGCTGCTCGGACGGCATGCCGTCCTGCGTGGCGTAGTTGGTCAGGTGCGCGCTGAAGACGATCCGGTTGCGGACGGTCACGGGGCCGAGCCGCAGCGGTGACCAGAGCAGTCGCTCACCCATGGGCGCAGGCTACGGCGACGGCGGCGGGGCGGCCGAACCGGCGGTCCATCGCTCCGAGCCGGTCGTCGCCGGTCATCGAGCGAGGGTCACGATCTCGGCCACGACCAGCGTGCCGACCGTGAGCACCACCGCGGCGGTGACCCACGCCAGGCCCACGCCGACGCGGGCCTCGGGGGCTCCGGCGGCGGCCGACACGACCCGGGCCCGGTAGTGGTACCGGCCGAAGACCCACATGACGAGACCGCACACGACCATGGCACCGGCGGGGATCATGCGGGCGTCGACCTCGTCCTCGGCCAGGATCCGCGCCAGCACGCCGCCCGTGCCCGCCCACGACATCGCCGTGCGGGTCCACGCCATGGACGTCCGCTCGACGGCCGTGCCGTGCAGCTCCTCCTCCGGGAGCGGAGCGGGTTCGCTCATGCCGGCCGACGCCTCGCAGCTCGCACGTCAGGCCAGGGTGTAGATCGCGGTGCCGATGGCGACCAGGCCCGTGACCACGCTGAGGACCAGCAACATCGGCGAGTGCGGGAGCGGCTGGCGGAGGCGCAGCGCCTTCTCGGCCTGGTACCAGTTCCAGTAGCTCGCTCCCGCCAGGAGGAAGCCGAGGACCATCAACGAGATGCCGAGGACCTTGCCCGCGAGGTGCTCGTCGTCGGGGGTCAGGACGTTGACGACGGCGAGGCCGGCGACCACGGCACCCAGTGCGGTCCGGTTCCATGCCAGGTAGGTGCGCTCGTTGGCGAAGCTGAACCGGGCGTCGGGTTCCTCGCCGACCGCGCCGAGAGGATGGCGTCGCCGGTGAGCCGGCGGATCAGTGGGCATGCAGCTCCCCCATGGGCACGCCGTCGGAGAGGTCGCCGGTGCCGTCGACGGCCAGCGCCGCCCGGCGCCCCTCCAGCACCGCCTCGTGGATCGTCCGGGGAGCGACGCAGTCCCCCGCCCGCACGACGAAGGGGCCATCGGCGCCGAGGTGGGTCAACTGCTCCCACACCCGCTCGTCGGGGACCTGGTGCCCCGCGTCGACGACCGCCGCGACGCGCAGGCTGGTCGACACGCCGCTGAACCGGTCCTCGAGCTCGACCGAGCCCTTCTTCACCGACCGGAGGATCGACCGTCGGAGCAGCGTGACCCCCTGCTGCTGCAGCCGGGTGTTCGCCGGCGCGAGGTCGCCGGAACGGCTGAGCTCGTTGCCCACGATGTTGTCGGGCGTGGCGAGGAGCACCTCACGCCCCTCGGTCGCGAGCCGCTCGGCGACGGAGACGCCCACGGGGCCGCCGATCGGATCCCACACGAGGAGGGGCCCGGCGGGGAGCTCGGCGCCGTCGAGGACCTCCGCGGCGGTGAGGCGAACCGCCGCCCGCGTGATCGCATGGTCGACCGGTCGGGGACGGGCGCCGGTCGCGACGACGACCGCATCGAAGCGGGTCGGACCGTCCAGGAGCGCTCGGGCGTCGGGCTCGTTCGTCCGCGTCACCACGCCCAGGCGATCGCACTCGCGCTCGAGCCAGTCGGCGAGGAGCGCCAGCCGCTCCCGGCCCGCGCCTCGGGCGGCGGTCCGGACGGCGCCGCCACGTTCCGCGCCCTGCTCGACGATCGTCACCTGATGACCCCTGCTCGCCGCCACCCGCGCCGCCTCCATGCCGGCGATGCCGCCCCCGACGACCAGCAGCCGGCGGGGCGGGCCCACCGGGCGGGCCGAGGTGTCGACGCTGAGGTCGACGGTCTCGTGACCGGTGAGCGGATCGGCGACGCAGGTGATCGGCGGGTTGCGGTTGTCGCGGACCTGGCAGGTCTGGTTGCAGAGGATGCAGGGGCGGATGTGCTCGGGAGTGCCGTCCCGGAGCTTCGCCACGAGGTCGGCGTCGGCGAGGAGCGCCCGGGTCATCTCGACGGCGTCGGCCTTCGCCCCCTCGCCCGTCGCCCACTCGGCCTGGCCCACGTCGACGATCGAGCCCTGGGCCACCACGGCGATCCGGTCGCCGTGGACCGCACGGACGGCGTCGCGCACCGAGCCGGCGAGGTCGAGGTTGAAGCCGGGCGGCGTGTGCCCGTCGGGGCGGGTCGCGTTGGCGGAGTAGATGGACCCTCGCACGACGGTGACGGCGTCCACGAGCGGATCGCCGGCGGGGCCCAGGAGCGACACGATCAGGTCAGGAGCCGCCTCGGGGGTGATGCCCGCCCACGGGGCGAGCTCGTCGCCGCTGACCCGCAGGCCGATGATCGAGCCCTCGGGCAGCGCGGCTCGGACGGCGGTGAGCACGTCGAGGACGAGCTTCGTCCGGTCGCCGCCCCACTCGTCGGCACGCTGGTTGGTGAGGCCGGACAGGAACTGCCGCAGGAGCGAGTGCTGCCCGGCGTTGATCTCGACGCCGTCACATCCCGAGTCGGCGGCGAGCCGGGCGGCGGCGGCGAAGCCCTCGACGACGGCAGCGATGTCGGCGGGTTCCATCCACTTGGGGACTTCGCGGGTGTTGACCTCCGGGACCCGCGACGGCGCCCACAGCTCACGCTGGCTCCAGTGGGAGGTGCCCTGCCCCCCGGCGTGGCCCAGTCCGGCGAGGACGAGCGCACCCTCCGCATGGCAGGCGTCGGCGATCATCGACCAGCCGGGTCCGCACTCGGTGGCGAGGGGGGCTCGCTCGTAGGGCCAGTCGCTCGGGTGGACGGAGGCCTCCTCCACCACGATGACGCCGGCCCCGCCGGCGGCCCGCCGCCGGTAGTAGGCGACGTGGCGCTCCGACAGCGCACGCCCCCGACCGAGGTTCGTCTCGTGGGGACCGAAGATCACCCGGGACGGCGCCGTGCGCGATCCGAGGCGGAGAGGTTCCAGCAGGGCCACGGCAGACAGTGTCGCCGTTCGCCCGCGAGCACGCCAAGGTCATCGACGGTCTCGGACACGGATGAGAGGGTTGCAGCTGACGGCTGAGCGAACCCGAACCCGGCCGGAAGTCGGTGGCGGAGCACCGACATCCGGCCAGGTTCGGAAAGCAGGTCGTCAGGTCGCGTCGGACAGCCGGCGCGCCTGCCAGGGCCAGCGCCCCTCGAGCTCGACCTCGAGGCTGAAGCTCAGGAACGTCCGCACCAGCACGATGATCGCCAGCACACCGGCGCTCGTCAGCGTCGGACGGACGGCGACCGTCCGGATGATGTCGGCGGCGACGAGCAACTCGAGACCCAGGAGGATGGCGCGCCCGAGACGCTGGCGAAACGCCCGATACCGATCCGCCGCACGCGGGACCTCCCGGAGGGTCATCGCCGCGGCGAGCACGCTCCCGATGACGATGACGGCGACCCCCAGCGCGTCGACGGTCTTGCCAACCGTCTCGATCACGTCCATGAACGTCACGACGAGCGGTACCCCGCGAGCGATCTCCGGATCCCTGTCACCCCGACGCCTCCAGTGTCAGGATCGGGGGCGCCGTGGTGTTGACCTACTGATGGACCCGCTCCCCGACGACCGCTTCGCCGAGGTGTTCCGCAGCCACTACCCACGTCTGGTGGGACTGGCGAGGCGGATCCTCGGCGACGCCGACGAAGCGCAGGACGCGGCGCAGGACGCCCTGCTCCGGTTGCGCACCGACCCCGTGGCGGCACGGGCCGACGACGACATCGCCGCGTGGCTCACCCGGGTGACGACCAACGCGAGCCTCAACAGGCTCCGCACCCGCCGCCGGGCCGAGGTGCGGGAGCAGGTGGTCGCCGGCCTGAACGCCGGCGCACTCCCCGACGAGCCCCACGACGCCGTCGCGGGCGCCGACGCCCGTGAACGCGTCCGCGCCGCGCTCGGCGTCCTCCCGGAACGCCAGGCCACCGCCCTGCTGCTCCGTCACGCCGGCCACAGCTACCGCGAGATCGCGACGGTCCTCGGCGTGGCCGAGGGGTCGGTCGGGGTCCTGCTCGCTCGCGGGGAGCGAGCCTTCCGACGAGCCCACGAGGAGATGAACCGATGATCGAGTGCGCCGACTCCACCACCCTCCGGGTCCACCTCGACCACCCCGATCCCGATGTCGACGCCCACGTGGACTCCTGCGAGACGTGCGCCGGCCTCATCACCGCCGTCGCGGCCGACGCCGGCTACACCCGCCAGGCGCTCGCTCGCCTCGACGACTCCGACGCCCTCGCGCTCACGGACGAGGAGGTCGAGATTGCGCTCGCCGCGATGCTCGACGCCTCCCGGGCCGCCGCCGTCCCGCTCCACACGCAGCGCCGCCGACGCACCTCCACCGTCCGCCGCCTCGCGCTCTCCAGCGCGGCCGCCGTCCTCGTGGCGGCGGTGGGCGTGACCTCGTCGGGGCGCAGCGCACTCGCCCAGGTGCTCGATGCGTTTCGCGGGGACCGCCTCCAGGCCGTCACCGTCGACCTCGACGATCTCGCCGACTCGTTCGACGGCGACGGCGCTCGCGCCCTCGGCACGCTGGGCAGGATCGACACCTCCGGTCTGACCGAGCCCGCGCCCGTTGCGAACATGGCCGAGGCCGAGTCCGTGTCGGGCATCGGCGCCCCGAGGGTGGCGGCGACCTGGGATCGGCTCATCGCCATGGCGCCTGGGACCGTGCGGCTGACGCTGGTCGCCCGGGACGGCAATGGCGTCCCGGCGGCGCTCGACGGAGCGAGCCTGGTCGTCCAGGTCCCCGGCGCCATCGGTGCGATCTACGAGGGCCTGCACCACGCCGACGGGCCTCCCGAGGTCGTGGTCGGACGGAGCGGGCGACTGGTCGTCACCGCGGAAGGAGCCCCGCTCGAGGACATCCGCTCGTTCGTGCTCTCCCGGGAGGAGCTTCCTGCCGACCTCCGGCGCCAGCTCGCCGCCATCGACGACTGGCGGTCGACCATCCCCGTGCCCGTCCCACTCGACGGCCCCGGGTGGCGCAACGTCGACCTGTCAGGCCGACCCGCCATCGCCTTCGGCGACGACTCCGGCCTCGGTGCCGTGGTCGTCCGGCGCGACGCCGACGGGGTCACCGTCGTCGCAGGGATGGTGGGGATCACCCGAGCGCTGGAGCTGGCGGCCAGCGCGTGAGCCCGAGCGACGCCTCCACTGCGACCGCCGTCGGTGCCACGCTCGCCGACCACGGCCCGGCGACCCCGATCCAGGCCGTCGGCCTCCGCAAGTCGTACCGGTCGCGCACGGTCCTCGACGGCGTCGACCTCCACGTCGGTCCCGGTCAGGTCGTCGGCCTCCTCGGGCCGAACGGCGCGGGCAAGACGACGATCGTGAAGTCGCTGCTGGGCATGGTCCACCTCGACGCCGGCACCGCCACCGTGCTCGGCCGACCGGTGGGTGACCCTTCGGCCCGGCGCTCGCTCGGCTACCTGCCCGAGCAGTTCCAGTACCCCGGGTGGCTCGACGGGCGGCAGGTGCTCGAGGTCCACGCACGCCTCATCGGGCTCCCGGCCGGCGAGCAACCGGATGCCGTCGCCGAGGCGCTCCGGCTCGTCGGCCTGGCCGGTCGGGGCGGCGACCGGGTCGCCGGCTACTCCAAGGGGATGCAGCAACGGCTCGGCTTGGGCACCGCGATCCTGGGGCGCCCGTCCCTGGTGATCCTCGACGAGCCCACCTCGGCGCTCGACCCGATGGGTCGCCGCGAGGTCCGCAACATCATCCGGGCACTGCGCGATCGCGGCACCGCCGTCCTCCTGAACTCCCACCTCCTCGGCGAGGTCGAGCAGGTCTGCGACCACATCGTGATCCTCGACCGCGGTCGGGTCGTCAGCTCCGGCGCCCTGGCCGACGTGGCCGTGGGCGCCGAGGTCCGCGTCACGCTCGGCAGCGTCGACGACGACGCGCTCGCGATCCTCCAGGGGTTCGGCGAGATCGCCGCCCGGGACGGCGACACCGTGCTCCTCGCCCTCGACGACGTCACGTCCGTCAGCGCGCTCGCCGCCGCCCTGGTCTCGCGCGGGCACGCCCTGAACGCGCTGGTCCCCCTGCAGCGATCGCTGGAGGACGTGTTCGTGGACCTCGTGGGCGACCGGGAGGGCGACGACCGATGACCATCGTCCGGCTGACGCTCCGGGAGGCAGCGAACCGCAAGGTCCTCCTCGTGGGGGCCGTGATCAGCACTGCGTTCCTCCTCCTCTTCTGGCTGGGCTTCGCGATCGGCTTCGACCAGGCCGCCAACGAGGTCGACGACCCCATGGCCACCGCGGCCGCCGGCACGGTGATGACCGTGCTGGGCCTCTACGCCGTCCAGTTCCTCGCCGCCTTCATGGCGGTGCTGCTGGCGTGCGGCGCCGTGTCCCCGGAAGTCGAGAGCGGCCGCCTGCACGCGATCCTCGCCCGGCCGATCTCGCGGAGGTCATGGTTGGCGCAGCGTGCCGGGGCCTTCGCCGGGCTCTCAGCGGCGTACATCATCGTGATGTCGGGGGCGATCCTCGCGATCGCGGCCGGGGTCGCCGGGTACGGCGCCATCGCACCCTGGCGCGCCGTCGCACTGCTCGCCCTCGAGACCTCGGTCCTCGTCGCGCTCGGCACCGCCATGTCCGTCCGGTTCTCCGCCATCGCCGCAGGTGTCGTCGTGATCGCCCTGTACGGCGCCGCCTGGATCGGCGGGATCATGGAGCTCGTCGGAGCGATCCTGGGCAACGGAACCCTCGAGCGGATCGGGGTGGGCGTGAGCCTCGCCATCCCCTCCGACGGGCTGTGGCGGGGCGCCTCCTACTACCTCCAGTCGCCGGCCTTCGTCGCCGCCAACTCCGTCGACAGCGGTCTGCCCTTCGCGGGCTACACGGCACCGAGCCTCCTCTTCATCGCCTGGGCGCTGGTCTACGCCGCCGGGTGGTACCTGCTCGCGGACCGCTGGTTCCGCCGCCGCGACCTGTAGCGACGGGTCACCGGTTGCGTCGTCTGCCGCCGATCGGTAGGTTCTTTCATAAGTCTCGACTTATGGATGGAGCAACCGCATGATCGCCATCGACCCCGTCGCCATCGCCGGCCTGGTCGCACGAGAGGTGCGCACCGGCAGCCGGGACGGTGCCACGACCCGCATCGCCGTCGCCCGGCGCACCTACCCGACCGACCAGGCCGACCTCTGGAACGCCCTCACGGACGCCGAGCGCATCCCACGGTGGTTCCTCCCCGTGTCCGGCGACCTCAGCGAGGGCGGCCGCTACCAGTTCGAGCACAACGCAGGTGGCCTGATCGAGCGCTGCGACGCGCCCGAGTCGTTCGCCGTGACGTGGGAGATGGGCCCGAACATCTCGTGGGTCACCGTCCGCCTGTCGGCGACCGCGGACGGCACCACGCTCGAGCTGGAGCACGAGGCGCCCGTCGACCCGGCCTTCTGGGAGCAGTTCGGCCCCGGCGCCGTGGGCGTCGGGTGGGAGCTGGGCCTGATGGGCCTCGGCCTCCACATCGACAGCGGCGAACCCGTCGACCCCGTCGAGGGCGCCGCGTTCGCCACCACCCCCGACGGCATCGACCTCATCCGCAGGTCGGCGACCGGCTGGGCCGACGCAGCCATCGCCGACGGCGACGACGCCGAGGCGGCACGAGCCGCCGCCGCCCGCACCCTCGACTTCTACACCGTCGAGCCCGACCCCTCGGCCGGCGCCTAGGTGGACGAGCTCTTCGACGCCCTGGGCGACGCCACCCGTCGGCGGATCCTGAGCCTCCTGTCGGCGGGCGAGCAGACCGTCGGCACACTGGTGGCGGAGCTCCAGGGCCGGGGGGCGATCTCCCAGCCGGCGGTCTCACAGCACTTGAAGGTCCTCCGGGAGGCGGGGCTGGCGACCGTGCGCGCCGAGGGGACCCGCCGCCTGTACGCGCTCGACCCTGCGGGGCTGCACGCCGCCCAGCGGTGGCTCGCCGAGCTGAGCGATCCGCTCGCTGCCTTCGCGCAGCCGCTCGACGCCCTCGCCACCGAGGTCGCCCGGGGCACGCGGCAGGCCCGCCGCTCGGACCGCTCAGAGCGGGCACGCCGTCCGGC
This sequence comes from Actinomycetes bacterium, assembly GCA_023437745.1. Classification (GTDB taxonomy): domain Bacteria; phylum Actinomycetota; class Acidimicrobiia; order Acidimicrobiales; family Microtrichaceae; genus JAEZFI01. Next base: position 10,975 of record JAEZFI010000152.1, read on the forward strand.
CTGACGCGGCCTCACCCACCGGCGGCAGGCCGTCCCGCCGGGGCGTACGTTGCGGTCATGGAACTGGCCGACGTCGACCTCCGCACCGCCCTCCGGACCACCGCGGCGATCCGCGACTTCACCGACGAGCCCGTGAGCGACGAGGTCCTCGCCGACCTCCTCGACACCGCTCGCTTCGCCCCCTCGGGCGGCAACCGCCAGCCGTGGCACGTCGCGGTGATCCGCGACGGGCTGCTCCGCCGGCAGCTCGCGGACCTCTGCAGCCCCGTGTGGAGCGAGTACGTCGCCCAGGGCGCCGCGGGCGAGACACCGTTCTCCGTGGTGGCGCACACCTCCGTCGACCTTGCCGCCGCCCGGGCCGAGCCGCAGCCCAACCCGGTCCTCGACCACATCGAACGGGCCCCGGTGGTCCTCGTGGTGGCGGCCGACCTCGGCCAGCTGGCGATGATGGACAAGGACGTCGGGCGAGCGACTGTGACCGGCGGCGCCTCGGTCTACCCGTTCATCTGGTCGCTGATGCTCGCCGCACGCCTCCACGACCTCGGCGGTGTCATGACCACGTTCCTGGCCCGGGCGGAGCACGACGCCCGAGAGCTGCTCGCCCTCCCGGACGACTGGGCCATCGCCTCCATGGTCGTCATGGGCCACCCGGTGAGGCGCCCGACCAGGCTCCGCCGCAACGAGGTGGCAGCGTTCGCGACCGTCGACCGCTTCGACGGCCCCACGTTCCCCGGCTGATGCGAACCGGGTCGATCCAACCGCGCCCGGCGCGGTTCAGTCGACCCGGAACGGAGGAATCGGCCTAGCGGCGGGTGGCGCCCATCCGCACCGGCACGGCACCCGGTCGCGAGTGGTCGGGCGAGGGCACCGGGGCGATGCCGGGGGCGAGCGCGGCGAGCAGCGGCTCGGCGTTGCCCTTCACGCACTCCGGGTCCGGATCGTCCAACTCGAGTCCGACGAAGAACTTCGCGGCCATGCAGCCGCCCTGGCAGGCGTCGTAGCTGCCGCACGACCCGCACGCCCCGGGCGACGACGGCTCGCGGAGCGACGTGAAGAGGTCGGACTGCTTCCACACCCGGGCGAAGCCGCCCTCGTCGCGGATGGAGCCCGCGCGGAACTCGTCGTGGATCACGAACGGGCAGGCGTAGACGTCGCCGACGGGGTCGATGAGGCACACGACCCGACCCGCACCGCAGAGGTTGAGCCCGGGCAGCGAGTCACCGAACGCCGACAGGTGGAAGAACGAGTCGCCGGTCAGCACGTTCGGCCGGTCCATCAACCAGTCGTAGAGCGGGCGCTGCTGCGCGTTGGTCGGGTGCAGCTCGTGCCAGGTGTCGGCGCCACGGCCGGCCGGGCGGAGTCGCGTCACCCGCAGCTGCGCGCCATAGCGGTCGGCCAGCGCCAGGTACTGGTCCAGCTGGTCGACGTTGTGCCGGGTCACCACGAGGCTGATCTTGAACGGTCCGAAGTCGGCCTCGGCGAGGTGGTCCATCGCCCGCACGGCCGCCGCGAACGAGCCCTCGCCGCGCACTGCATCGTTGACGTCGGCGGTCGCCCCGTCGATCGAGATCTGGATGTCGAGGTAGTCCATCGCGGCGAAGCGCCGGGCGGCGGCCGCGTCGAGGTACGTCCCGTTGGTCGAGAACTTCACGCCGACCTGGTGGGTCGTGGCGTACTCGACGATGTCCTCGAAGTCTCGACGGAGCATCGGCTCGCCACCGCCGATGTTGACGTAGAAGACCTGTAGGGCCCGGAGCTCGTCGACGACCCCGATCGCCTCCTCGGTGGTCAGCTCGCGGGGGTCACGCCGACCCGACGACGACAGGCAGTGGACGCACGCCAGGTTGCAGGCGTAGGTCAGCTCCCAGGTGAGGCAGATCGGGGCGTCCAGCCCCGCCTTCATCTGGTCCACCAGGGTGGGCGACTTGGTCACGTGGCCCACGGGTGCGGACACGTCGATGCTCATGCGGCGGCCTCGGCAGCTCGGGGGCGGATCATGTCGGAGGCGGCCAGCGTGCCCAGCGCCGTCCGGAAGGACGGCCACCGGCGCTCCGCGACGCCACAGGCGCGCAGCGCGCTCTCGACCGTCGGGTGCTCGGCCAGCGCCTGCACGACCGCGACGACGTCGGGGTGGCGGAGGAACGAGAGGCGCCGGGTGCCGAAGTGGTACGCCAGCGCGCCGAACGGCTCGGGGCGCAGCGACACCATGGGATCGAGCTCCCAGGGGCCGTCGAGGTCGACGGTCACCGAGCTGCGCTCAGTAGACGCCGCACATGCCGTCGATGGAGATCTCCTCGACGAGCAGCTCCTCCTCGACGAGGTCCTCGGCAGCGTGGTCGTCGGCCAGCACTGCCTCGACGGGCGCGGTGTCGGTCTCTGCGATCAGCTCGGTGCTCATGGGGTTCCTCCCGTCGGCGGCTGCGCGGAGTCTACCGACGCCGTCGACGTCCCCGACACGACGCGCCGCGTTCCCCCATCACCCGTCGGCGCCGCGCCGGGGAGCACGATGGTGCGATGGACGACGGCGTGGGCGACGAACGCGAACGGACCGAAGTGCCGCGCCGCCTCGTCGTGGCCTCGGAGATCGCCGCGAGGGTGATGGTCGTCGCGCTGGCCGTGGGGCTGACGCTGTGGGCCCTCACGTACATCGGGTTCGTCGTCGCACCGGTCATCATCGCCATGTTCGTGACGGCGCTGCTCGAGCCGGTCCGGCGCCGCCTCATCTCGTGGGGGATGCGCCAGCACCGCGCGTCCGTGCTGGCCTTCGTGATCGGCGTGGTGCTGATCACCGGCGTGGTCGTCTCGGCGGTCGGGCAGTTCTACTCGGACTTCGACGACCTCACCGAGCAGGCCAGCGCCGGCATCGACCGGATCACGACATGGTTCGAGACGGGGCCGCTCGCCCTCGACGCCCAGGGCGTGCAGGACGCCGCCGACTCCGCCATCGAGTCCATCAAGGAGAACCCGGGTCGCGTCGTGTCGGGCGCGTTCTCGGTGCTGTCGACGACCGGCGCGCTCCTCGCCGGCGGCCTGCTCGCGTTCATCACGACGCTCTTCTTCGTCACGGACCGCCCCCGGATCTACCAGGGCGTCAGCCGGGTGTTCCCCCAGCGCCGCCGGCCTCGGGCCCAGCAGGCGATGGTCGCTGCGTGGGAGGTGCTCGTCGCCTACGTGAAGGTGACGCTCACCGAGGCGGTGCTGTGCGCCGTCGTCATCGGCACCGCGTCGGCGCTCATCGGCCTGCCGATCAGCTTCACCCTCGCCGTGGTCGTCTTCCTCCTCGGCTTCATCCCGACGATCGGCGCCGTGCTCTCCGGTGCCATCGTGGTGCTGGTCGCCCTCGTCACCGAAGGGGCGACCCAGGCCGTCGTCCTGGCGCTCATCGTGCTGGTCGTCCAGCAGGTCGACGCCAACATCATCTATCCGCTCCTGACGAGCCGCCGCCTGGCGATCCACCCCCTCGCGAGCCTCCTGCTCGTCACGACGGGCGCTGTGGCCGGCGGGCTCTTCGGGGCGTTCCTCGCCGTGCCGGTCACGACGATGCTGATCGCGGCGCGTGCCTCGTGGATCGGCGACGAGGAGCTCACGCAGCTCGCACCGCCGCCCGCGTAGGCACCCACACGCCGCCGGACCCTCGTTGCCGGGCTCCGGGCCCCGCCGGTCAGGCGTCCAGGATCCGCAGGCCCAGCTGCGCCACGTCGTGGGGTGCCATCCGGACCCGGCTCGCCGCGACCTGCAGCACGACGTCGACGACGAGGTCCGCCGTCTCGACGAGCTTGGGCTCGGGCACGGTGCCCAACCGGCGGATCGGCTCGACCACGATGTCGGCCAGCGGGACCTGCTCGAGGATCTCGGCGCGGGCCGGCGGGTTCACCGCCCGATCGACGTCGGCGCGCTCGTCGAGCAGCGCGACCGCCGCCGGGCCCCACCGGCGGGCGGTCCGGGCGAGCGACACGAGCACGTCGCACAGCGCTCGCTGCGGATCGGAGTCGAGGTACCGCCACCCCGCCTCGCGGATCTCGTCGAGGTCGCCTCGCACCGACAGCGCCGCGGCCCGTCGGGGGGTCCCGAACATCGCGACCGCCGCCCGCACCGACAGCCCCGCCGCCGCGGCGATCGCCGGCATCTGCACCCCGGTCCCGTCGGCACGTGCGCGCTCACCGATGCGGACGAGCATCTCGCCCGTCGCCGGGTCGTCGAGGTCGAGCGCGGCGGCGACGATCCCGGGCGGCTCCAGCTCGGCGTCCAGCGCCTCGTGGTCGCCCAGGCGTCCGACCGGTCGGCTCATCCCGGCGATCAGCGCCGGCATCATCTCGGCCACCACCTCGGTCGGGACGAACACCCCCGAGGCGTTCGCCATGCTCATGCCCATGAGCATCGCGGTGATGACGAGGGCGGCGGACCGGTGGTCGAACGGCTCGCGGGGCTCCCGTCCGATGCGCGTCCAGTGCTCACGGAAGCCCAGCTCCAACGCATCGAGGTGCTGGTCCCACACCGACGAGCGCACGACCTCCATGTGACCGGCTCCGCCGCCCGCCCCCTCGGGCCGGTCCCCGAGCGCCGTGAGCAGGAGGAACCGCCGCAGCTCCAGCATCACGTGCGCATCGGTGGACCAGACGTCCCAGGCAGCGCCGGCCGTGTCGCGCAGCAGCTGCGCGACGTTGGGCAGCGGCGCCGCGGCGGAGGCCTCGATGACCTCCCGGAGCCGATCGCCGTCGACCCCGAGGCGGAACGCCTCGACCATCGCCGCGACGAAGTCGTCGGGCGACTCGAAGTGGTGGAAGAAGGCGCCGCTCGTCCTGCCCGCCTCGCGTGCGACGTCGGAGGCCTGGAGGCTGGAGAGCAGATCGGCGATCGTCATCTTGTCGATCAGCCGCCATCCGGCGTCGACGAGCGCGGCTCGAGTGACCTCGCCGCGGCGATTGCTGGTGCGCCGGGGCGCGATGGGAAGGGCGCTGTGACGATCCATTGGGCACTCCACTGTCGACCTGTTGGGGTCGCCCCGTGCCAGCAAACTACTTGAACTGGGGACGATCGGGCGCGATCGCCCTCCGCACCGGGCGCAGCCCCGGAGACGGTGGTGTAAAACGCCCTGCAGCGCCGGACGTCGGTCCGGCACGGGGTCGAAGGGGGTCAGCCATGGAGTCACGCGCCGCGGTGCTGTGGGAGATCGGCAAGGACTGGTCGGTCGAGGACATCACCCTCGATCCGCCCGGCCCGGGCGAGGTGCTCGTGAAGATGAAGGTGGCCGGCATGTGCCACTCCGACGAGCACATGGTCACCGGCGACATGCTCCTCCCCCACTACCCGTGCATCGGCGGGCACGAGGGCGCGGGCGAGGTCGCCGAGGTGGGCCCGGGCGTGAGCACGGTCGCCCCCGGCGATCACGTGTCCATGTCGTTCATCCCGTCGTGCGGACGCTGCAAGTGGTGCGCCTCCGGGCGGCAGAACCTCTGCGACCTCGGCGCCAAGATCTTCGACCTCGGGATGATGACCGACGGCCGGGTGGCCCACAAGGTCGGCGACACGAGCCTCGCCCGCATGTGCCAGCTCGGGACGTTCTCCGACTACATCCTCGTGTCGGAGAACGCGGTCATCAAGGTGGAGCCCGACCTCCCGTGGCACGCCGTGGCCCTCGTGTCGTGCGGCGTGGCGACCGGCTTCGGCTCCGCCGTCCACCGGGCCGCGGTCGAGCCCGGTGACACCGTGGCCGTCATCGGCATCGGCGGCATCGGCATCAACGCCGTCCAGGGCGCCAAGATCGCCGGCGCCAAGCGGATCATCGCCATCGACCCCGTCGAGTTCAAGCGTGAGCAGGCGATGCAGTTCGGCGCCACCCACACCTACTCGTCGGTGGACGAGGCCACCGCGGCCATCGGCGAGCTGACCTGGGGCGAGATGGCGAACAAGGTGATCCTCACCGTCGGCGTGATGTCGGGCTCGATGGTCGAGCCCGCGCTCACCATGACGGCCAAGGGCGGCACGTGCGTCGTCACGGCCGTGGCGAACATGATGGACAACGAGGCCACCATGAACTCCTTCATGTTCGCCATGATGAACAAGGAGCTGAAGGGCTGCCTCTTCGGCTCGGGCAACCCGCGGTACGACATCCCGATGCTGCTGTCCCTCTACCGCGAGGGCCAGCTCAAGCTCGACGAGCTGGTCACCCAGCGCTACACGCTGGACGAGATCAACCAGGGGTACGAGGACATGCGCGCCGGCAAGAACATCAGGGGTGTCATCGAGTTCTCGTGACCTCGGTCACCCACCGGCCGTTCTGTGGCGTGGAACGCGCCAGATCGGGCGCGTTC
>JAEZFI010000228.1 GCA_023437745.1 Actinomycetes bacterium
GCTTCGCCGTCGTGGTCGTGTTCCAGTTGGTCGGACCGCAGAACCAGATCTCCTCGACCTTGCGCCACTGCCCGGGCAGGAGGTTCGCCGAGAACGATCCGGCCATCGTCGCGGGGGTGAGGTCGGAGACATGCGCCTTGTCGCCGCCCTCGACGACCACGCGGGACACGGGTCGGCTCGACGTCCAGTTGCCGCCGTCCTCGTCGGAGCCCTGGCCGATCGTGACGCCCTTGTTGGTGCCCTGCGCGACGTAGTTGCCGAACCGGTTGACGGTGAAGGTGGCCAGCAGCTCGGAGCCCTGCGGGCAGCCGTCGCCCTGGTTCTGGTGCGCCGAGGTCGTCTGCACGAGGCCGACGACGCCGGTGACGGCGCCGATCAGCATCATCGCCAGGCCGGCCCGTACGGGGCTCACCCGGGCAGTTCGCTCGTCAGCGGTCGGTTCCATCATCGTCTCCATGTGCTCGATCGGGCGACGGGGTCGGTCGCATGCGTCGCACGTCCCATCGGCGGGCGGCCCCCGGCACATGAGGTTGTCGTCCGAGACTGGGCCGATCGGCCCCCACGCGTTGCGCCGTTCACGATCGAGCCCGTCCACGCGGGCGGCTGACGGCGACGAGCGACGCACCCCCGCACAACAGCAGGAGGCCTGCGAGCACCATCGGCGTCGAGGTGCCCCCGGTGACGGCGAGGGCGCGACGCTCCTGCTCCTCGCGCACCGCCACCGCGGGCGGCGCGGTGGTCGCCGGCGCCGTCGGGTCCGGCCCCGACGTCGTCGCGGCGGGCACGGCAGTGGTCGTCGACACCGCGCTCGGTGGCGTGCTGGTGGTCCCGATCACCGCCGACGTGGTGGTGGTCGAGGCGGGCACCTCGGTCGTGGGCGCCGTGGTGGTCGTGGGCGCCGCGGTGGTCGTGACCTCCGTCGTGGGCGCCGCCGTCGTCGAGGGTTCCGTGGACGTGGTGTCCTCGGGATCGGGATCGGGCTCGCACGCTGCCCGGACGGCGCCCCGCTCGCGGCCGCCCGGCACGTCGCCCAGCGGCACGATCGGGTCGGAGCCGTAGGCGCAGTTGGCGACCTGCACCTGCGCCGAGGTCGTCTGCACCAGCCCGGCCACGCCGAGCACGGCGCCGACCGCCATCATCGCCACGCCCATCCGGGTGCGACCTCCAGTCCGGCGATCGATCGTCCCCATCACGCACTCCGTTCCTCGGTGCCACGGTGCTGTCCGCAGCTCGTGGCCCACCCATCGTCGGGAGTCGACGGGCCGCTGAACGATCGACACGAGGTTTGGCGCGACGGCCCGAGCGGGTGAGCCGACCAGCGCGTCGCCGTGAGCCCGGAGGGGCCCTCGACGCGAGTCGGCTCCACTAGGTTCACTCCGCATGACAGGACTGGAGGGCGTCGCCAACCGGCAGGTCGTCCTCCGCGAGCGCCCGCACGGGTTGCTCACCTGGGACGACCTCGGGCTGGTCGAGACGCCCCTGCCCGAGCTCGCCGAGGGCGAGGCGCTCATGCGCACGGAGCTGCTCGGCATGGACGCCACCGTCCGGAGCTGGCTCAACGACTCCGACGGCTACCTGCCCCCGGTGGAGATCGGCGAGGTCGTGCGCTGCAGCGGCATCGGCACGATCGTCGCCACGCGATGCGACGCGTACGAGGTCGGCGACGTCGCCTACGGACTCCCCGGGATGCAGGAGTACGCCGTCGTCCGCGACGACTTCTTCACCTCGAAGCTGCCCCCGGGGACCCCGCTCGCACCGATGCTCTCGATCTACGGCGCGACGGGGCTCACCGCATACGTCGGGTTGGTCGACGTGGCGCGAGCCAGCGCGGGCGAGACGGTCGTCGTCTCCGCGGCCGCGGGGGCGACCGGCTCGCTGGTGGGCCAGATCGGCAAGATCCTCGGGTGCCGGGTCGTGGGGCTCGCAGGAACCGACGAGAAGTGCCGCTTCGTCGTGGAGGAGCTGGGGTTCGACGCGTGCATCAACCACCGCACGGCGGACGTCCCCGCGGCGCTGCGTGAGCACTGCCCGAACCGCATCGACGTCTACTTCGACAACGTCGGCGGGCCGCTGCTCGACGCCGTGCTCGGGCGGTTGGCGCAGGGCGCACGGATCGCGCTGTGCGGGGCCATCGCCGTCTACAACGACGAGCACAAGCCCCCCGGGCCGTCCAACTACCTGAACCTCATCAGCAAGCGCGCCCGGATGGAGGGGTTCATCGCCATGGACCACTGGGGCCGCTTCGACGAGATCCGCGGTCGCCTCGCCACCTGGGTCACCGACGGCGAGCTCCGCCACGTCGAGCACTACTGGGAGGGTCTCGAGTCGTCCGTCGACGCCCTCAACGCGCTCTTCACCGGGGCGAACACGGGCAAGGTCATCGTGCGGGTGTGAGCTCGCCCGACCGCCCCGACGTCCTGCTCATCACCATCGACCAGTGGCGAGCCGACAGCCTCGGCTGCGCCGGCCACCCGGTCGCGGTCACCCCGAACCTCGACGCGCTCGCCGCGAGCGGCCTGCGGTTCACCCGGCACTACGCGCAGACGACGCCGTGCGGCCCGTCCCGAGCATCGATCCTCACCGGGACGTACCTGCACACGCACCGGGTGGGCCGCAACGGGACCCCGCTCGACCGTCGCTTCACGAACCTCGCCCTCGAGATGAACGAGGCGGGATACCGGTCGACGCTGTTCGGCTACACCGACACCGCCGTCGATCCCCGAACCGTCGACGACCCGGCGGACCCGAGGCTCTTCACCTACGAGGGCGTCCTCCCGGGCTTCACCGTGGAGGTGAACCTGCCCGAGCACCTCGGCGCGTGGGGTGAGTGGCTCCGAGGTCGCGGGTACGACGTCCCCGACGGCGAGGTGCCCGAGACCATGCACCGCCAGGAGCCGGCCGAAGAGGGTGACCGCCACGATCCGCCGACCGTCTACGCATCGGACGACAGCGAGGCGGCGTTCCTCGCCGAGGTGTACGGGGACTGGCTCGACCGCCAGGACCCCACGGAGCCGCTGTTCGCGCACCTCACGTTCCTCCGACCGCACCCCCCGTACATGGCACCGGCGCCGTGGAACACGCTGATCGACCCCGACGACGTCCCCCCGCCGGTCGCGCACGGGACCGCCGAGGAGGAGGCCGCCGTCCACCCGATGGTCGCCGGGGCGCTGCAGTCCGACGTCGCACGCGCCCCCGACGACCCCGAGGCGGTCCGGCGCCTGCGCGCGACCTACTGGGGCATGCTGGCCGAGGTCGACGAGAAGGTCGGCCGCGTGCTGGCCCACCTCGACCGCACCGGACGCCGGGAGCGCACGCTGGTCATCGTGACCGCCGACCACGGCGAGCAGCTCGGCGACCACCACCTCATCCAGAAGCTCGGCTACCACGAGTCGAGCTACCACGTCCCGCTGATCGTCGCCGGCCCGGGGGTGGCGACCGCCGTCGCAGGCGGCACCGTCGACCGCTTCACCGAGAGCGTCGACCTCATGCCCACCGTCCTCGACGCGGTGGGCGCGCCCATCCCGGTGCAGTGCCAGGGCGCGCCGCTCACGCCGTTCCTGCGAGGCGAGCAACCCGACCGGTGGCGCGACGCCGCGCACTGGGAGTGGGACTTCCGCAACCCCCTCGTGACCCTGGCCGTCGGCCTGCCCCTCACCTCCTCGAACCTCGCCGTGCTGCGCGACGAGGACGGGAAGTACGTGCACTTCGCCGGCTTCCCGCCCCTGTTCTTCGACCTTCGGCACGACCCCCACGAGCTGCACGACCTCGCCGGCGACCCGTCCGCCGCCGCTCGTGTCGCGTCGTACGCCCAGCGACTCCTCGACTGGCGGATGCGACAGGACGACGAGACGCTCGCCTCCGTGTACCTCGACGAGGACGGCCCGCACACGCAGGTGGACCCTCCCACCCAGCGCCTCTGACCCCGGTCGGTCGCCGGGTCGGTTGCCCGGTCCCACGAAGGTCACCCGGTACGCTGTCGGCGTCATGCTGTTGGAGCCCCCCAGTCCGTGGAGAATGCACGCGCCCGTTCGGCCGCCGTCGCACCCGCACGGATGGTCCGTCGCCTGGTCGACCTTCTCGGTCCGACCGACGACGCCGCGCGCCAGGCGCTGATCGCCCTCGCGTTCAACTCGGTCTCCAGCTTCGTCGCAGGTGCCATGCTCGTGGGCGTCCTGGGGACGTTCCGTGACCTGCCCGGCGTGCTCATCATGGTCACGCCGGCCATCGGCCTGCGGGGCAACGTCTTCTCCACGCTGGGCAACCGGCTGAGCACCGCCATCCACACCGGCACGTTCCGGCTGTCCTTCAAGCGCGACTCGGTCCTCGTGCAGAACCTCGCCGCGAGCTTCGTGCTCACCATGGGCATGTCCAGCGTGCTCGCGGTGATGGCGAAGATCATCGCCGTCGTGGTCGGCATCGAGCACACGGTGGGGGTGCTCGACCTCGCCTGCATCTCGGTGCTGGGCGGCCTGCTCGGGTCGATCCCCGTGGCCATCGCGACGGTGGCGCTCAGCGTGGGCGGCGTTCGGTACGGCTGGGACCTCGACAACCTCGTGGCACCCACCGTGTCGACGCTCGGCGACGTCGTCACGATCCCCGCGCTCTACGCCGCCGCGTTGATCGTGGGCAACGGGCTGCTCGCCCCCACGCTCGGAGCGGTCGCCCTCGTCGTCTCCGCCGTCCTCGTGGTGCTCGCGTGGCGGACGGGCCAGGAGCTGCTGTCACAGGTGGTGCGCGAGTCGATCCCGGTGCTGGGCATCGGCCTGCTCCTCTCGGCGCTGGGCGGCCTGGTGCTGCAGAAGCAGGTCGGCGTCCTCGGCCTGATCCCCGCGATCCTCGTGCTGCAGCCGGCGTTCGTCTCGAGCGCCGGGGCACTGGGCAGCATCCTCAGCGGTCGGGTCGCGACCAACCTGCACCTCGGCTCGGTGGAGCCGACGCTCGTCCCCGGCCGCACCGTGCGGAGCGACACCAGCTTCCTCTTCGGGCTGGCGGCGCCGGTGTTCGTGCTCAACGCGATCGGCGCGTCGCTCGTCGCGTACTGGCAGGGGGACGGCTCCCCCGGTGTGGGCTGGGTGCTGCTCACCACCGCCATCGCGGCGTCCGTGACGATGGCCGCCGTCGTGGCGATCAGCTACTACGCCACGATCGGCGCCTGGCGCATCGAGGTGGACCCGGACTCGTCCGGGGTCCCGATCGTGACGGCGTCGGTGGACTTCATCGGCACGGTGGTCCTGGTCTTCTGCGTCGTGACGTTGGGCCTCGTCTGACGGGCACCTCCTGTACCCTCGCACGAGGGGCGCCGACCAGGATCGAGGGAGCTGACGGGGGATGCGGTGAGCGACGTTCCACGAGGACCGGGCTGGTGGATGGCGTCCGACCAGCGGTGGTACCCACCCGAGGCGCACCCGTCGTACGCCCAGGTCCCGACCCAGGTCCCGACCGCCGTGGCGCCGGCTCCCGTGCCCCCCGGGGTGCCTTCCGTCCGACCCGCCGGTGAACGGACGCCGTCCCAACAGCTCCGCAACGCAGGTCTGCTGCTCGGGGGCGCGCTGCTGGTCAGCCTGGGGATCGGCTGGGCTGTCAGCAGCATCGTCGACGCGCTCGACGACGATCAGCGCGCGGCGTGCGAGCTCGCGGAGAGCAACCTCACGATGACGCTGGACGGCTTCGGCGTGGAGTACTGGCCGGAGTCCGGGTCCGTCGAGACGTTCGACTTCCCCTCCGAGCCCGGTCGGCCCGACGCCAGCATCCGGGTCGACCGCGTCGGCCCACCCGACGCACCGACCGGGTACACCCTGACCGGGGTCGACGAGTGCGAGGGCTACCCGTAGGCGGCAGGCTCCGGGCGGCGACCCATCAGCGGCGGGTCCGGACGACGACCGTGCCGGTCAGCTTGTCGTAGAGCGTCTGGCGCCGGCGGTCGACGAGGTTCCAGGCCCAGGGCGCGTAGCTCAGCATGAGCAGGAACACGAACAGGCTGACCGTGGGGAACGACAGCGCGTCGTAGACCTCGGCCCGGTGGTCGAGGTCGACGACCGTGAACAGCACCAGCAGACCCGCGGGGACCATCAGCACGAGGGCGAGGATCCCGCCGAGGATGGACCGGGAGAACGCCTGCCCGGTCGAGATCATCATGTTCGTCCGGGCGTCGCGCACCTCGATGTCCATCGCACCCATGCCGATGGTCTGACCCTCTCGGACCTGGCGGGTGATGATGAACCGCCACCACACGACGAGGTTGACGAGGATCGTCACCACGGCGGCGAGCACCACGATCCCCGACGACGTCTCACACGTCCGGTACACGTAGCCGTTGCCCACGGGCCGGTCGGTGCAGGTCGCCGCGGCGTTGGCCATCGTCCGAGCGCCGAAGCCCAGCACCAGCTGGATCGGCAGCACGATCATCGAGACGACCAGCTGGTCGAGGAACGCGCCGGTCCACCTCCGCCAGAACCCCGCGTACTCGTTGGGTCGGGGCTGGTGGACCCTCGGCTGGGGGTAGCCCACCGGGCCGCCCCAGTTCGGTTGGCCCCAACTCCCGGCGTAGGTCACCGACGTCCCCCTCTCCCCGGAGGCGAGTGTACGGTCGCCGCCCGCGGGCTGCGATGATCTGACGGGGCGTCAGGTATCGTCGGCCCCCGTGAACCTGGACTTCAGCGTCGACGACGAGCAGTTCCGCGACGAGGCGCGCACGTGGCTCCGCGAGCACCTGCCCACCGAGGAGCGCCCGCCGGAGGGCCCCGACATGCGGGCCTTCGACCTGGCGTGGCAGCAGACCCTCCATGTCGGCGGCTGGGCGGGCATCAACTGGCCCGTCGAGTACGGCGGCCGGGGCCTCTCCGACATCCAGCAGATGATCTGGTACACCGAGTTCGCCAAGGCCGACCCGCCGTTCACGCTGAACAACAGCTGCACGTTCGTGGGCAACAACCACGGCGGGCCCACGCTGATGGCGTGCGGCAGCGACGAGCAGAAGGCGACGCACCTCCCCCGCATCCTCAAGGGTGAGGTCGTGTGGTGCCAGGGCTTCTCCGAGCCGGGCTCGGGCAGCGACCTCGCCTCGCTCTCGACCAAGGCCGTCATCGACGGTGACGAGCTGGTCGTGACGGGCCAGAAGACCTGGACGAGCTACGCCGAGGTGGCGGACTTCCAGGAGCTCCTGGTGCGCACCGACCCGACGGCCCCGAAGCACAAGGGCATCAGCTGGGTCATCTGCGACATGACGCTGCCCGGCATCGAGATCCGCCCGATCAAGACGATGGCGCACACGACCGACTTCGCCGAGGTCTTCTACGACGAGGTGCGCATCCCGCTGTCCAACGTGGTCGGGGACCTCAACGAGGGCTGGCGGGTCGCGATGAGCACCCTGAGCTTCGAGCGGGGCACCGCCTTCATGGCCGACCAGATCGAGCTCGCCGCGGTCGTCGAGGAGCTGATCGAGGAGGCCCGGATCCGCACCGGCCCCGACGGGCGCCGCCCGGCGATCCAGGACGACGAGATCGCCCGGCGGCTCGCCACCGCCCGCGCCGAGGTCGCCGCGGTCGGCTCGATGACCGTGGCAGGGATCAGCCGCAACCAGCGGACTGGGATGCCGGGCCCCGAGGGATCGATGATCCGCCTGTTCCACGGCGAGCTGCACCAGCGCGTGTACCAGCTCGCCCTCGACGTGATCGGCGTCGACGCCCTCGAGCTGACGGGCATCGACGGCGACCGGGTGTGGACGGGGCCCTACCTGCAGAGCTTCGCCTACACGATCGGCGGCGGCACCACCGACATCCAACGGAACATCGTGGGCGAGCGCGTGCTCGGTCTCCCCCGGGTCAAGTGAGGCACTGATGGACCTACTCCCCACCGACGAGCAGCAGGAGATCGTCGCGTCCGTGCGCGCCGTGCTCTCCGACCAGCACACGATCGGCGAACCGCTGAGCGACGGGCTGTGGTCTGCCGCCGCCGCGCAGGGCTGGTTCGCCCTCGGTCTCGCCGAGGACCTGGGCGGGGTCGGCTACTCCCTCGTCGAGGAGTCGCTGCTCTTCGTGGAGCTCGGCCGGGTCGTCGCGCCCGGCCCGTTCCTCGCCACCGTCACCGCGGCACGACTGGCGGCGACGTCGGGCGACACCGACCTCGCGGCCTCGATGATCGAGGGCTCGTCACGGGCGGCGTGGTCCGAGCCCGACGGCGACGGGGCCATGCTGCTCGACGCCGACCTCGCCACCGTGGCGGTCCGCGCCACCGGCGGGTTGGCGCTCGTCGACCCGGCGTCCGTGCCCAGCGACGTCGTGCCATCGATCGACGAGCTGGTCGAGGTGCGGCGCAGCGCTGCAGCCCCCCACGAGCTCTCCACCCACGAGGATCCGACCGAGGCGCTGCGCGTGCGCGTCCTGCTGTCGGCGCTGATGGCCGGCATCGCCGAGGCCACGACGGCGCAGTCCGTCGAGTACGGCAAGGACCGCGAGCAGTTCGGGCAGCCCATCGGCGGCTTCCAGGCCGTGAAGCACCGGTGCGCGGACATGGCGGTGCGGGCCGAGGCCGCCGTGATGCAGGTCCGGATGGCGGCGCTGGCCACCGAGGCCGGCCGCCCCGACGCCGGCTTCCACGTCGACGCGGCGCACATCGTCGCCACGGGGGCGGCGCTCGAGAACGCCCACTGGAACGTGCAGAACCACGGCGGCATCGGCTTCACCTGGGAGCACACGGCACACCGGTACGTGACCCGCGCCCGCGTGCTGGCCCAGCTCGCCGGCGGCCGCTACGCCGCGCAGTCCTCCCTCCTGGAGCGCTCCCCCGCCTGACCTCCCCGTGGCCCGTTCTGTTCCAGGGAGAGCAGCACGGGCGATGCTCTGCCTGGAACAGAACGGGTGGGGCGGGCGGCTCGGGGTCGGCGTGTGCGGTCAGGCGTGGCCGGCGAGGCCGTCGTGCTGGACCTCCCGGAACGAGGCGGCCTTGTCCGGACGAGGCTCAGCGGGGAGACCGAGCACCCGCTCCCCCACGATGTTCCGCTGGACCTGGTCGGTGCCGCCGCCGATCCGGGGCGCCCACTGCGACAGGAACACGCCCTGGAAGAAGCCGCCGAACGGCGCGTCCTCGCCGACCAGCGTCCCGGCGGCGCCCATCAGCGACTGGAGCACGTCGCCGCCCTCCTCGTACTGCCGCGAGATGTGGAGCTTCATCACCGAGCTCTCGGGACCGGGGTCGTGCCCCTGGCTCACGGCGGTCTGGACCCGATAACCGAGGAAGCGGGTGATCTGGAAGCGCGTGTGCAGCCGGGCGAGGTCCTGTCGAACGGCGGGATCCTGCGTGCGCCCCATCTCCTGGGCGAGGAGGAGGATCTCGCCGAACTGCACCATGCCGCCGCCGGCGATCGCCGAACGCTCGGCGGTGAGCGTGGTCATCGCGACCCGCCAGCCGTCGCCCGGCGAGCCGACCGTGTTCGCCACCGGGATCCGCACGTCGGAGAGGAACACCTCGTTGAAGTGGATGGCGCCGTCGATCTGCCGGAGCGGGCGGACGTCGATGCCCGGCGCCGTCATGTCGACGAGGAGGAACGTGATCCCCCGGTGCTTCGGCACGTCGACGTCGGTGCGGACGAGCAGGATCCCCCAGTCCGCGTAGTGGGCGCCCGAGGTCCACACCTTCTGGCCGTTGACCACCCACTCGTCGCCGTCGCGCTCGGCGCGAGTGGACAGCGAGGCGAGGTCGGAACCGGCGCCGGGCTCGCTGAAGAGCTGGCACCAGACCTGCGTGCCCCGGCGCGTGCCCTCGAGGTGGGCGGCGCGCTGCTCGGGCGAACCGTGTGCGATGAGGGTGGGGCCCACCATGTCGACGCCGACCTGGAACGCGTTGGCCGGCACGTCGAAGCGCGCCTCCTCCTGCTTGAACACCGCGGCGAGGTGCGGCGACAGGCCTCGGCCGCCGTCGGCGACCGGCCACTGGATGCCGGCGAACCCGGCGTCCGCCTTGCGGGCCTGCCACGCCTTCGCGGTGGCCAGCGCTGCCCGATCGGCTTCGTCGGAGTGCGTGCGGAGCGTCGCCCACATCTCGGCGGCGCCGCCTCGACGGGTGGCGTTGGCCTCCAGCCACGTCACGCACTCGGTGCGGAAGGCCGCCTCCTCCGGGGTGTCGTCGAAGTCCACGTCGAGATTCTGACAGTGCGTCAGATCCGGGGCCGCATCGTTGCCGGGACCACGGGGCTTCTATGTCGTGTCACGCGCCGGATCGGGCGCGTCTCACGACACAGAACGGTCAGCGTCCGGAGCGGCTCAGCGGGGAGCGATCAGGAAGTCGTACGCGGACTGCAGGTCGAGCGTGGCCGGGGCGGCCGAGGCGCCGACCTGGACGTCGATGGTGACGTTGTCCAGGTAGTCGTCCGGGAAGATCGAGTAGCCGACGGAGCTGAGGACCGCCGAGTTCGGCGTGGCGTCGTAGGCACCGATGCCGACGACGTCCTGGTTGCAGGCGCCGGTGGCCCGGTAGGCGGCGATCGCCATGGGCAGCGGGCCGAGCTCGACCATGACCAGGCCGACCTCACCGCCGTTCAGGGCGGCACGGCCGTAGACGGCGCCGACGTTGCCGACCTCGTCCTTCACCAGGTTCATCTCCTGGCCGGCGAGCGAGCCGCTCATGGTGCAGCCGGCGTCGGTCTCGGAGTGGTACGTGGTGCCGATGGTCAGTGAGCCGGCCGTGATCTGCTCACCCGGGAGCTCGATCGGCGGGATGGTGACGTCGGGAGCGGTGGTGCTCGGCGGCTCGGTGGTCGAAGGCTCCGTGGTGGGCACCTCGGTGGTCGGTGCCGCGGTCGTCGGCGCCTCGGTGGTGGGAGCGACCGTGGTCGACTCGTCCGTCTGACCCGACGCCGGACCCGCCCACGCGGCCAGTGAGAGGGTGATGCTGCCGATTGCCACCGCCACGAACCGCTTCACCAGAACTCCCTCTCGAGTCGCCCCCAACGGGCTGAACCCACGACGCGGTCTCAAGGGTAACGGAGTCCCCACGGAGTGCTCAAGGCACGTCGACGAATTTCATGGGGGACCCGTCCCCCGCCGCCGGCGGCCCTGAGTAGGGTCCGACCGACACCACGGGGCCATCCCCGTCGCAGAGGGGGACGCATGACCGACACGGACCTGCTGGCGCTGTCCGAGCGCATCCTGGCCGGCGAGGCCACGATCGACAGCCACCACCCGCTCCAGGTCGGCGGCCGCACGGTGCTGCAGGAGGTCGCACCCGATGTGGCCTTCCTCGAGAGCTTCGCCAACGTGGTGGCGGTCCGGACCGACGAGGGCCTGGTCATGGTCGACGCGGGCAGCCCCCTCCACGCCCAGGCGATCCACGAGCAGATCCGGGCCTGGAGCCCGGCGCCGCTGCACACGGCCGTGTTCACCCACGGACACGTCGACCACATCTACGCCGTGAAGCTGTTCGAGGACGAGGGCCGGCCGGCCCGGGTCATCGGCCACCGAGCCATGCCCGACCGCTTCCGCCGGTACGAGGCCACCAACGGCTACAACGCGGTGATCAACCAGCGGCAGTTCCGCCTCGGTGCCCCGTTCTTCCCCGGCGACTACCGCTATCCCGACGTCACCTACGACGACACCCTGACGACCGAGGTGGGCGGCGTGTCCTTCGACCTGCGCCACGACCGCGGGGAGACCGACGACGCCACGTGGGTGTGGCTCGCCGATCGCCGGATCGTCTGCGCGGGTGACCTCTTCATCTGGGCCGCGCCGAACTGCGGCAACCCGCAGAAGGTGCAGCGCTACCCGGCCGAATGGGCGGCGGCGATGCGGAAGATGGCGAGCCTCGGCGCCGAGCTGCTGCTCCCCGGGCACGGCCTGCCGATCGCCGGCGCCGACCGCGTCCGCGGCGTGCTCGAGGACACGGCAGCCCTCCTCGAGTCCCTCGTCGAGCAGACGTTGGACCTGATGAACCAGGGCGCCCGGCTCGACGAGATCATCCATGCCGTCGCGCCGCCGGCCGACCTGCTCTCGCGACCGTGGCTCCAGCCGGTGTACGACGAGCCCGAGTTCGTGGTGCGCAACCTCTGGCGCCTCTACGGCGGCTGGTACGACGGCAACCCGGCGAACCTGAAGCCCGCCCGCGACGCCGAGGTCGCCGCCGAGCTGGCGGCCCTCGCCGGGGGTGCGTCGGTCCTGGCGGACCGTGCGCTCGCCCTCAGCGACGAGGGGGACCACCGGCTGGCCGGTCACCTCGCGGAGATGGCCGCGCAGGCCGCACCCGGCGACGACGGCATCGCCCGGATCCGAGCGACGGTGTTCGCCCGCCGCGCCCAGCTGGAGCGATCGACGATGGCCAAGGGCGTCTTCTCCTGGGCGGGCCAACCGCCCACGTCGGCGGGCGACTGACACCTGCCCTCCGACCTCCGGGTTCCGGCACGTCGGCACCGGGTCGGGGCCGGGTCAGCAGCTGCCGCCGCGACCGAAGTCCTGCGTCCAGTAGGGAGTGCCCGACGACGAGGTCGCCCGGCCGAAGCCCACGTGCACGTAGGTGGCCGACAGCAGGTTCGCCCGGTGTCCGGCCGAGCCCATCCACGCCGACACGACCGAGTCGACCGTCGGCTGCCCGGCGGCCACGTTCTCGGCGAGCGCGTTCCACCCGACGTAGCCGGCGGCCTGGACGCGCTGCGCCATCGTCGAGCCGTTCGAGCCGGTGTGGCTCATCACCGATCGGGCGGCCTGGTCGTCGCTGTGGCGCTGGGCCGCCGTGCCGAGGTTCCCGCAGAGCTGCAGCGGGCCGAGACCGGCGTTCGCCCGCTCCGCGTTGACCCGGGCGAGCATCGAGGACACCCAGGCCTCGGCGGACACGCCGCCCGTCGGCGAGGCCGCGGGCGGTGCCGTGATCGGCGTGACACCGCCGACGGGTACCCCGGACGCCGTGGTGGGGGCGCAGCCGGCGAGGGCGGCGACGACAGCGAGCGGAAGGAGGGCGGTGGCGCGGCGCATCCTCTGACATCGGCCGTTCGGCCCAGACGACTTGAGCGCGCAACGGCACCCCCACCCTCACTGCGGTTCTGTCACCGCCCGTGCGACAGTCCTGTCGCACGGGCGGTGACAAAACGGCGCTGGATCGCGCTCAGGCAGGACGCGCAGTCGCCAGCTCCCAGCCGTTGTCGCGCATGATCCGCCGGACCACGTCGTCGGAGAGACCTGCCAGGTCGTGGCGGAACGCAGCCGGGTCGGCGAGCCCCTCGGCGTGCGGGTAGTCCGAGCCCATGAGCACCCGGTCCGCGCCGAGGTGATCGACCAGCGCCGGGATGTCGTCCTCGTAGTAGGGCGACACCCACACGTGGCGGCGGAGGACCTCGACCGGATCCTCGCCCCAGGCGGCGGGCAGCTGCTTGAACGACTTCGTCATCTTGGGGATGAGCTCGCCGACCCACTCGGAGCCCGACTCGATCGTCGCCACCCTGAGGTTCGGGTGCCGGGCGAACAGCCCGTGGGCGATCAGCGCGGCGACCGTGTCGAAGATCGGCCGGCTGCTCGAGATCAGCGCCTTGAACGGGTTGTAGCGGAAGGCCTCCATCTCGGAGGACTCACCCCAGTCGGCGGCGTAGCGGTGGTATCCCGACTCGCCCGAGTGGAACGCCACCGGCACGCCGGCCTCGGCGATGCGGGCCCAGACCGGATCGTGGAGGGGATCGGCGGGCGAGCGGCCGCCGTGCGGCCCGACGACCGGACCCGACCGCATCACGAACACCCGCGCTCCCTCGGCCAGGCAGCGGTCGACCTCGGCGGCCGCCAGCTCGGGGTCCAGGAGGGTGATGTAGGGCGCCGTGAGGATGCGGCCCTGGTGGTCGAAGCCCCAGTCGTCCTGCAGCCACCGGTTGAACGCCCGGAACACGGCGTGCGCCAGCGCCGGGTCGTGCTTCACGGCTTCCTCCATGCCGACGCCGAGCGTGGGGAACATGAAGCAGCCGCCGATGTGCTGGCGGTCCATCACCTCGACGCGCTCGGCGGCGTGCCGGTAGGCCGGCGAGATCGGTTCGAGCTCGCCGAAGGCGGCGCGGATGTCGTCGCCCGGCGTCTTCCCCCGGAAGTAGTCGTCGAGCGCGCCGGGTCGGGCCACGGGATCGAACAGCGGGTTCGGGATGAAGCGGTTGATCTTCCCGTCGACCAGCAGTCGCCGGCGACCGTCGATCTCGGCCCACTGCATCCCCCGCTTGGCGAACGCGGGCTCGATGTGCCGGGTGAACGCGTCGGGCGCCTCGTAGTAGTGGTTGTCCGCGTCGAACATGGCGAAGCCGAGGTCCGGATGCGGCGCAGTCCCCGTGGCGATGTCCGTGACCGTCATGTCAGCCCCCGTTGGTCGGCGATGTTGCGAAACGATAACGCGTTCCAGTTTTCGCCGGACCCCGGCCGGGGCCGGGGGTCGGCTACTCGAGGTCCGGGAGGCCGAGCGGCAGGTTCGGCGCCTCGAGCCCTCCGTCCACCTCGAGGATCTTCCCCGTGATGAAGCTGCCCGCCGGCGAGCAGAGGTAGAGGACGGCGAGCGCGATGTCGAGGGGCTGCCCGAGCCGGCGCAACGGGGTGGCCGCCTCCATCCGCTCCTTGAAGTCGTCGGTGAGCACCGTGTCCAGGGCGGACGTCTCGACGGAGCCCACGGCGATGCCGTTCACCCGGATGCGCGGCGCGAGGTCCGCGGCGTTGATCCTCGTCAGGTGGGTCAGCGCGGCCTTGGCGGTGCCGTACGCGGCGAAGCCCCGGTCGGCGAGGCGCCCGGCCAGCGAGCTGATGTTGACGATGCTCCCGCCGCCGTCCGCCAGCATCGCCGGGACCGCCGCCTTGGTCAGCTCGAACGCGGTCGAGACGTTGAAGTGGAACGCCTTCTCGAAGCTGGCGACGCTCGTCTCGAGGAGCGGCTTGGGGAAGCTCCCGCCGACGTTGTTCACGACGATGTCGAGGCGCCCGAACTCGTTGACCGCCGAGTCCACCAGCGGGGGGAGGGTGGCGAGGTCGCTGGCGTCGGCCTGCACGGCGACCGCGCGGCGGCCGAGCGCGGCGATCTCGCCGACGACCTGCTCGAGCTGGTCGGCGGATCGAGCGCTGATGACCACGTCGGCGCCGGCCTCCGCCAGCGTCAGCGCGGTCCGGCGGCCGATGCCACGACCCGCCCCGGTCACGATCGCGACCTGATCGGTCACCTTGAACTGGTCCAGCACCGTCATGGCCGGATCATTGCAGAGGCGGGCGGCGTGCCGTGGCCCTTCGCTCGCTGGTCAGGCGCAGGGAGGGAGGGTCGTGGTCGTCACCCCGGGTGCCGTCGTCGAGGAGTTCAGCATGTCGGCCAGCGCGTCCGCCTGCAGCTTGGACTGCTCCTCGATGCACGCCTCGTACTCCGAGGTCAACGCCCGCCCGGCTCTCACCAGCTCGCGGATCCTGGCCGGCTCGAGGCAGTCCGTGACGGCCTCCACGGGTGAGGCCCCCTGGCTGTTCTCGAAGCCGACGAGCGCACGGGCGAACTGCTCGACCTGGACGCCGTCGAGCGCTGTCCGGGCGTAGCAGGACGCCTCCTCCTCGGTGAAGCCGAGCGCGGTCGCCTGGCCGTGGGCCGTGCGGGTGGCGAGGTCCATGAAGCCCGTGAGGTCGAGGTCGGGCGCGGCTTCCTCCTGCTGGTTGCGCTCGGTGCTCGCGGGTGACGAGCAGGCCGTGACCTGCTTCGCGAAGTCGGTGTCACCCCGGAGGCGGTTCGCGACCCTGCCGACGCGTGCGAGGGTGACACGACCCTCCGCGTCGGGCGAGAGGATCTTCGCCACCGGGCCCGCGGCGCACTCCCGGTCGGTGGCGTCGAGACCCCACTGCGCCAGGATCACCGTCACGAAGTGGGTGGCGTCCTCCGCGGACATCCGGTAGCGGAGCGCCCCCTGGTCGCCGATCAGCGAGGCGAGCTCACGCTCGGGAGGATTCGAGACACGCGGCTCGTCGGCGTCCTTGGCGGCGTCGTCGCCGCACCCCGCCACCACCAGCATGAGCAGCGTGGCCATGATCACGCCCATCGACCGGGTTGCCCTCATGGCGCCGAGGGTACGCCGTCCGCCGGCGGGCTCGATCGCCACGGCGGGTGCGTACAGTCGCGCCGATGGACACGACGCCGCCGGCATGGGTGCGACGCGGCGAGGTCGGCGCGGCGCTCGGCGGGGGCAGCCTCCTGCTGGCGAGCTGGCTCGCCGCGGCGGCGAGCGAGCAGGTCCCGGCGCTCGAGGTGCGGGTGTTCGAGGCCGTCAACCGGCTCCCCGGTCCGATCTGGCCCGTGGTGTGGGCGCCCATGCAGCTCGGGAGCTACGGGGGTTCGATCGCCGTGGTGGCCGCCGTCGCGAAGGTGAGCCGCGACGCCCGGCTCACCGGCGCCACGTTCGCCGCGACGCAGGCCGCGTTCTGGGCCGCGAAGGCGGTGAAGCGCCGCGTGCGTCGAGGTCGACCCCACGCCCTGCTCGTCGACGTCCGGGTGCGCGAACGGGCGACCGGGCTGGGCTTCGTGTCCGGGCACTCCGCCGTGGCGTTGGCCGCCGCGGCTGCCGTGGCCCCTTCGTGCCCGGTGCGCTGGCAGCCCGTCGCTCCCGTGCTGGCGGGGACGGTCATGCTCGGCCGCCTCCACGGTGGCGCGCACCTGCCGCTCGACGTGGTGGGCGGCGCCGGCGTCGGGCTCCTGTGCGGCACGCTGGCCCGCTGGGCGCTCCGCCTCGATCAGGGCTGAGTCCGCACCCGGCGCTCACCGCCCGACGCAGGCCGGCGCACCGGCACCGCACAGCCGGAGGCCGGAGCGCTCCCGGACCTCGGCGACCAGCTCCTCACGGGGCTGGAACGACAGGGCCCGGTCGACCTCGAAGATGGTGGACGCGCTCGCGTCCCCACCGAGCTGGTACCGGTACTCCACGCACCCTCCGTCGAACACGTAGACCCGCTCGGTGCGGAGGTCGGGCGGGAGCCGCTCGGGTCGCTCGTACCGGCGCATCCCGACCTGGTCGCTCGGCACCTCGGTCGCGTCGCCGACGGCGCATCGACCGGCCGCCAGCAGCGTGACCCGGACCGAGTGATCGGCCTCGTCGTCGCGGTCGGCGGCGCTGTCCGACTCCAGCCAGAACCGGAACCTCCCGCGCCGGATGTGCAGCTCCCCCATGGCCCAGCCGCCGGGGAGGAACGACACGCACGGTACCGACGTCGCGGACGGCACCGACTGCGAGGCGAGGATCATCAGGTTCTCGGTGCCGCACGCCGGCGTACCGACGATCTCGAGGTCGTGCACCGGCGCCAGCATGCCAGCCGTGTTCGTGACGAGGAACTGCACGATGAGGACCGCGGCGACGATCAGGGCAAGCCGCCGGACGCCCCACCGTTGCAGCGAGATCGGCGGCCGGGTGGGCGCCAGGGCACGGAACCGCGCCAGCAGGTCGCGGCCGTCGTGCTTCATCGCCGCGCGGAGCTGCGACGGGCTCGCGATGCCCCGGGCCGCGGCGAAGGCCTCGGCGATCTCGTCGGGCGTGAAGTACGCGAGCGCACGCTCGTAGACGCGGTCGGCGTCGGTGCGGACCGCCAGCACGAGCATCATGTTCGCCAGGTCGACGGCCTCCCGCCACGGGGACGGGCGGACCTGGGCGAACGCCACGTCGATCACCTTGAGGTGCCCGTCCTGCACCATGAGGTTCGCCGGCTTGATGTCCCGGTGCGCCACGCCGGCGTCCCACAGGCGCCGGACGAGCGCGAGCCCCTCGTCGATCAGGGCGTCGTCGACCTCGGTCTCACCGATCTCCGTGGCCCCCTCGAAGAACTCGGTGACGAGGAGGTACTCGCGCTCCGGGGTCAGCTCGACGATCCCGAACGGCATCGCCGTCGGCACCCCCACGTCGCGCATCAGCCGCAGCGTGTAGTCCTCGTACTGGACGAGCCGACGCACGGACTGGAACGGTGCCTCGTCCTCCAGCCGCCCGTAGAGGATGGTGCGGCCGAGCTTGTACCAGCGGTCCGCCCGCACGTGGTTCATCGCGTAGAGCTTCCCGAAGAGGTGGCTGTCGGGATCGCCGGCCACCCGGATGCGCAGGGGCGTCGAGCCCCCCGACCCGGCGAGGCCGACCGGCGCGATGTCGACCACGGTGACGCCGAGCTGGTCCTGCACGGCCCGCCGGATCGCCTCGCCGCGCCGGCCGGTCACGTCGAGGTGGGCTGTCTTCCCCCGTCGGTAGACCACCGGGAAGATGTCGTTCGGCACGAAGAACCGGAACGCGTTGAGCGGGATCGCCACGGCGAGCGCGAGGCCCACCAGGATGTCGAACGGGTGGTCGACCCCGAGGTACAGGCGGGCCGCGGCGTGGAGGAGCACCAGGATCGCCCCGACGATCTTGGCGACGTTGCGGGGGTGGCCCGCCACGATCATCGAGTAGAGGATCCCCACGATGACGATGGCCAGGATCGCGACCGGCGGCGAGGGCAGCGAGAAGCCCGCCCACCGGCCGATGATCGTCACGTCGTACGGGCGTGGTCGCTCGAACCGCTCGTACAGGAAGGAGCCCACCGACTCGAGGGCCGCCAGGCTCCCGAGGAACGTGAAGAGGTGCCTCCAGCGACGGAACGCGACGAGCGACAGGAGGAGCCCTGCGCTCACGATCGTGATCGTCCACCCCGAGCCGATGCGGTCGATCCGCTCCGCGACGTCCGTGAGCCAGGCGGTCCGTCCCCGGACGACCGTGCGCAGGACGGCGGCGTCGGCGGCGTCGGTGGCGCGCCGGACGGGCCTCGACCAGTAGGCCACGACCACCCACACCAGCAGCAGTCCCATCGCCACCAGCCAGCCCTTGCCCGAGCTGCCCAGGCTGCGCGGCAGCGGTGGCGGTGCCCCGGACGGACGGCGCCGGCGATGGGTGCGGCGCGCCGTCGGGAGGTGCGTGGACGTGGTGCGGTCGAGCTCCCGGTTCCCGTCCCGCCCGTGGAGGGGCGACGCCGGAGCGGACGCGTCGCTCGTCACGTCAGCCCCTCCGAGCGCAGCCAGTCGGCGGCGACGAGCGGCACGTCCCTGCCCGAGTCGACCTGTCCGTTCAGCGCCCGCAGCCCCGCGGTCGTGAGGTGCGTGGACACGGCGTCCACGACGGCGACCAGCGCGGCCCCGTGGCGATCGACCACCTCGGTCCGCACGAGCGGGGTGACGTTCTCCGGTGGCTGCAGGTGGCGGTCGTCGGTGAGCTCGACGAGGTCGACGCCGCCGAGCGCTGGGTCCGTCGTGAACATGAGCGCGACGTCGACGATGCCCGTGCGCAGCGCCTGCAGGGTGAGCGGTCCTCCGGCATCGAGCGCCACGACCTCGTCGAAGTGGACGCCGTACACGTCCTCCAGGCCCGCCAGGCAGAGCGCCCGGCTCGGACACTCTGGCGGGCCCCCGAAGGTGAGCCGACCCGACACCGCGGCGAGATCCGAGAGGCTCGTGAGCCCGTACTGCTCGGCGGTCTCGCGGCTGACGACGAACGCGTTCGCGTCCGTGGCGCCGGCGGACGCGAGCACGGCCAGCGAGCCGGGTCGGGCCACCCGCTCCAACCCGACCCGGATCTCGGCGAGATCGGACACCGCAGCGGTGTCGAGGCTCAGGAACCGCAGGGCGGTGCCGGCGTACTCGGGCACCATCTCGATCAACCCTCCTCGCAGCGCGGGCACGACGAACTCACGGGGGCCGAGGTGGAAGGCGCGCCGCACCACGTACCGGTGCGACTCGAGCGCCTGGGCGTAGAGCTCCCCGAGCAGCTCGCTCTCCGCGAAGTCGAAGGCCCCGATCGTGATCGCCTCGTCGCCCAGCGCCGTGGAGGACGGAGGGGTCGGCGCCCGCGGCGCGCAGGCGGCGATGAGCGCTGCGGCCGCGGCCGCCACCGCGAGCCTGTGCAACCGGCGCATGTGCCATGGCCTCCCCGCAGTTCCCTTGGTGCGGAGTCTCGCGCCGGCCCGGCGCCGGAGAAAGGGGCGCACGTAGGATCGCGGCGCCTGCGTCGACCGCTCGGGAGGAGCGCTGATGCACGACGCCGCCACGCGAGCACCGGCGAGGTTCCGACGTCGTCGGGGCGACGCGGTCGCGGTGGTCGCCGGGCTCGCCGTGCTCGGGGCGGGGATGCTCGTCGTGCGCGACGGGGACGTCCCGCAGTGGGAGGAACGGCTCTTCGGCGCGATCAACGGGCTGCCCGACGCGCTGTACCGGCCGCTGTGGCCGTTCCAGCAGGTCGGAGCGATCGTCGTCGGGCCGCTCGTGGCGGTCGTCGCGCTGGCATGCCTTCGACCCCGGCTGGCCGTCGCCGCACTGCTCGCGACCTTGGCCAAGCTCAGGCTGGAGCGCGTGGTGAAGGTGATGGTCGTGCGGTTCCGTCCGGCCGTGTCGGTCGGCTCCGTCCGACTCCGCGGGGACGTGAACACGCTGGGACAGAGCTTCGTCTCCGGTCACGCCGTGCTGGTGGCCGCGCTGGCGGGGATCGTCACCCCGTACCTCCCCGGCCGCTGGAAGGTGGTGCCGTGGGTCCTCGCCGGGCTCGCGCTGTTCACGCGGGTGTACGTCGCCGCGCACCTGCCGCTCGACGTGGTGTGCGGCGCCGGCCTGGGACTGGCCATCGCCGGTGTGCTCAACCTCCTGTTCGGCGTCCCGACCCGGACGACGTCGCCCCGACGCACCGAGTAGAACCGCCGCGTGCCCTCCATCTCGTACGCCTCGCACCTCGCCGCGCTGGCCGCCGCCGAGCCCGACCACCCCGCGGTGACCGACCCGAGGCGGACCGTCACCCGCAGCGAGCTGGAGGCCGAGTCGACAGCGCTGGCGCACCACCTGGCCGACCTGGGCGTGGCCACCGGCGACTTCGTCACCATCGGCCTCCCCAACGGGATCCCGTTCGTGCGGGCCCTCCGAGCCTGCTGGCAGCTCGGCGCGATCCCCCAACCGGTGTCGTCACGGCTGCCCGCGCCCGAGCTCCGGGCGATCTGCGAGCTGGCCGAGCCCGCTGCAGTGGTGGGGGTGGACCCCGAGATGGCGCAGGGCTGGCCGGTCGTGCCGGCCGACTGGGAACCCCGCACCCTCGATCCGACCGACCGCGCACCGCTGCCCGACGCGGTGTCGCCGGCCTGGAAGGCGCCCACGTCGGGAGGGAGCACCGGCCGGCCGAAGCTGATCGTGTCGGGCGACCCGTCCGTGATCGATCCCGACGTCCCGCCGATGCTGCTGGTTCGGCGAGGGGGCTGCCTCGTGATGCCCGGCCCGCTGTACCACAACGGCCCGCTCTCCTGGGCGTGCCTGCAGCTCCTCGCCGGCGGGCACGTCGTCGTCCTCGACCGGTTCGATCCCGAGGCGACGCTGGCCGCGATCGAGACCCACCGAGCCGACATGGTGTACCTCGTGCCCACGATGATGAAGCGCATCTCGCGCCTCGAGCCCGAGGTGCGCGACGGCTACGACCTCTCCTCCCTGGCCGTGGTGTGGCACCTCGCCGAACCGTGCCCCGAGTGGCTGAAGCGGGAGTGGATCGACTGGTTGGGGCCCAAGCGGATCTGGGAGCTGTACGGCGGCACCGAGAACCAGGCCACGACGGTGATCCGCGGCGACCAGTGGCTCGAGCACCCCGGCTCGGTGGGACGGCCGGTCAGCGGCGAGATGGCGGTGTTCGACGAGGCCGGCGAGCGTTGCCCCGCCGGCCGGGTCGGCGAGGTGTTCATGCGGCGCAGCGCCGACCCGTCGGAGCAGGCGACCTATCGCTACGTGGGTGCCGCCAGCCGGCGACTCGACGGTGGCTGGGAGTCGCTCGGCGACATGGGCTGGATGGACGACGACGGCTACCTCTACCTGGCGGACCGCAAGACCGACATGATCCTGTCGGGCGGCGCCAACATCTACCCCGCCGAGATCGAGGCGGTGCTCGACGCTCACCCGTCGGTCCGCAGCTCGGCGGTGATCGGGTTGCCCGACGAGGACCGCGGCAACGTCGTGCACGCGATCGTCCAGGCCGACCCCGCCGAGGTGACGGTCGAGGAGCTGCTCGCGTGGTGCGCCGACCGGCTCGTCAGGTACAAGGTGCCGCGCTCGATCGAGCTGTGCGACGAGCCCCTCCGCGACGACGCGGGGAAGGTGCGACGT
Source organism: Actinomycetes bacterium (assembly GCA_023437745.1). Taxonomy (GTDB): domain Bacteria; phylum Actinomycetota; class Acidimicrobiia; order Acidimicrobiales; family Microtrichaceae; genus JAEZFI01. Next base: position 22,090 of record JAEZFI010000228.1, read on the forward strand.
TCGGCACTCCGCGCCGAGCGCCTCGCTACTTGACCGAGCGGTCAAGTAGCCTCGCCGCCATGCACGAGTGGTCCGACGAACACCTCATGATCCAGGGCGCGATGCGCGCCTTCATCCAGAAGGAGATCCGCCCGAACCTCGAGGAGCTCGAGCACGGCGACACGCCTCCCTACGAGATCCTCCGGAAGATGTACGCCGAGTTCGGCATCGCCGAGGCGAACCGCGCCACCTTCACGAAGCGGATCGAGCGCGAGAAGAAGATCGCGGCGGGCGAGCTGGACCCGGCGGACGCCGAACGGGTCGGCGGCGGCGCCGGGGGCGACGCGGCGTTCACCCTCATCCCCATCATCGAGCTCTGCCGGTACTGCCCGGGCATGGTCACGGCGATGGGCGTGTCCGTGGGGCTGACCGCCTCCGCGATCATGAGCAAGGGCACCATCGCGCAGAAGGAGCGGTGGGCGCTCGACCTGCTCACGCTCGACAAGGTCGGCGCCTGGGCGATCACCGAGCCCAACTCGGGCTCCGACGCGTTCGGCTCGATGCTGTCGACGGCGAAGCGGGACGGCGACGAGTACGTCCTGAACGGCTCGAAGACCTTCATCACCAACGGCCCCTACGCCGACACGATCGTCTTCATCTGCAAGCTCGACGAGGGCAACGACCCGAAGGACCGCAAGGTGCTGTCGTTCGTCCTCGACTCGGGGATGGAGGGGCTCGAGCAGTCCAAGCCGCTCCGCAAGATGGGCATGCACTCCTCCCCCACCGGCGAGCTGTTCCTGAACGACGTGCGCGTCGGGAAGGACCGGCTGATCGGCGAGACCGAGGATCCCAAGGGCGGCCGCGAGGGGGCCAAGGCCACCTTCATGCAGGAGCGCTCCGGCGTGGCGGCGATGGCGCTCGGCATCATCGAGCAGTGCCTCGAGCTGTGCATCGACTACTCGAAGAACCGCGTGCAGTTCGGGCAGCCCATCGGCGAGTTCCAGCTGATCCAGCTGAAGCTGGCGAAGATGGAGGTGGCCCGCATGAACTGCCAGAACCTCGTCTTCCGCACCATCGAGCTGTCGAAGGCGGGCAAGAGCATGACGCTCGCCGAGGCGTCGGCCATGAAGCTGTACTCCGCGCAGGCTGCGACCGAGTGCGCCCTCGAGGCGGTGCAGCTCTTCGGCGGCAACGGCTACATGGCCGAGTTCCAGGTGGAGCAGCTGGCCCGTGACGCGAAGGTGCTGCAGATCTACGCCGGCACCGACGAGATCCAGACGAGCCAGATCGCCCGCAGCCTCCTGGCCGGGTAGCGCAGCTGACCCTCCTCCACTCGTTCTGTCGCGTGGAGCGTGACGCCTGCGTCACGTCCTACGCGACAGAACCGCCGGGGTGGGACGGCTGAGGCGCTCACAGGCACGCAGCGCGAACTCGCCGACGTCGCGCCAGACTGGTGACCGCATGGTCCCCTTCGCACAAGAGGAGAAGCGCTCCCGAGGGCTGCGCTTCCGCGTGGCGAGCGTGCCCGTCACGATCCACTGGAGCTTCGCGATCCTCGTCGTGCTGTTCCTCCTCTCGGACCAGCGACCCTGGGAGTACGCGCTGAGCTTCGCGGGCGTCGTGCTGGTCTCGGTGCTGGTGCACGAGGGCGGCCACGCTGCGGCGTTCTCCGCCTTCGGCCGGCGCTCCTCGATCGTGATCTACGCCCTTGCCGGCCTGACGATCTCGCGGGACGAGCGCCGGATGAACGACGGCCAGGCGATCATCGTGTCGCTCGCCGGGCCCTTCGCGGGCGCCGTCCTCGGACTGCTCGCCCTGTGGGGGCAGCGCACCGGGATGGGCTCCAACCACGAGCTGACCGCCGTGGTGCTCAGCGACACCATCCTGGTCAGCCTCGGGTACGGCCTCCTGAACCTCATCCCCATGCTGCCGCTCGACGGTGGCCAGGTGATGCAGCGGATCGTCAACCGCTGGGACCCCGAGCGGGAGCACATCACGCCCTACGTCGTGTCGATCGTCGTCGCCGCCGGCGCCGCGATCGCCGTCTGGAAGCTCGACGTGCACGGCCCCGGTCTCCTCTACGGGCTGATCGCCGTGGCCGTCTCGATCAACCTCGCGATGATCGCGGAGGCCCGGCGCGAGCGGCAGTGGAAGCGGTCCAACGAGCAGATCGAGCACGGTTTCGCCCTGCTCCAGAGCCCCGACCCCAGCCCCGGCATCGCGGCGCTGCAGGGGTTCCTCACGAGTGAGCAGCGCAGCCCCCAGTTCGTCCGGGCCGCCATGCCGCTCGCCTGGGCGCTGGCGTGGCGCGACGCCCCCGGGGACATGCAGAAGGTCGAGTGGCTGGGCGGCACCCTGGCGGGGACCCACGACACGTCGCTCCTCATGGCCGTCGCCGCACGTCGAGCCGGCCGGGTGCCCGAGGCCATGGCGCTCATCGCCCGTGGCTTCGCCCTGGAGGCGACCGACCCCCCGCCCTGGTACCTCGATCGGGTGGCGCCGACGCACGAGGACGTCGCCCAGGCCGCGTCGTGGATCGACCAGATGGACCTCGGCGAGCGCCACCACGGGCTGACCCGCCTGATCGCCGCGCTCCAGCACGCGCAGCGCACCGCCGACGCGAACGCCGTCAGCGCCCTGATGCTCCGACCCGTCCACTGACCCCCGTTCTGTTCCAGCCAGAGCAGCACGGGCGCTGCTCTCCCTGGAACAGAACGGTCGCTACGGGAGGACCAGCGCCACCAGGGTGAAGTGGAGGCCGCCGGCGACGATCGTCATCGCGTGCCACACCTCGTGGTAGCCGAAGATCTTCGGCAGCGGATCGGGCCGGCGCTTCCCGAGGACGACGGCACCCACCGTGTAGATCAGGCCCCCGCCGATCAGCAGCGAGAAGCGCACGACGTCCAGCTCCGACAGGAGCTTGGGCATCGTGAGCACCGCCGCCCAACCCATGACGATGTAGAGCCAGGACCCGGATCGGGCGTCGGTGAGGGTGACCCGGACCATCTTCACGATGATCCCGGCGAGCGCAGTGACCCAGGTGACGACCAGCATGGGGATGCCCCACAACCTGGGGAGCACCAACAGGCAGATGGGCGTGTACGTCCCCGCGATCAGCACGAAGATCATCGAGTGGTCGAGGCGCCGCATCCAGGTGACGGCTCGCTCGGAGCGGGCGAGGCGGTGGTACGAGGCGGAGGTCCCGAACAGCCCGGCGAGGCTGGCCCAGTAGACGGCGACGGCGACGCGGGCACCCGTGGTGTCGGCCGCGGCCAGCAGGAACCAGCCGGCAGGGAGCGTCACGAAGAACGCGATGGCGTGCAGGCGCCCACGCCACTGCGGTTTGGGCCCGTAGGCATCGAGGACCCGCTCCACGAGCGAGCGGTCGCCGTCCCCCGAGAGTGCGGACTGCCCGTGCACGCTCGACCCGGCCGTCGCCGCAGCCGTGGCCGTGACGGCCACCTCGCCCCCATCCGTCGCCCTCATCTGCGTCTCCCTCGAAGCGGTCGGCCGGGGTCGCTTCGCCCGCGTCCCCGATCGCCGTGCATTCGTTGGTACCACGCCGCGCCACATCCGGCGAGCAGAAATCTCACCGGCTCAGGAGCCGTACCGCAGCCAGGTCCCCTCGAGCCCGACCTGGCCCACCCCCGGCTTCGAGTAGTCGCACACGCCGTCGGGGAACACCTTCGACAGCCGCTCCACCTGCTCGTCGGTGAAGTCCACGCCGTCAGAGGAGTCGGGGTCGACCGGTCGGAGCGTGCACTTGATGACATCGTTCCGCCGCGGCGCGCCCGCCGCGGTCCGGGGATCGCCGTGGACCGGGTACTCCTCGGTGCACCGGTTCTCGGTGTCGTAGAGGTCGTCGGCTGCGTGGCGCTCGCCGTCGGAGGTGACGCAGTCGTCGGTGAGCCCCTTCGGCTTGGCATGTGCCAGCAGCTCCTGCCATTCGGCGTCCGTGTGGGGGTCGGCGCTGCCGGCCCGTTCGACCTCGATGGCGTCGAGCCAGCGGTCGAGGAGCCCGACCATCGCGGCGATCGGCAGCGACTCGGGCGACAGCAGCTCGGTGATGCCACGGCCCGGGCGGGTCCAGATCGGGTTGTTGACGGCCCGCTCGCCGTCCTTCGTCATGCGATCGCGGACCGAGAACGCCCGGAAGCGGTCGTGGATGTCCATCGACAGGTCCGTGTAGGGGTTGGCCGTGATGATCGGCACCCGGAGCATCGCCCCGTCGCCACGCAGGACGCGGCCCTTGGCGTAGGACGCCTCGACGGCGTCCTCGGCTGCGGGCAGCCGCTCGGTCACGAGCTGCCCGTCGAGGTCGTAGGAGCCGATGTGCTCGTTGAGGTCGAGGAACTGGTCGACGTCGATCGTCCCCGCCCGGAGCGCCTCGAGCCCGTACTGCACGCCCACGTTGTCGAGGGGTCGCTCCGCGAACCCCGTCTCGGGGTCGTGCGGGTACAGGTTCGCGTTGGAGTCCTGGAGCGTGCAGCGGGCTCCGTCGCGGCTGGTCGCCGGGTCGTAGGCGAGGTCCGGGGTGACGAGCGCGTTGCACCCCTTCTGCGGGTTGACGGCGTCGAGGAACGTGCGACCCCACATCTGGCAGAACATCAGGGAGCCATGGCCCTGGACGGCGAGGCGTTGCTCGTCGGTGAACGTCGAACCACCGGGGGTGCCCCAGTAGGACGCCAGCAGGCCGCAGTCGGTCACGCCCGCCGCGATGGTCACGGCGTCGGGGAAGGGCAGCGAGGGCTGGATGGCGTCGAGCAGCCCCGGGTAGTTCTGCGTGATCAGGTGGACCTGGATCGAGCCACCCGACCCGCCCACACCGATCGTGTGCACCGGGTAGCCGTAGGTCTCGATAAAGTGCTCCTTGACCATCAGCGTGGTCTCGGCCGACAGCACGTCGTTGCACGCCGTCTGGAACACGTTGAGGGTGGAGGTGACGTTGGCGTATCCCGCCGCCATCAGGTCACGGTTGATGGCGTGCCCCAGGAACGCACCCTGCTGGTAGCCGGTGCCGCAGCCGCCGCCGTACTCGTACACGAGGCGCCCGTTCCACCCCGAGTCGTCCCAGCTGCGGGGCGGCGCCGACGGATCCGGCTCGGGCTCCAGCACGGCGATCTCGTAGATGGACCGGTTGATCACGCCCTTCTCGACGCGGACGATCAGGGGGACCTCCTCGCCATCCCGCTCGACCATCGCCACGTCGTCGGGGACGTCGGTGGGGTCGTCGAGCGGCAGCGGGTCGGCCTCGGGGTCGTCGGTGAAGTAGATCCACGACGTCGTGGTGGGCGCCGAGCAGTCGGCGTCGGTCGCGGGCCCGAGCCCCATCTGCTCGGTGGTGCAGATGAACGGTGTCTGGTGCGGACCCGAGAAGATCGGACCGGTCAGCGGGTGGTTCGTGATGGTGAGCCGGGCGACCGCCTCCCCGTCGCGCCGAGCGGTGAGCACGTTGTCGCCCTCGTCCAGGCCTTCGACCAGTGCGACGGTGCTGCCGGCGAGGCGGCCGTCGGCCTGCTCCGCGAAGGCGTCGGAGACGTCGGTGCCGTCGAGGTCGAACGTGGCCCCCGACGCGTCCCCGGTGACGAGGACCAGGGCGTCGCCCCCCGAGACCATGTCCGGGTGACCGGTGGCCACGTCGAGCGACAGCGCTGAGGGGGCGATCGACGTCGAGCTGTCGCTGGCCTTGCCGGATGGCGCGTCATCGGTGCAGCCCCCTGCCACCAGCGCGACCACCAACAGCATCCATCGAGCTCTCCGCATGTGCCCCCCGTTCTCGAACGAGGGGAGGTTACGGCGCGGCGCCGCGAACCTCCGCCTCGATGCCCTCACGCTCGGCGCCGATGGTCGTCGAGTCGCCGTGGCCGGTGTGGACGACCGTCTCGTCCGGGAGTGCGAGCAGCCGCTGCGTGATCGAGCGGAGGATGGTCGGGTGGTCGCTGTAGCTGCGACCCGTGGCGCCGGGACCGCCGCAGAACAAGGTGTCCCCGCTGAACACCATCGCCCCGGCCTCGTCGTGGAGGCAGCAGCAGCCCGGCGAGTGCCCGGGCGTGTGGAGCGTATGGAGCCGGTGGCCCCCGACGTCGATGACGTCGCCGTCGGCGAGGCCGCGGTCGGGTGCCCGATCGGGGTAGACGACGTCCCACAGCATCCGGTCGTCGAGGTGCAGGTGGATCGGCGCGTCGGTCGCCTCGGCCAGCGCCGCGGCGGCGTTGATGTGGTCGTTGTGGCCGTGCGTGAGGAGGATGGCCCGCACGGCGCGCCCGTTGACCGCTGCCATGATCGGGCGGTGGTCGTGGGCTGCGTCGATCACGACGACCTCGCGGTCGTCACCCACCAGCCAGATGTTGTTCGTGACCTCGTAGTCCGCTCCGTCGAGGCTGAAGATGCCGTCGGTCCGGACGAGCTCCAGGCTCATCGGGGCATCTCCACGACCGAGCGGAGCACCTCACCGCGCTCCATCTTCTCGAAGGCTGCTTCGACGTCGTCGATCCCGATCGTCTCGGACACGAAGCCGTCGAGGTCGAGGCGGCCCTGCAGATAGAGGTCGATCAGCATCGGGAAGTCGCGGGTGGGGAGGCAGTCGCCGTACCACGAGCTCTTCAGCGCACCGCCCCGACCGAACACCTCCTGGAACGGGAGCTCGAGCACCATCTCCGGTCGTGGCACACCGACCAGCACGACGGTGCCGGCCAGGTCCCTCGCCTCGAAGCACTGGCGGTACACGTCCGGGTGGCCGACGGCCTCGATGCACAGGTCGGCCCCGACGCCGCCGCAGAGCTCGCGGATGCGCTCGACCGGGTCCTCCTTCGACGAGTTGATCGTGTGGGTCGCGCCGAACCGACGAGCCAGCTCGAGCTTCCGGTCGTCGACGTCGACCGCAATGATCGGCGAGGCCCCCGCCAGGCGCGAGCCCTCGATGGCCGCGTCCCCGACGCCGCCGCACCCGATGACGGCCACGCTGGCGCCGCGCCCGACGTTGCCGGTGTTGATCGCCGCGCCGATGCCGGCCATCACACCGCAGCCCAGCAGCCCGGCGACCTGCGGCGACGCGGCCGGGTCGACCTTCGTGCACTGGCCGGCGGCGACCAGCGTCTTGTCGGCGAAGGCGCCGATGCCGAGCGCCGGGCTCAGCTCGGTCCCGTCGGCCAGCGTCATCTTCTGCGTCGCGTTGTGGGTCGCGAAGCAGTACCACGGTTTGCCGCGACGGCAGGCCCGGCACTCGCCGCACACCGCCCGCCAGTTCAGGACGACGAAGTCGCCGGGTGCGACCTCGGTGACGCCGTCGCCGACGGCCTCGACGACGCCGGCCGCCTCGTGGCCCAGCAGGAACGGGAAGTCGTCGGAGATGCCGCCCTCCCGGTAGTGGAGGTCGGTGTGGCAGACGCCGCAGGCCTGCACGGCGACGAGCGCCTCGCCGGGGCCCGGGTCGGGGACGAGGATCGTCTCGAGCGAGACGGGCTCCCCGACGGCCTTCGCGACGACACCTCGGACCTCGTGCATGTCAGCTCCTCCCGACGGACGGCCGACATCATGGCCCACCGGCACCGGCCCGGGACGGCCGGCGGGTGCGCCCCGAACGAGGGTCAGATCGGCATGCCGACCATCGCCTCGGTGGCGTAGTCCTGCACGCTGCGCTGCAGGTTGGGCAGGTCCTCGGCGCTGATCCCCAGCGACTCGAGCCGGGCGACGTCGTCGACGTCGGGCTCGCCGTCGGGGTCGGCCAGGACGTGAGCGACGGCATCACCGGCCAGCAGCACGCGGTCGAACGGCGTCGAGCCCCGCCCGGCGTCGTGGTGGTGGGCGACAGCGGTGACGAAGGCGCTCGGGAAGTTCCACGACGACAGCACCCGGGCCGCGGCGTCGGCGTGGCTCATGCCGAACTCCAACATCTCCTGGATGCACAGCGTGGTCGTGTCGTCGTCGGCCTCGACCAGCGGACCGTGGGTGGCGGGATCGACCGAGTGGAGGATGGCGGTGCCGACGTCGTGGAGCAGGCCGAGGGAGAAGGCGTCGCCCCGCACCACCCCGAAGCGGCTCGACAGCACGGCGCACGCGGCCGCGGTCGACGAGGCGTGGGCCCAGAAGCCCTGCGGCACCGGCGTCTTGTGGTTGCGCAGGCCGCTGGCCAGCAGCACGGCGATCGACCGGACGGCCGACTGGCCGACCAGGCTCACGGCCACCTGCGTCGACGACACCCGCTCCGACATGCCGAACGCGGCCGAGTTCGCGAGGCGCAGGACCTGGGCCGTCATCATCGGGTCGACCTCGATCGCGGCGGCCACCATGCCGGCGTCGGAGTTGGGGTCGTCGGTGACGGCCAGCACCTTGGCGGCGGCGGGGCGCGAGGCGCGGACGTCCTCGAGCGCGCGCTGGAGG
>JAEZFI010000269.1 GCA_023437745.1 Actinomycetes bacterium
GGCCCGGCTGGGGGGGCCCCCCCCCCCCCTCCCGGCCCTGGTGCGCGTCCGGGCGAAGGTGCTACAACGCGACCAGGACCATGATCACCGTGGCGACGATGATCACGACGATGGCGACCATCGCGTAGATGTCCTTCCGGGGCACTCCGGCGTGGTCCGCCACGGACGGCAGGCCGAGGGCGGCGCCGACGGCTCCGAGGGCGTTCAGGTGGGCCCGGAACACCTCGTAGTCGTGGTGCTGCCCATCGGCCAGCGTGAGGCGGACATGCCGGGTCGAGTTGAGCTTGTTGCCGCCGGTCCGGAGGTCTGCGACCTGGGCGTGCGGGACGAGGAGGAACGGCGTCTCGACGCAGTCCTTGAGCTGGGATCGGGTCACCTCGAACAGGGCGAGGCGGGTCGGGGTCGCCGCCATCAGCGTCTTGGCGGGCGTGCCGATCGGCTTCCCCTTGTCGATGCCACGTGCCCGGTTCACGACGTCCCGCCCGATGACGACAGCAGCGCCGGCTCCGGCGACCGGCTGGCGATACGTCCCGACCGGGACGAGGAACACCGCCGCGGAGACCTCCTCACCGAGTTGCGCCTCCGCCTGCTCACGCGGCCCCGGGGATCTCGCCATGTGACGGCACGCTAGAGCGAACTGGCCTCGGGGGTCGGCACGAATCCCGGTAGCATCGGGCGACCGTTCGGCGAGGCCGACCGGGGCGTGTAGCTCAGCTGGCGAGAGCACCTCCCTTACAAGGAGGGGGTCGGGGGTTCGAGCCCCTCCACGCCCACTTCGTCGAACCCTCGTCTCGATGTTCAGGCCGAGCCCACCTCGGTCATCAGGGCTCGTATGGGTGCCCGAGTTGGCCGTACCGGTTGTCGCCCCAGCACCGCACCTGGGTTGCGATGACGGCGCAGGCAGTTCGGGAGCCGGCCGAGATGCCGGTCGCTCCGCTGACGGTGGGCACGGCGACCGGTGATGAGCTGTCGGGTCCTCCGGGCACACCGAGCTCGCCGCTGTCGCCCTCTCCCCAGCACAGCACGTCGCCCTCCGCGTCGAGTGCGCAGATGCTGCCGCGTCCGACCTCGACGTCGACCGCATCGCTCACGCCCTCGACGTGCACGGGTGTGGGGGTCGAGTAGATCGAGCCCGCGGTCGGGCTACCCCAGCAGTAGATCTCGCCAGTGGATCGGACGGCGCACGAGTCGATGCCGGCGTCGACCGCCACGACGTCGCTGATCCCCATGTCGTGAGGCGACACGCCCTCGAGGTTGCCGAAGGCATCCCGTCCCCAACAGCTCAGGGCGCTCCCGCCGACGACAGCGCACGAGCTGCCGGGTCCGGACGACAGCTGCGTGACGCCCGTCAGCCCCGTCGCGGCGACCGGTGTGGTGTGGCTCGAGATCTCGATCGTGCCGTTCCCGAAGTTCGCGTCGCGATCCTCACCCCAGCACCAGATCGTCCCGGCGCTCACGGCGCAGCTGTAGCCGATGCTGACCGAGACGTCCGTGACGTCGGCGAGACCGAGCACCGGGACGGGCACAGCGCTGTCCGTCGTGCTCCCGTTGCCGAGCTCTCCGTGCCAGTTGCGGCCCCAGCTCACCACCGTCTGATCGGACTTCAACGCGCAGGTGTGCTCAGAGCCGACGGAGACCTCGACAGCGTCGGTGATCCCGACGACCGGCGCAGGGGTCGACCTCGAGTCGGTCGTACCGTCGCCGAGTTGACCGTAGGTGTTCTGCCCCCAGCACCAGACCTCGCCGCCGTCCACGATGGCACACGTGTGAGCGTCCAGCATGTCCACCGCGGTGACGCCTGAGATCCCCTCGATGGTCGTCGGCGCCTCCCCTGGATTCGGCTCGTACTCGACCGGATAGGGGACGCCAGGCGGCCAACCCCTGGTCGGACCCCCGGAATCGGGGTACGGCAGCTGGGTCACGCCGTAGGCCAACCCGGAGGAAGGCTTCACGTGAAGGCACCGCCCCGGGTCGATGGGGGCGCCCAACGGCTCGGTCTTGCCCGCCACCAGCGAGCCCGTCGCGCCGAAGGCCACCCCGCCGTCGGGAAAGGGACCTCCGTACTCCCACCGGTAGTTCCACTCGAGAGAGGCGCCCTCCGGTACGAAGATCGGGGTGACCATGATCTGGGACCTGATGCTCCACGACGGAATGCACAGCTCCGACCACGCGGGGTCCTCCGCCGGCGTCGGGACGGTACAGGCCGCAGCGACAAGGGCCAATGCGATGGTGGCGATGAACTTCCTCATGTCGTCCCCTCCACGAGTTCGAACCATGCGGACTCGAGCGCCGTGAGACTCCACCGCCCCGCAGCCTCGTCGCGTTGGAGCGACCCCGGTAGGTGCGTAGGTCCCGAGTCCCCTTCGTCGGTCACCGCGCTCGGTGTTCTGGCCGGCCTCATCTCGAACTCGTGACAGGCTCTCCCTGTGTTGAGCGCCCGACTGCAGGTCTGGTTCGCTGTGAGGTCGTGGTCAGGGCTGTTGGTCTCCGGGCGGTCGGGCCGCGGGGACGTTCAGGTGGAAGCGAAGGCCGGCGAGTCGGATCGTGAAGCACGCGAGGGCAGCTGGCAGGGCGACCGCAATCCCGTAGAAGTCGTAGTGGAGTGCCACTGCCGTGATGGTGGCGCCGACGAGAGCCGGCACGGCATACAGGCCGCTGGTCAACACCGTCGGCACACGACGGATGACCACGTCGCGGATGGTGCCGCCTCCGACACCGGTGATCGCACCGAGGATCGCTGACTGGAACGGGCCCAGTCCGTGCGCGTTCGCCACGGCGGTGCCAGTGACGCAGAAGAGGCTGAGTCCGGCCGCGTCGAGCACGTTGATCGACCCCGCCACCCGGTTCAGGTACGGGCGAGCCAGGAAGGCCACGGCCGCGCTGGTCAGCGCGACCGCCAGGTATCGCCAGTCGCTGAACGTGGCCGGCGGTAGCGCGCCACTCAGGATGTCCCTGACGATCCCTCCGCCGAGCGCAGTCATCGTGCCGAGTACGGCAACACCGACGATGTCGAGCTGCTCCGCCTCCATCGCCGTGAGCGCGCCGTTCAGACCGAACACGGCCGTACCCGTCAGGTCGAGAACGATCAGCAGCGTCGAGGCGGTGCCCAATCGACGCCTAGTCCGTGGAACGGTCGGTCGTGCCCAGCCACGCGAGCGCTGCAACGATGAGCGCCTCGGTTCCCGTGTCGAGGGTGGCTGGATCACTGGCGCGAAGCTCGCCGAGTGGTTGACCGGGATGTCGTGCGCGACGCGCCCGGCGTCCTGGGCCACCCGGTAGGCGTCAGGATCGATCCCCCCGATGCCCCAGTAGGTGTAGGGGACCCCGAGCGCGTTCGGGATGTCGCTGAAGTCCTCGCTGGCCGTCTGCATCGGCAAGGGTCGCGCCCGGTCCCCGAAGAACTCGGCGAACGCCGCCGAGACGCGGTCGGTGACGGCAGGGTCGTTGTCGGTGAGGGGGAACCGGTCGAACAGTTCGAAGGTTGCCGGTTGGGGCGCCCCGGAGGCTTCGCATTCGGCGTTGACGATGCGACGGATGGCGGACAGCGTCGCCTCCCGGACCTGCTCGTCGTAGGTCCGCACATTGAGCTCGATGACCGCGTGATCGGGGATGACGTTGCTCTTCGTCCCCGCCATGACGCTGCCGACCGTGACGACCACCGGCTCGCCGGGCCGGGTCTCCCGGGAGACGATGGTCTGCAGCCTGATGACGATCATCGCGGCCAACACCACCGGGTCGACGGACGCCTGGGGCATCGAGCCGTGGGCGCCCCGACCGAAGACCGTGACCCGGACGCTGTCCGCGGCAGACAGGACCGGCCCGGCGACCGTGCCGACCAGACCCGCCGGCGCGGGCAGCACGTGTTGCGCCATGGCGACATCGACCTCCGGCACGATGCTCCTCAGGCCGTCGGAGACCATGCCCATCGCTCCGTCGCCGGTCTCCTCGGCTGGTTGGAACAGCACCACCAATGTCCCGTGCCAGTGTTCGCGACCTTCCGCCATCAGCTGTGCGGCCCCGAGGAGGCACGTGACGTGCACGTCGTGACCACAAGCGTGCATGACGGGCACCTCCCCGCCGCCGAGCTCGGTGGCGACCACGGTGCTCGCGTACGGCAACCCGGTGGCCTCCTCGACCGGGAGGGCGTCCATGTCCGCCCTCAGGAGCACGGCGGGACCGTCGCCATTGCGCAGTACACCGACCACGCCGGTTCCTTCGACATGGTCACGCACGTCGTACCCCGCCGCGCCGAGTCGCGCCGCCACCTTCGACGAGGTCACGGCCTCCTGATGGGACAGCTCGGGTTGGGCGTGCAACTCCCGATAGAACTCCTCCTCCCAGCCGCGGACGCCTGCGAGCCCATCGAGGATCGCTGACGCCGTCGAACGCGGTGTCAGCGGCGAGTCGGTCACGACCGGAGTCTTCCACCTGACCGACGTCCAGATGCGACGTCGTCCCGGGACGCAGGCAGACGTGTCGCGAGCGGCGACGTACCGCCCTGGAGTCGACGGGGAAGATGGTGACTTGGAGCCGATCGTGGGGCTCGGCCGTGCGCCCTCAACATCCGCATTCCGATGCCAGTGGCTGCGTTAGGATGAGCGGCTGAGGTTGACGAGGGGGTGGCGGATGACGTCGGACAGGTGGACTCGGCCCGCGCGAGCGCGCATGGCATCGATCGCCGTGATGGCACTGCTCATGGTGGGCGCGGGGTGCGTGCCTCCGACCACCTACGGGCCGCCCCTCCCGCCGGAGCCGGTGTCCGGACCGATGCGGCCCGTGCTCCTGGTCGGCAACTCCGTCGCCGGCACCGTCAGCTTCATCGACGCGGAGACGTTCACGAGCCTCGGCTCGGTGAACGCAGTGCCCGACCTCGCCCAGCGGCTGGCCGAGATCAACGGCAACCCCGTGACGGCGATCGCCTACGAGGTCACGAAGGGTCAGCAGGCGCTCCACCACTTCGAGCCGGCAGGCGGGACCCGCTACATCGACGACGTGTTCACGTCGCCCGACGGCACGACGCTGTACGTGTCGCGCTCGAACCTGAGCGACGTCGTGGCCATCGACCTCACGCGCCCGTCGCACCCGATCAAGTGGCACCACGTGGTCAACGGGTTCCACGCGGACCACGCCACGATCTCGCCCGACGGCTCGAAGATCATCGTCTCGGTGACCACCGCCAACGCCGCCGAGGTCCTCGACGCCGCGACCGGCGCGGTCATCGGGACGTTCGCCACGGGCTCGTACCCGCACCAGAACGACTACTCCGCCAACGGCGCGCACATCTACAACGGCAGCATCGGCAACGTCGGTCTCCCGCACACCCTCAACGCGCTGAAGGGCGACCGTCAGCTCCGCGTGATCGACGCCGACACGCTGCAGGTCCTGCGGGTCTACACGTTCGACTTCGGCGTCCGACCGACGGTGATCACGCCCGACGAGCATTTCGCCTACATCCAGCTCTCGTACCTGAACGGTGTGGTGAAGTTCGACCTCGACGCCGGCCAGATCGTCGCCACGTCGGACCAGCCGCTCACCGCCTTCGCACTGGCCAACTACGCGACGCCCACCGAGTACCCCCACGACTCGGCGCACCACGGGCTCGCTGCGTCGGGCGACGGCTCGAAGCTGTGCGACGTCGGGACCATCGACAACACCGTCTCGATCGTGTCGACGAGCGACATGGCGGTGTCGTCGACCGTCGACGTCGGCCTGCTCCCGTACTGGGCGACCACGAGCCCCGACGGGACGCATTGCTTCGTCACGGTCGCCGGCGAGAACCGCATCGCGGTCATCGACTACAACACCGGCCAGGAGGTCGCGAGCGTTCCGACGGGGCTCTTCCCGCAGCGAAACCGCCTCGCCGCGGTGCCCGAGAGCGAGCTGGCGTTCCTCCAGCCCTCTCCGGGCTGACGGTCCTCGCGGCCGAGGCGCCCCACCTCGACCGCAACGTTGGACGACTCGCCAAGAGCTCGTAAGTAATCCTTGCCACTTCGGGGAGTCGGTCCTAGGTTCGCCCCTAGGAGGCGGCGGGCGGCGGCCTCCCGACAGGTGGGGGGTCACCATGTCCGAGCAGTCCCTGCGTGTGCCCGTGTCGTTCCGGTCTGGGCGGCTCCGCACTGCGGCGCTCCTGGCCGTTGCACTGATGGCGGTGCTCCTGCCGACGTCGCTCCTCCCGGGAGCGTCGGCGGGCACCGACATCGCCACGGGCCAGAACGGCAACGAACCGACAGCGGGCGCGGTCAATCCGCTGAACCCGCAGAACGTGGTCGTGGCGAGGTGCAACCTCCGCATCTCGAACGACTTCGGCCGCACCTTCCCGATCACCACGAACGTCGGCATCCCGGCCGGCTACAACAACACGGGCCAGGGCTGCGACGACGTCGTCACCTTCGACTCGCAGGGCCGACTGTTCTGGACGTACCTGCTGCGCGGCGACCTCAACAACGACGGCACCAACGACGACCTGAGCGTCGTGGTGCAGCAGGTGAACCCGACCACCGGTGCGCTGGTGGGGAACGCCGCCGACATCACCGCCGACACGTGCTCGGGTGACGACAAGCCCTGGCTCGTCGCCGACTCGAACCCGGCGAGCCCGTTCCGGGACAACCTCTACATCATCTGGACGCGGGTCAGCGGCACGTGCACACCGCCGTCCGGCGTGGCCTACTTCTCCCGCTCCACCAACGGCGGCGTCACGTGGTCGGCGCCCCGCCAGATCTCCGCGGCGGGCGAAGGGTTCGTGTGGCCCTCGCACATCACCACCGCACCGAACGGCGACGTCTACGCCTCGTACCACGGCGACACCTGCGGCGCTGCGACGGCGTCGATCTTCGTACTCCGCGACACCACCGGCGGGGCGAACCTCGCCAACGGCACCGCGGTCCAGAAGTCCTCGTTCGCCTCGAGCGTCACCTGCAACCAGAAGAACCTCGCCGGCTCGGTGCCCCAGGCCCAGTTCTGGATGCAGGGCGCCAACGCGCCCTACGTGATCGCCGACCCGGTGCGACCAGGGAACGTCTACGTCATCTCGAACGACGATCCGAACGACAACTTCGGCAACGGCGACGACGGCGACGTCGTCCTGCACCGATCGACCGACAACGGGCTCACCTGGACGGCCAGCCGGATCGACCACGCGCCGGCCGGGAGCCTGCAGGTGTATCCGATCGGTGCGACCGACCAGGACGGCAAGTTGGTCGTCATGTGGTGGGACACGCGCGGCGGCCAGACCAACGCGGCGAACAACTTCCTCCTCGACGTGTACGCCACGTTCAGCCGTGACGGCGGCCTGACCTGGACGAACGACACCCGCATCAACGACGTGGCGTTCGATCCGGACGCCGGGGCGCCGTGTCGCTTCGGTCCGACCGGGTGCGGCACCACGACGGCGGCTCCCAACACGTTGCGGATCGGTGAGTACAACGGCCTGGTCGCCGCGGACGGCATCGCCTACTCGACCTTCACCGGCAACACCTTCACGGGGTCGACGGCGACCGGTCAGCGCGTGCTGTTCGACGTCGTCTCGATCGACGGTGCGTTCGCCGACCGCTTCGAGCCGAACGACTCCGCCCAGCCCGGGGTCGCCACGGACCTCGGTGCGCACGCCTCGTACAGCCAGCCCGGCCTCAGCATCCATCGCGACAACGACGAGGACGTGTTCAAGGTCACGGCGGCATCGACAGGGCGCCTCGACGTCCACATCGGTTCGAACCCGCGGCTCTCGGATCTGGACGTGCAGGTGCTCGACCGCAACGGGAACGCGGTGTCGACGGCCACGTCCGGCGCCGACGACAACGCCGGCGAGACCATCACCTTCCCGGCGGTGGCCGGTGAGGCGTACTTCGTGCGGGTCTACGCCGACCCGGGTGCACCCGCCGCCCCGACGCAGTTCCCGGTGCTGAACACCTACAACCTCAACGTGCTCAACACCCCGGCGCCTGCGCCGACCAGCATCGCCCTGGCGCCCGGGTCCGACACCGGGTCGAGCAGCACCGACAACGTGACGTCGAACACCCAGCCCACGCTGCTGATCCGCCTCGACACGACGGCCTTGGGAACCGTGCCGTTCTCGCCCGGCACCAACCCGGCCACGGACGCGCCCGGGTACAAGGTGGCGGTCTACGCCAACGGTGTGCTGATCGGCTACGCCACCCCGGCCGGGGCCGGCATCTTCAGCCTGACGCCTGCGGCGCCGCTGTCGGCCGGGCTGAACTTCATCACGGCGCGGGTGGTGATCGTCGACCCGCTCACACCGACCCCGCACGTCGTGGGCTTCGGCCCCGAGTCCGGGGCGCTCATCGTGACGATCGTGACGGGGCCACCGGCGACGCTCGGCCCGCCCGACCTGATCGCCCCGGCCGACTCCGGTGGCATCGACGACGACGACATCACGACGCTGTCCTCGCCGACGTTCGTCGGCACCGCGACGCCGAACGCCCTGGTCCGCCTCTACGCCAACGGCGTGCAGGTCGGGGAGGGCATCGCCGCAGCCGGCACCGGGGAGTACCGCATCACGGTGGGCCCGCTCACCGACGGCGTCTACCAGATCACCGCTCGCCAGGAGGACGGCGCCGGGAACCTCAGCGCTCCGTCCTCGGGGCTCAAGGTCACCATCGCGAAGCACAGCCTGACCCTGCCCGGTGGGACGGCGGTCCAGGGTGCGGGCACCGTGACGGTCGACCTCGGGGCGGGCACGATCTCGGGCTACGCCGGTGTGGCCGGCGCCACCGGACTCGTGGGGATCGTCGGCATCCCTCAGGTGAACCTGGCCGTGGGGAACCGCGCCCTCAAGGTCGTCGGCACGGCGGGTGACGACCAGCTCACCTACAGCCCGACCGGCGCCTCGGCGGGCAACCTCTCCAACAGCGGCGCGTCGCAGGTGCTCAGCTTCATGGGCGTGACGCAGCTGGACGTCGACCCGGTCGGCGGCAGTGACACCGTCACGATCGTGGGGACGCCGAACGCCGACGACATCAACTCGACGGTCGACACGACGGCGGTCAGCCAGGTGGGCTCGCTCCTCGCGCTCCGCACCGTCACCGCATCGACCGAACGTCTCGCGGTGCGAGCGCTGCTCGGCGCCGACACGGTCTTCATCACGACGAAGAGCACCGTGAATGCGTCGGTGTTCGTCGACGCGGGCGACCCGGCGGCCAACACCCCGAAGGGGGATGTCCTGCGGATCGTCGACGGCTCCGGCAAGGGCAACCTCCAGAACGGCCCCGGCGGGGCGGTCGCCGGCTCGGGCTCGTTCATCATGAACTACTCGAAGTCGACCGGCCGGACGACCCGCATCGACTACGCCGGCGTGGAGAAGATCGTGAAGAAGTAGGGCGGGTACGTCCTGCTCGTGACCGCCGATGCGCTCAGCGAGCCCAGCGCCCCCGAGCCCCACGGGCAGGAGAGCACCAAGGCGATCCTGGCGGCGTTCGCGGCGAACCTCGGGATCGCGATCGCGAAGTTCGTCGGCTTCGTCATCACGGGCGCCGCGTCGTTGCTCGCGGAGGCCGTGCACTCGGTCGCCGACACCTCGAACCAGGGACTCCTGCTCCTGGGCGCTCGGCGGGCGCGACGCCAGCCCAACGCCGAGCACCCCTTCGGGTTCGGTCGCGAGCGCTACTTCTGGGCGTTCGTCGTCGCGGTGGTGCTCTTCACGGGCGGCGGCCTGTTCGCCCTCGTCGAGGGGGAGGAGAAGCTGCGCCGACCGCACACGCTCGAGTCGCCGCAGTGGGCGGTCGGGATCCTCGTGATCGCCATCCTGCTGGAGGGCTTCTCGCTCCGCACGGCCGTGCGTGAGAGCCGAGGCTCGCGTGCCGGTCGCAGCTGGTGGGCCTTCATCCAGCGCTCCAAGGCTCCGGAGCTGCCCGTCGTGGTGCTCGAGGACTCCGGCGCTCTGATCGGCCTGGTCTTCGCGTTGGCCGGGGTCACCCTGGCCCACGTCACCGGCAATCCTCGCTGGGATGCGCTCGGCTCGATCGCGATCGGCCTGCTGCTGGTCACGATCGCCCTCCTCCTGGCCCGCGAGATGAAGAGCCTCCTGATCGGGGAGTCGGCGGATCCCGAGGTCGTCGCATCGATCCGCGAGGCGATCTCCGCCACCGAGGGCGTCCACCAGGTCCTCGACCTGCGGACCAGCCACCTCAGCCCCGAGGAGGTGCTGGTGGTGGCCCGTGTCGTCGTGCGCCACGACGGGCTCCCGGTCGAGGAGGTCCTCGATCGGGCGGAGGCGGAGATCCGGCGGCGGGCGCCGGCCGTGTCGCTCGTCTACCTCGAGCCGGACCCGGTGCCACCCGACGCCGACTGACCGGACGAGCTCGACGTCGCAGCCCAGCCGCTCGGTCGGGCGACGCGACGGCGCTGCCCTCGGGGCGCTTCATGCGTCGACGTCGGCGACGAAGCGGTAGCCGACGCCGGGCTCGGTGACGAAGTGACGGGCGTTGGACGGGTCGCGCTCGAGCTTCGCCCGGATCCTCGCCATGTAGACGCGGAGGTAGTTCGTCTCGACCTCGTAGGCCGGTCCCCAGATCGACCTGAGGATCTCCCGCTGGGTGACGAGTTGGCCCCGGTGGCGAACCAGCATCTCGACGAACTGCCACTCGGTCGGCGTGAGCCGGACGGTGGCGCCGCCGCGTGTGACGGTCCGTGCCGGGAGGTCGATGCAGAGCTCGCCGGCGTGGACCACGGGTGCCTCGTCCACCGCGACCGCCCGGCGGAGCGCGGCGCGGAGGCGGGCGAGGAGCTCGTCCATCCCGAACGGCTTCGTGACGAAGTCGTCGGCGCCCGCGTCCAGCGCCGCCACCTTGTCCGACTCGGCGTCGCGGACCGACAGGATGAGGATCGGGACCGCGGTCCAGGCCCGCAGCGCCCGGACGACGTCCACGCCCTCCATGTCCGGGAGCCCGAGGTCGAGGACCACGACGTCCGGGCGGGAGGCTGCCGCGAGCTCCAGGGCCTCCCGCCCGTTTCGGGCAGGGTCGACCAGGTAGCCCCGCTCGCGCAGGTTGGTCGACAGGGCGCGCACGATCTGCGGTTCGTCGTCCACCACCAGCACACGCGCGCCCGGGGCCTCGGTCACCGCCCGCTCCGCCGGAGGACGAAGGTGACCGTGAGGCCCCCACCGGGCGTGTCGCTGAGCTCGACCTGACCGCGCATCGCCTCGACGAAGCCCTTGGCGACGGCCAGCCCCAGACCCGCCC
The DNA here is from genome assembly GCA_023437745.1 of Actinomycetes bacterium. GTDB lineage: Bacteria > Actinomycetota > Acidimicrobiia > Acidimicrobiales > Microtrichaceae > JAEZFI01. The sequence goes on from JAEZFI010000269.1 coordinate 11,196, forward strand.
CGGCCTCCGTCGACCGGTCGCCGAGGCGCTGGAACGGCTCCAGCACGCGCTCGCGGTCGGCGGGCGCCACGCCGGGGCCGTGGTCGATGATCCGCAACCTGATCACGTCGGCGTCCTCGACGACGTCGACCGTGACGGGAGAGCCCGGTGGTGACCACGAGAGCGCGTTCGAGACGACGTTGGCCACTGCCCGTTCAAGGAGCGCCGGGTCGGCGTCGACCCGCGGGGCGTCCTCGTCGACGTCGAGGACCACTCGGCCGGTGTCGGTGCTGAGCGAGGTGAGGGCCGCCGGCACGGCCTCCTCGAGCAGCGTCGGACGGGTGGCGACGCGGAGGGCCCCCGCCTGGAGCCGGCCCATGTCGAGGAGGTTGCCGACGAGGTGGTCGAGTCGATCGGTCTCCTCGGCGATGGTGAGCAGGAACTCCTTCGTCGCTCCCGCCGACCACTCGATGTCGTCCTGGAGGAGGCTCGTGACCGACGCCTTGATGGAGGCCAGGGGAGTGCGGAGGTCGTGGGACACCGAGCGCAGCAGCGCCGTGCGGAGCCGGTCGGCCTCCTCGAGGGCGCCGGCCGCGGCTGCCGCCTCGCGGAGCGACTGCTGCTCCAGTGCGGCCGTGACCTGGGCGACGAAGCCCCCGAGGACGGACTGCGGCGCGCCGTCGACGGGACCCCCGGCGAGCGCCACGAGGACGCCCGGCGTGGTGGGCCACGTCGTCGTCGCGTCGAGGGGATCGAGGGGCGCGTGGTCGCCGACCCTGACCGCGGCGGTCCACTGCTGGCCGTCGCGCACCAGGAGCGAGGCGCCGGCGAGGCCGAGCGTCGCCACGAGCCGTTCGAGGATCGTGCGAACCGGGTCGGGCGCGCCGGCCAGCGAGCCGGCGGCGCGTGCGAGTGCCTCGGCTTCGCTCCGCGCCCGCACGGCCTCGGCGGACCGGCGGGCACCCTGGCCGACGAGTCCGCCGACCACGGCGGCCACCGCGAGGTACGTCACCAGGGCGATGAGGTTCGGGCTGTTCGCGATGTCGAGGGTGTGGAACGGCGGGGTCAGGAAGTAGTTGACGCCGACGAACCCGATGAACGCAGCCGCCAGTGCCGGCGCGACGCCGCCGACCGCCGCGGTGACGACGGTGAGCAGGAGGACCAGGAGCAGGGCGCTCGGCACCGTGTCGTCGCGCCGGAACGGCGCCAGCGCGGCGACCAGGACGGGAACGCCGACGACGACCAGGAGCCAGGCCGTGACGAGCCGGGTGCGGCCCAACGCGGGCGAGCGGTAGCGCTGGATCGATCGCCGGTGCTCGTGCTCGGGCGGCACCAGGTGGACCTGCACGTCGGGGAAGCGGCCGACCTGCTCCACCACGGACCGGCCCGCCATGCGCTCCCACGTGGAGCGGCGGGTCTCGCCCACCACGAGGTGGGTGCCCGGCTGGCTGCCCACGGCCCGGAGGGCTGCGGCCACCGAGGGCCCGTCGACCTCGCGGTAGGTGGCGCCGAGGTCCTCGAGGAGTCGCCGGTGCGCGGCGGTGTCGGCGGCGCCGCCGGCGTCGGGCGCCCGGACGTGGACGCCGACGAGCGGTACGCCGGCCTGC
>JAEZFI010000274.1 GCA_023437745.1 Actinomycetes bacterium
CACTTGACTCGGTGAGCCCCCACGAACCTCTGCTGACCCCGACCCTCGTAGCCGTCTGCGTGGTGATGGCGGTGTTGGCTGCCCTGGTGAATCGCGTGGTCTTACACGGATCGCCGTGGGCGGCACCCGTCGCGGCGCTGCGGGCTGCGGTGCAATTGGCCGCCGTGTCAGCCGTCTTGGTGGTTGCTTTGCAAAAGCTGTGGTCCTCGGTAGTGGTGCTCGCAGTGATGTTCACGGTCGCATCGTTCACCGCCGCTAGGCGCAGCCAGGCGCGGCACGGCGCGGGGTGGTTGGCCGTCGCCGTGGCAGCAGGAATGGTCGCCGTCATTCCGCTGCTACTGCTCACCGGCATGCTCCCACTTGCCGGTGTCGCCCTGGTTCCGGTGTTCGGCATCGTGCTCGGTGGCACCATGACCGCAACTGCAGTCGCGGCTCGACGTGCTCTGGATGCCTTGGGGGAGCACCACGGCGAGATCGAGGCAGCCCTCAGTCTCGGCTTCTCGGAACGCTTCTCGCGGATGATGGTGATTCAACGACCCCTCTCGGATGCGCTCATCCCCAATCTCGACCAGGCCCGCACGGCCGGGTTGGTAACCCTCCCTGGCGCATTCGTCGGTGTTCTCCTGGCGACGGGGTCCGCCGCCCAGGCCGGCGCAGTACAAGTCCTCGTTCTGATTGCGCTACTGCTGGCGCAGGTCTGTGGAGTGGCAGTAGCGGGTGAGCTCGTCGCCCGCGGATCGATCGCGCGATAGGACCCTGCGCCGGATGAGTGTGGCGGCCGCAATGACGCGCGGCGCATGACCGTCGTGCGTGGCATTCGAAGGTCCACGAAGGCACAGGGCATTGAGGAGCCGTCGCTTGTATAGCCAGGTCCGAATACGGCAGACGAAGAGACTTGCCAACGCGGCGAACGCGGTCACATCAGCCCAGTCGTGCACGCCGGCACCAGGCCAGGGTCACGCCCACGTCCGAGCCCACTGTCGTTCGCTGACTGGATAATCGGCGCCGCAACGGCCGGTCTTGTCTGTGAGCGCCCATCTTGACCACAAGGCTTGCCGGAAGCTACCGTTTCAATTAATACAGATTAGAAACGGTGTGGGCACTGGCCTCTCACATGATTTTCGAAGGGTTGGGGGCTCGTGAATAGTCGCGTGCTGAATCTGTGCGCACTCGGCGGGCCGGCCGCGGTCGTCGTCACGCTGATCGGCTGGTTGATCGCGGGAGTGCTGCCGTTGCCCCTGGGGCCAGGTGCTCCCATGCCGGAGGTGCGCGCGTTCTACCTCGAGCATCCGACCCAGACCGGTGCGGGATTCGTCATCGCATCCATGGGCATCGTTCTCTACGCCCCACTCGTTGCCACCATCAGCGTCCATCTGTTTCGGATGGAGGGGCGACGGCCAGTGCTCGCGTTTACCCAGCTGGCGACCGGAGCCGCGACGCTCCTGCTCAACCTGTTACCGATGTTGTTGTGGGCGATGGCCACTTTCCGCACCGACAGGTCCGACGACACCGTGCTATTGCTCCACGACATGGGCTGGCTCATTCTGTTCCCCGCCATCATGCTGTTCTGTTTGCAAAATATATCCATTGGTATCGCGGTGCTCAGCGATCAAACGGTCTTCCCGCGCTGGGTCGGATATGTGAACTTGTTCGTCGCCGTGTCGTTCATCCCGGATGTCTTCGCGTTCTTCTTCCATAGCGGCCCCCTCGCCTGGAACGGCGTTCTGGTGTTCTGGCTGGCGTTGACGACTTACTGCATCTTCCAGTTCACGATGGCGTGGGCATGCTTGCGCGCCAACGAATCTGACGCACGCGAGCTCATTCCCTCCTAGAATCAGCCTTGGCAACCTTGGCAACAGGGGACTAGGGGAGGGCGGCCAGGATGAGCTCGCGGCACCCGGTGTGAGTTACGGCGTGGCCGCATATGGACGTCTTCGTATTCCTAGCTCGCTCATTCCACCTGCAAGCGAGTCTCACGAAGTCGCCCCCGCCACCGGATCCAATGCGTCCATAGGCTGTTCACAGCCGAGACCCGTGGACCGCACAGGATCGCCGGGAAGCATGAACAAGTGCCGCCCTCTCCGACGCCCACTCCGACGCCAAGTCCCGTCGAGCTCCCCAAAGATCTACTGGCGGCGAGGAACGGCATCTCGTTGCTGGAGGGTTGGTTGCCGCTGACCATCGAGATCGTCGTCGTCGTAGTACTGATCGTGGCGATCGGGTGGCGGACCAGGCGGTGGCGGTTGGTGTGGCTTCCCATGTGTGCCGCGGTGGGCGTGCTGGTGGCGCTGGCGGCCCACAGTTATATGAACGATCAGGGCCTGGCTTCGGACCCGGCGCCGTCTGCACTGTGGATGTGGATTGCGGTCTTCGGTCTGGCTGTCGCGGTCGGTGTGTTCGGTTGGCGTAGTGCACGATGGTGGCGACGAATCATCTCGGTGCTGGCGGTCCCGCTGACTCTGCTGACCTCAGCGATGGCCCTCAACGAGTGGGTCGGCTACTACCCGTCGCTACAGTCCGCGTGGGGTGCCCTCACCGCGGGCCCACTGCCCAACGAGGTCCAGGCTTCGGATCTGCCGGCGTTGCGCAACACCGCACCTACCACCGGCAAGTTGGTCAAGGTCGATATCTCCGATGCTGCCAGTGGATTCACACACCGAAGCGAATACGTCTACCTGCCGCCAGCGTGGTTCGCCGGTGATACTCCGACGGCCCTGCCGGTGGTGATGATGATCGGCGGCGAGTTCAACACTCCTGCCGACTGGATACGCAGTGGGAACTTCATGCCCACGGTGGAAGGCTACGGCGCCGCCCACGGCGAGCGGTTGCCGATCTTCGTGTTCGTCGACACCGGCGGTAGCTTCAACAACGACACGGAGTGTGTCAACGGTCCGCGCGGCAACTCGGCAGATCATCTGACCAAGGACGTCCGACCCTATGTCATATCCACGTTCGGGGCGTCCGCGGCTGCCACGAATTGGGGGGTGGTCGGGTGGTCGATGGGCGGGACGTGCGCCGTTGACCTGGCCGTCATGCATCCCGATCTCGTCTCGACATTCGTCGATATCGGTGGTGACGTGGGTCCGGTGTCGGGCACCGAGGCACAGACCCTCCAGCGGCTCTACGGCGGGGACAGGACCGCCTACGATGCGTTCGACCCGCGGACCGTGATGGCCAAACATGGCCCCTACAGCGGTGTTTCGGGGTACTTTGCGGCCACCATAAAGCCGGCCAACGCCGAGACAGTGATGAAGGATTCCTCGTCGGGCGGGCACCATTCCGGCGGTGAGGGTCTCGGTGGCCGCGATGAGATGGGGCCGCAAGGGCCCGAAGCCGAGGCGGCATCGGATAACCTGTGCGATGCTGCCCAGAAGGTCGCCATCACCTGCAGCGTGCACAAAACCGTCGGCTTCCACTCCTGGCAGTTTGCTGCCTCCGCATTCGCCGACGCGTTGCCCTGGCTGGTCGAGCGGATCACGCCCGCCACGCGAGCCGTCGAAGGCTCACATGCGTGAGCTCTTGCATCCAGGCTCAGCAGTGGCAGGTCACGCGAAGATTGGTCGAGCAGCATCAGTTGGGTCAGTTCACGGTGTGGGGATTGAAACCAGTCGGCTGCAGTACGACACGGGTGAAACCTTGATCGCCGGCCTGGTCGGCGTCCGGTCGTCTCGCACATTCCAGCCGATATCTGACTCCGTCTGATTAGCTGTGACATGCGAATGAGAGGGAAATCCAGCACCTCAACTC
>JAEZFI010000328.1 GCA_023437745.1 Actinomycetes bacterium
TTCTGGCGCGTCTCACGACACAGAACGGGAGAGGGGTCAGCCCTCCTCGGCCCACGCCACGTCGTCGACGTGGTCGTCCTCGGCGAGCTGGTCGTAGGGATCGGCGTCCTCGGCCTCCTCGGTCGCGGCCGCCGGGCGGTGCGCGGCCCGGATGAAGTCCCGCACCTTCAGCACGTCCTTGCGACCCGGTTCCCGCTCCACGCCGGTGGACACGTCGACGCCCCATGGCCGCACCGCCGCCACGGCGGCCGCCACGTTGTCCGGGCGCAGGCCCCCCGCCAGGATCAGCCGCCGCCCGGCGGGCACCGCCTCCACCAAGGACCAGTCGAAGACCTCCCCCGAGCCGGGGTTGACCCCGTCGAGGAGCAGCACGTCGGCCTCGTACTCGTCGAACCGTGCGACGGACGGCGAGCCCGCGGCCATGGCCACGATCAGCGCCTGCACCTTGGGCCGGATGATCTTGGCGTCCGACGGCGTCTCGTGACCGTGGAGCTGGGCGCCCTGGAGCCCGGCCTCGAGCACCATGTCGACGACCTGATCGGGGGCCTGGTCGCGGAACACGCCGACGGTGAGGATCTCGCGCGGGAGCTGCCGGGTGATCTCGCGCACGACGCCGGGGCTGACCTGACGGGGCGACGGCGCCATCACGAAGCCCACCGCGTCCGCCCCCATCGCCACGGCGGCCAGCGCGTCGGTGGCGTTCGTGATGCCACAGATCTTCACCCACATGTCCTGGCCTCCTCCGTGACCGGCCCACGGCCGGTGGTCCACCGCTCCGCGCCGTCGCGCCAGCTCAACCTACCGGCGAGGCACCCGCAGGTCCGCGACGGCAGCACGTCGATCGGCCGCCGTCACCAGGTGCTCGCCCACCAGCACGGCGTGGTAGCCGGCTCCGGCGAGCGCCTCGGCGTCCGAGCGACCGCGCACCCCGGATTCGGCGACCTTGACGACACCGTCCGGGATGGCGGCGGCGACCCGCACGGCCCGCTCCTGGTCCACCTCGAAGGTCACCAGGTCCCGCTGGTTCACGCCGATCAGCGGGGCGCCTGCGTGGTCGAGCGCACGCTGCACCTCGGCCTCGTCGTGGGTCTCGACCAGCACGTCGAGGCCGAGCTCGACGGCGCGGCCGTGCAGCTCGGCCAGCTCCCCGTCGCTGAGCGCCGCCACGATCAGCAGCACGGCGTCGGCACCCATCAGGCGGGCGTCGGCCACGTCGTTGACCCCGACCGTGAAGTCCTTCCGGATCACCGGCACGTCGACGGCGCCGCGGGCGGCGGCGAGGTCCTCGGGGGACCCGCCGAAGTGCGGAGCGTCGGTCAGCACGGACAGCGCCGAGGCGCCACCGTCCACGTAGGCGCGAGCGAGCTCGGCGGGGTCGAGGTCCGGGGCGAGCGCACCCTTCGACGGCGAGCGCCGCTTCACCTCGCTGATCACGGCGAGGCGGTCGCCCGCCACCAGCGCCTGTCGGAACCCTCGGGCGGGCGGCAGGTCGGCGCAGCGCCCGGCGAGCTCCGCGAAGGTCCGTCCGTCGGCACGCGATCGCTCCCGGTGGTGGTCGAGGATCCGGTCGAGGTAGGTGCCGCGGGTCACCGGCGCATCATGGCGCATCGGGTCGGTCCCGCCGGAGTCGGTGCTCGCCCTCGAGCCGGGCGGCCTTCGCCATCGCGAGGACCGGCAGCAGCAGGAAGCCCACCACCGTGGCACCCAGCAGGGCCACCGCCGCCACCAGCAGCGCGTTCGACGTCACGAACATCCAGGCGAAGAACGTGGCGACGCAGGCGGCGCCGGTGACCAGCGGGATCGCGAGCACCGAGCGGGTGGGGGCCGACCGGGGGTCGCCCTCGTCGGGCTCGTAGCGCCAGTCCTCGTCCTCGTCCCCGTCGTCGCTGTCGTCGAACGGCACGAAGGTCTCGGCGGCGAAGGGTCGCACGTAGCTGCGCCCGTCCCCGACGGCATCCGGGTCCCGGCCCAGCGTCCGGTCGTAGGCGGCGCGCGCCTCCGGCGTGCCGAGCACCGCCCACGCGGCGTTCACGTCGCGCATCGCCTCCTCGGCGGCCGCCCGGTCGGCCGGCGTCCGGGTGCTCTGGTTGTCGGGGTGCAGGCGCCGGGCAAGGATCTTGTACGCCTCACGCACGGCCTCCGGTGGCGCATCCACCGGCAGGCCCAGCGTGTCGTAGTGGCTCACCCCGGCGACGCCACGACGGCGGCCACGGAGCCGCCGTCCCAGGAGATCGTCACCGACTCGCCGGGCTCCACGCTGCGGTGCAGCATGGCCAGCGCCACCGGTCCCGGGGCGAACCTCGACGCGGCGACGCTGCCCAGGGACCCGACGACCTTGGCGTCGTCACTCGTGCCGGCCGGGCCGAGGCGCACCTCCGCGCCGGTCGGCGGCGTGGGGCTCCCCGGCGGGACGTCGAGGCGACGCAGCCGGTGCGGGGTGTTCGACCCCCGGCTGTCGACCCGTGCCACCAGCTCCTGGCCGGTGTAGCAGCCCTTCGTGAAGCTGACGGAGGCATCGATCAGCCACTGGCCGGCCTCCGCCGGGATCGTGTCCTCGCCGATGTCGACGCCGAGCGCCGGAACCCCGGCGAGCACCCTCAACGTCTCCAGCTCCTCGGAACCGATCCGCTCGAGGCCCGGCAGGACGTCCGCCGAGAGGTGCGGGCCGACGAAGTCGAGGCCGTCCATCCCGGGCCACTCCGCGTCGGCCACGACCGTGGCCGCCGTCGGGTACGGCACGTCGTTCGAACCCGGACCGCGGACCGAGACGCAGGGCCAGTTGTCGGCCTGCAGCTCCACGGCGACGCGGATCATGAAGCGACGGAGTCGGGCCTCGACCCCCGGGCCCCACCCCTCGTCCACGTCGAGGAGCACCTCGGCGTCGTCCACCCGGGACACCCGCAGCCACGCGGACACCTTCCCCTGGGGTTGCAGCAGGAGCGACCACCCCGACGTGCGCGGCTCGAGGCCGGCGACGTCGGCCGAGAGCTGGCCCTGGAGGAAGTTCACGGCGTCGGCGCCCCGCACCCACAGGACGTCGCGCCGGGTCTCGGCCACGACCGGACCGGCGAGCTCCGGGATCCCCGCCGTCACGCCGGGGCCTCCGCGGCCGTGCGCTGCGCGCACATCCGCTCGGCGGGACGCACGGCGGACAGCAGCGCCTTGGCCTTGTTCCGGCACTCGAGCCCCTCGTCGGCGGGGTCGGAGTCGGCGACGATGCCGGCACCGGCCTGCACGCTCGCCCGCAGCGGGGTGCCCGTCCACCGGTCGCCGTCGATGATCATCGTGCGGATGGCGATGGCCGTGTCGATCGAGCCCGAGAAGTCGAGGTAGCCGACCACACCGGCGTAGGGGCCGCGCTTGGTGGGCTCGAGCGCGTCGATGATCTCCATCGCCCGGACCTTGGGCGCCCCCGACACCGTGCCGGCGGGAAGCGTCGCCCGCAGCACGTCGATCGGCGTCTGGCCCTCGGCCAGCTCGCCCGACACCTGCGAGGTGAGGTGCATCACGTGGCTGTACCGCTCGAGCGTGATCAGCTCGTCCACCTGCTCGGTGCCGAACTTCACGACCCGCCCCACGTCGTTGCGGGCGAGGTCGACGAGCATGATGTGCTCGGCCCGCTCCTTCGGGTGCTCGAGGAGCTCGGCGGCCAGCCGGCGGTCGGCCTCGTCCGTGGCGCCCCGCTTGCGCGTGCCGGCGATCGGCCGGGAGATGACCCGGCCGTCGAGCAGCTGCACCATCGGCTCCGGTGAGCACCCCACGAGGCTGAGCCCCTCCTCACGCACGAAGAACATGTACGGACTGGGGTTCACCTGGCGGAGCACCCGGTAGACGTCGAACGGGTCGGCGTCGAGGTCGAAGTCGAAGCGCTGGGAGAGCACGACCTGGAAGATGTCGCCCGCCAGGATGTGCTCCTTGGCGACCTCGACCGCTCGCGTCCACTCGGTCTCGCTCACGGTCGACCGGACGTCGGGCAGCTCGTCCCCGGCGGGCGGGTCGACCATCGGCTCGTCGATGGGCGTGGCACCCGCCGCCGCCATGGCGTCGATCGCGTCGAGTGCTTCGTCGTAGAGGGCGTCGAGGACCGAGTCGTCCGCCGCCGTGTCGCCGCTCAGCGGCGGGACGAAGGTGTTGGCGATGAGGTGCGCCCGCTGGGACCAGTGGTCGATCGCGACGAGCTCCCCGATCACGGACAGCACCGCGTCGGGCCACGACCGGTCGTCGGCGGGCACGTCGGGCAGGCGCTCCACCTCGCGCACGACGTCGTACCCCAGGTAGCCGACGAGTCCCGAGTGGAGCGGCAGGTCGTCCTCGGGTGCCGACGAGCACACCGCGAGCAGCGACTCCACGGCGTCGAGGATCCCCGAGTCCTCGGTGAGCGCGATGGGCAGCCGCCCCTCGACCGTCAGGCGCCCGTTCGCCGAGGTGATCCGGGCGCGCGGGTTGCGGCCCACGAAGCTCCAGCGGCTCCAGCGACCGCCGTGGTCGACGGACTCGAGGAGGAAACCGGGCCCGTCGCCGCACAGGCGCCCGAACACGGCGACCGGGGTGACCTGGTCCGCGAGCAGGGTGCGGCGGACGGGGACGACGGAGCTGGTCCTGGCTCGCTCCCGGTAGGCCTCGCGGGTCAGGTTCAGCACGTCAGACCGCCGGCGACGTGGACCCGTCGAAGGCCCGGAAGAAGCAGGAGTAGGCGCCGGTGTGACAGGCCCCCTTGCCCTCCTGCTCGACGAGGAACAGCAGCGTGTCGCCGTCGCAGTCGTAGTACGCCTCGCGGATGAACTGCCGGTCGCCCGAGGTGTCGCCCTTGCGCCACACCTCCTGCCGGCTCCGCGACCAGAACACCGTGCGGCCCTGCTCCAGGCTCATGGCGAGGGTCTCGGCGTTCATCCACGCCATCATCAGCACGGCGCGGGTCTCGACGTCCTGCACGATGGCTGCGACCAGCCCGTCGTCGTTGTAGGTCACCGCGTCCAGGGCCTCGGATGCGGCGGTGATGGGGGTGGTGGTCGGGGCGGTCATCTGGACATTCTCCGTCAGAGGTAGAGGCCGGTGCTGCCGGATTCCAGGCGGTCGGCGGCCACCGCGTGCACGTCGCGCTCGCGGAGCAGGATGTACGTCTCGCCCTGCACCTCGACCTCGTGGAGCTCGTCGGGGCTGAACAGGACCTGATCCCCCACCTCCACGTTGCGGACGTTGGGGCCGGCGGCGCGCACCTCGGCCCAGGCCAGGCGCTTGCCGAGCTGCGCCGTGGCGGGGATGAGGATGCCCCCGGTGCTGCGACGCTCGCCGTCGGCGCTCTCGAGGTGGACCAGCAGGCGGTCCTGCAGCATCTTGATGGGCAGCTTGTCGGCGCGGCCCATGTTGACGCGGCGGTCGGTCTCGGGCGTGGGGTTCTCGTCGCTCATAGGGGGAGCCCCAACGCTACCGCCGCACCGGTTCGATCCTCGATTCGATGCCCGTTCTGTCG
>JAEZFI010000329.1 GCA_023437745.1 Actinomycetes bacterium
CGACAGAACGGGAGGGTTCCGGGTCGGCCGGCGCAACGGGTTTGCCATGCCCCGGGGCATTCCCGATACGATCGCTGGCCCTGGCCCCCATCGTCTAGTGGCCTAGGACACCACCCTCTCAAGGTGGCGGCACGGGTTCGAATCCCGTTGGGGGTACCAATGACTCGTCTTTCGAACCGGCGAGGGACGGCTGGGACCCAGCGTTCCGGTCGGTCGAGCGAGTCGGGCACACCGTGCCGAGAATTTCCTGCCCTTCGGGTGCAACGACCGGATGGCGGTACAGCGCCTCGAACGGCTCCGTCAGTTCGGTCGCCTCGACGCCTCCACGAGTGCCCACGAAGATCCGTTCGAAGAACGCCTGGTTGAATCGTCGGCGCGTGTCTGGGGGAGCGGCCCGGTAGCTGCGGTGACAGTCGGCAGCGACCTCGACCGCTCGGGTCACCAGCGCTTCCACCTCATCGAGGTCGCTCGTCGCAATGTCCCGTAGCCGTTCAGCGTCATCAAGCTCGCGAGCGATACGGGTCTGTTCCGACTTGAGGAGATCGAGTGGGACCGCACCGGCGTAGTGCGCTTGCAGCAAAGAGTGACGCTCTCCGATGAGCCGGTCGATTCGACGCTGTTGCTGTTCAGTCACGCGATCCGCGTCCTGACGATCATTGGCGAGCCGCCTCGACACCTCGGTCCTCGCTGCGTCGAGCGTCGCCGGATCCAATTGGATCGACCGGTAGTGGTCCTCCACGGCGGCTTCCAGCGTCGCAACCGGGACGTATGGCTGGGTGCAGCCTGAACGGCGGCCCACGCAGAAGTAGTAGGGGTAAATCCCGCCGTTTCCCTTCGCGTGCGCGTAGATGAGGCGGCTGTCGCACTCGGCGCACCACAAGCTGCCCCGCAGGTAGTGGCGATGCCTCCGGGCTTTGCTGCCGGTGGTGTTTCTCGCGAGAACCTCCTGCACCTTTTCGAATGTCGCGCGGTCCACGATCGGCTCGTGGCGGCCCGGATACTCGACCCCACGGAACCGCACCACGCCGACGTAGTAGGGGTTCGACAGCATGGCGCTGACCTTGGACAGGTGGACAGGCTTCGAGGGCTTCTTGGCGGTCGGCACCGACACCAGCCCACGTCGCTCCAGCTCGTCCGTGAGCTGTCGTGTCGACCACTCCTCGCTCGCGTACGCCTTGAACGCCCACTGGACGTGCGGCGCCCGCTCGGGGTCTACCTCCACCGTGGCGACGCCCCTCGGAGTGCCCTCCTGGGGCTTCCTCACGTTGAGGTAGCCGATGGGTGCACGACCCGGCGTGCCGCCTCGCTGCGCCTTCTGCTCCATGCCCTTCAGACATTCGGTCGCGAGATTGGTGCTGAAGTACTCGGCGATGCCGCTCATCACTGCGTGCAACAGCTTGCCAGCCGGGGTGTCGTCAACGTTCTCCGACACTGAGATCAGTTGCGCACTGGCCTGGCGGATCGCCATGCCGATACCAACGTCGTCGGCGCGGTTTCGAGCCAGTCGGTCGACCTTGTGCACGAACACGAAGTCAACGTCGCGCTCTCGTTGAAGCCGATCCAACATTGCCTTGAGTTCCGCTCGGTCCGCCGACTTGGCCGACTCGCCGCGGTCGGCGTACTCGTCGATGATGGTGACACCCATCGCTTCGGCTCTGTGGAAGCAGGCGTCTCGCTGGGCGGCGATCGAGAAGCCTTCCCCGTCGCCGTCGGTGCCGTCCTGAGCTGCGGTCGACACACGCAAGTAGAGAACCCCTGTCGGTCCGCCGGGGCGATTGCTCGATTGGTCGTGGTGAGTGTTGTTCATGATTCCTCCTGGTCGCTGTGATCTGTCTGCTTCTTGGCGGGGTGACGGCGGCCTGATTGGTTGGGGCGGCTGGGTTCTCTTGAGCGGGTCGTTCCCGTCTCGCCGAGCGAAGCGAGGTCGATCAGCGCTCTGGCCAAGGCGGCGATGTCCGTAGCTTCTCGATGCTCGGGGCGGATGCGGACCTCGGCGAGCGCGCTCCGCTGCGGCTTCCGCGTTGCTGCCTGGCCCGAGCGAGGGTCCTGGGCGGACATCGGCGCGGGGGGCAGTTGGTTCGGTTCGAAGCTCTCAGCGGGGGATCCCACAGGGACATGAACGCACAGGCTGTGCACCTTTGCAAATATCTTTTGTGTAGTTTGCGTTTGTCACAGACAGCACAACTGTTGTTTGGTACAGTCCACCCATGAGCAGCTCCCCGACCGCTGACCTCACCGAGCGAGCGCCGGACGTCGTCGCCTTGGATGTGGCTCGCCTTCTCACCGACCGCGACAGACAGGAGCGCCGGGTGACGGCCGCGGAGAGGCGGCTCCAGGAAGCCCAGGCCGCGCTGGACCGCGAGAGGGCAGCCCTTGACCGCGAGAGGGCAGCCCTTGACCGACTCGGCGACGCGATCGACCTGCTTCGCACCTACGCCGACTCAACCGAGATCGGAAGGGATCCGTCGGAGAACGAGGACCTGCGGCCGCTTGCCAACGCCAACGGGGTGCAGGCCATCAAGCGATACGCGACCGACCACCCTGGCGAGACTGTGGGCCTATCGGAACTGGTGGAGGAACTCCGCGTGCACGGGTTCGCGGGTTCAACCAACTCGATCGCCGTTGCTCTGAGCAACCTGGTCAAGACCGGCAGCATCGTCCGCACAGCAAAGGGCGTGTATCAGTTTCCTCCGCTCGCTGAACCCTGAGCACCGAGCGCGCCATTCGGGCTCGCGACTAGGTCAAGCTCGCTTTCTAGCAGCGAAACTGCTGGGCTGTTGTTCCGTGGCTAGAAAGGCGAACGACACCGATCTGCTGGCCTCGTTCGGCGAGCGGCTCCGGGACCTGCGGCTAGGGGCGGGAATGACGCAGCACGATCTCGCTGTCGGCGCTGATTTGCATCGGACCTACGTCGGGCGCCTCGAACGGGGGCTTGTCAGCCCAACCCTCGACACATTGGTCAACCTCGCCGATGCACTTGGCGTCGATGCGGCGCGGTTGGTGGAGGGCCTGAGTGGCGCGGACGAGGCCGACTGACATCTGGCACAGTGGGGCCACTCCGCGACGCATTGGCTACTCTGGCGGTCGTTCACGACGGCTCCTGCGGCGTGTGGTCCGACTGGTTCGGCTGGTCAGGGGCCGTGAAGCTAGTGCGCCGCGCCAGTCATCGGATGACCCCGCGGTTCCTCGGCACGCCTCGCAGTGCTGCCACATCGCCAGCCCCGCGCAGCTGGGAGTGATGCACGGCATCGGGAACCAGAAGGCGGGGTGCTGATTGGCGATAGCCCAGCCGTGCACAGCGCCGGAGCAGAGCAGGCCCTCGACGTGGAACAGGTCAGCGGCGAGCAGCTCCTCGCCATGCAGCGCCTGGTCGTACGAGTCGACGGGATGAGGGATGCCCGTCTCCTCCTCGATGGACCGGTGGCTCTCTTCCAGGAGTTCTAGGATGTTGAGCGCGGGGTGTGTGCGACGGGCGTAGTCAACGAGCACGCGGTAGAGGGCAAACGCTCTGAGGTAGTCGTCGCGCCCTGCCGGGATTCGGATCTCCATGCTGGCCTCCCTCGCTCAGCCGGTTCTCCGAGGGGAGCATAAAAGTTCCCTCACTGTCAAGCGCCTTCTTCCCACCGCTTCACCGGCGGGCGCCCAGCTCGACACTGGTCCTCGCCATTGGACCGGGTGCAGTCAGGGGGCCAGGGCGCGCGCATGGCCTTGGTTTTCTCGCTCTTGCTCGTTCACGTGAAGCGACGACCAGGCGGTCCCGTCTGGCCTTCGCAAGCCATGTCCAGGCAAGTGGGCAGTTTGTTCGGATGAGCTCGCCACCGGTGCGGGGCTGGTCGCGCTGATCCTCGCGTTCGGTGCAGTGTCCGGAGCGAGGTTCAACCCGGTCGTCACCATGGCCGCGGTCATCGACGGGGAACTCCGCGTGCGGGAGGCATCATCGGAGTGCATCGCTCAGGTCGCAGGCGGGGTCGTCGGCGCAATCCTCGCAAACCTCATGTTCGACCTCGGGGCGATCACCTGGGCGACCACCAGTCGGTCGTCGGCCTCTGTGTGGCTTGCCGAGGCAGTAGCGACCTTCGGCTTGCTCATCGTGATCCTCGGTGTCGTCCTCTCGACCCATGCCGACACGGTGACGTTCGCAGTCGCGGGCCACATCACTGCGGCCTACTGGTTCACGTCGTCAACCAGCTTCGCGAACCCGGCAGGTGACGATCGCCCGCATGTTCACCGACACATTTACAGGCATCGCACCGGCGTCGGTGCTGCCGTTCATCGCGGCGCAGTTTGTTGGATGGGCGGTCGCCGTCGCACAACAGGACGCTCAGAAGTGGTGTGCCCTACTAGCGTCCCGCCACGGTGTCGGAACAAGCAGGACTCGACAAACTCTTCGCCTGGCTGCTCGCAGCGGGAACGACAGCCGTCACCGGCGCAGCGTTCATCCCCGAAGATGATGAGTCGCGGAAGTGGTGGATCTTCATTGGGGTAACTGGCTTCATCGCGGCAGCCGCAGTGAGTCTGTACGCCCACGGCATCAAGCGATTCTGGGCATGGCTCGATGCCCGCACCGCGGTCAAGGTTGCTGCGTCTCGGCGTAAGAGGATCGAGGCCGATTCGTCCTACCCTGACCCGGCTGCCAGCCCTTCACCGACGGGCACTCTCACCATCGACGTTGCCTCGTACGGGATCGGGGAGCCGGAGTTCTGGACCGACGTAACCGAGAAGGTGCGGAACATGCTGGTGGGCAACCGCCTCTCGATCACCGCTTCGCACCACATTCTCGGCATCAAGGACCTGAAGCCGGGACAGGAGAAGCGCCTCGACATCGAGTGGTCCCTCGACGGCGTACCTCAGCAGAAGGTGTTCTTCGTCGAGGACACCGGCGCTTGCCTACCGCTCGGTGACCGCAACGAGTGGGCCGCGCTGGTCTACTGGTACAACGGCGAGAAGCGCATCGGTCCGTCGCAGTAGTTCACACGGTGTCGGTCTGCACCAAAGAACCGCTCACTGCACCGTAATCCGGATAATGCCGTGCAAACCCCGTCCGATGGACGGGGTGCACCCTAGGACGCGGTGTGAGTTCTGCGAGATGGGTCAGGCTGCGCTGCGACGATGGCGCTGCGTGGCAGCGACGAGGAGGCCACCAGCGACCAGCGCGACGGCACCGAGGTAGCCCAACTGGACCCCGCTCCCGGTCACGGCGAGGGGCGTCCCGGACACTGCGCCCCGCTGCCCGGAGGCTGGCGGTCGCACGGCGGTCGCTCCTAGTACGACCGGCGCCTCGGTGGTGGTTGTGGCCCCGCTCGTGGTTGGAGCGGCAGTCGTCGTGGTCACGTTGGCGATGGTGGTAGACCCGGCGACCGAGGTTGGGGTCGGCACCACTGACGTCGAGGTCGCAATCGTGGTCGTCGTGGTTGTCGCCTCGCACTCGTTTGAACCGAAGAACTGGAGTGCCGCGTTCGGCGTCAGAAGTGGTCCGTGCATGACGACGTCGGGATGGATCCAGTCGGGCGTGCCTTGCGTGTGCAGGTCGAACTGGACGCGCTCACAACCCTTGGCGAACGTCACGACTGTGGTGCCAGCGGTCTTTACCTCGAACGAGCGGACGGTGGCCAGCGTCTGAGGCCATGATCCGGAGTCGGGCATTTTGTAGATCGCTGCCTTGGCATCGACTGGGTCGCACAGATCGGCGGACAGTTGGATCGTCACTACAAACGCTGCTTCAGTCTCGGCGGCAGTTACGGCCAAGGTCCCGTCGGCGAGGGACTGGCCCACGGGAACGCAGTCACCGGCAGCGCCGCTCGGCGTGAACTCGATGGTCACGTCGTTTGGCGATACGGCGCCGACGGGCGGCGCTGACGTCGCAAACGCCAGTAACAGGAGCGCCGCGAAGACGAATGGGATCGCAACGTAGGCGTGGTGTCGCCCGGAATGCCCCGCGGCGGTTCGGTTATTCGATCTGCTGGTACCGATCATCGTTCTCCTCCATGACGAGCTCCCCGCGGCGCCCGTACCCGACCTGAGCGTCATTCAGCCATCGGATGCGGATGGCAGCGGGGGTGGGAACCTCGCCGAGGAGAATCGAGCGTCGGTCTCGACTCGCCGCTCGCAACGGCCCGTTCGCCGGACTCCACCGATCGAGGGATGGAGTCCGGGAACAGGGCCCGCCGCAACTGCCACCTGGGATGGGATCCAGGCGACTCCTTCTTCACCGTGACCGCTGTGCCCCGTCAGTCGCCGGTTGATACCAACCTGCCGTCGCCTCGCTCGGGGGTCGGACGGCACGTCGCCTCGAAGGGAACGGCACGTCGACCGGCCCTACGTCGGTCGAAGAGCGAGTCAGGACATCGCAGAGACGGCGGGCTTCGCTTGCGTCGGCGGCGTCCCGGTAGTGCCGGGCGACGCGGCCTTCCCAAACGTCCGTGAACGACTCGGTGTGGAGCGCGCCGAACGAGATGTCGGGGATCGCGACGCAGCCGAGCAGCTCGCCTTGTGGCGTCACATAGGCGGTTTCGGTGCCTGCACCGCAGTTCGGCCGATCGACGTCGCGTAGCTTCGACAACTCCCCGTCGCGCAGGTCGGTCGGGAAGTCGTCAGCGGCGAGACGAAGCCGCAGACCCGCGTCCTTCGCGAACCGGTGAAGCATCGCGGCAGCGCTGGGATCAGGGAGCTGCCGAACCAAGTGTCGACCGCGCTCACCGGCTCCGCGGCCCGCCGCCTTCGCAACCGCAACTTTGATGGTCTTGACGCCTGCGTTGCGAAGGTCGTCGAACAGGACGGGCAGTTCGTCGTCCCCTCCTGCACACAGGGTCAGGCGACCGGACACCCGCAGCCCCGCTGCAGCCATGCGGGCAACCGTCCGCATCGACCGCAGGTAGGTGTGACGACCTCGCACGTGCTCGTGCAGCCCCGGTCCTCCGTCGAAACTCACCCGAACTTCGAGAGGGTCCAGCTCGACGAGAACATCGAGGGCGTGGTCGCTGAGCAGCAGGCCATTCGTCGTGACGAGGAGGTTCATGCCGCACTCGGTCACCCGCGAGAAGATCACCTCCCAGTCAGGGTGCAGGAACGGCTCCCCGCCCGCCATCGCGATCTCCAGTACGCCTTGCTCCGCTAGCTCCTCGATCAGCTCGATGATTCGGTCCGTCGGCAGCTCGGTCGAGGTGTCGGCGTCCGGACCGGACGACGAGATGCAGTGGCGACATGACAGATTGCAGCGGTTGGTGAAGTCCAGATACACCTTCAGCGGCGCTGTGGCAGGTCCCGTCAGGTGTGCGACCGGGACGGTTCCGTCCGTGAGTTGAGCAGGTTGCTGCTTGTACAGCGTCCCATCACTTCGTCGGTACCAGAGGTCGCCACCCCGCCCTGTTCGTCGAACCCAGTCGAGCGCACGGATGCGCCCTGGCCCGTCGGGCAGATCTGCCCCAGTGATCGCCGCCATGATGCCTCCCGCCAGGGATTCGCTCCAGGTCGGTGTAGTCCGCCGTTCGCCCTGGGTCAACAGGGATCCTCGTCTTGGATCGACGCTGCACTGGTCGAGGGCATTCGATTCGCCCATCTGAACCGTTGAGGCGGCAGCGCGATTTTCCTAGAGTCACTCAGGGGTGCCGTATCCAAGGCGGTGAACACCCTGCAATGCGACGGCGCCCCGGGCGAGCCGGGGCGCCGTTGTCCCACCGTCCGAGGATGGGCGGTCAGTGCCGCGCCAAGCTGGGCGACCCCCCTGCTCGTCGCCGTCAACGCGTGAACTCCGACGAGCACCGCGTTTTCGAGGCACTCGCAACGGGATGGCCATACCGTTCGGCTGTGGGCTGGTTTCAGACGGTGCTGTTGAGCGGGGCACTCGTCGCCATTGGCATCCTTGTCATTAAGATCGTGGCGGACGCGGTCGCCCACTTGCGACGTCGGCGAGTGGGTGCGGCCACGGGGGAACCGGTCGAGATGGTCTTCGTGGGGGTCTCGCCCGCCACCTCCACGCTGCCCGTTGTCCGCCGACCGCCCGCTGCCCGCGGCCGAGCGCCGCGCAGGAGATCGGCCTCCCACGTTCATCGACTACGCGCGCAGCGCAGGCAGATGCGTGGCACTTCGAGATCGGGCCTCAACGCCGCGCGTGAGCGGCGTCGGATCTCCCGGCGGAACGGGTAAGTGCTACGAGCTACGAGAGTGGAGGCGGGAAATCATGGAGCGTTCACCGGAACGAGCGTTGCGCCGAGGGCAGCCGATTGAGGTCTGGTGCGAGTCACTGCGTGGCTGGAGCAAAGGATTCCAGGTCGAAGCGACGCCACCGGATGGTGCAGTGACCGTGCGACGCTTGTCCGACGAGACGGTTCTACCGGCTCGTTTCGATCGTAGTCTCGTGCGACCGACATCGGACCGGCCGCCTCGACAGCCTGAGCCGCATCGTCGTCGGGTTTGACAGAATGTCCCCCTCAGGCGCCGAGAGAGGGGGTTCTACGCAGGCCGACCGAGGACTGTGATCATGCGTGGCAGCGATGAACCAACAGAGTCGGTCGTCGTCCATCTCGCTGGGGAGTTGGACATTGCAGTTGCGGAAGCGGTGGTATCCCAGCTCGTCGATGCAGCGTGCGGCGGGCGCTACGCAGTCATTGCCGATCTAGCTGGGGTGACCTTTCTGGACTCATCCGGGGTAGAGGCGCTGCTCAGGAGTCGCTCGGCCGTCGACCTGTGGTTACGAAACGTCCCTTCGAACGTCGAGCGCATCCTGCACCTCGTCGGCCTCGGCGAGCACTTCGCCCGAGCCGGTGACCGAGGTCCCCGACTGCCACCTGCATCCTGACGATCGTCTTCGGCCATCCGAGGGTCGGCTGTGCCGGTCGGGGGCACAGCTTGCGCCAGCCCCTTGTCCGCTAGTTGTTAGCGCTTCCGAGAATCGCCTCAAGCGGAGGAAGGAGTTCCCGCAGCAGCGCATCGTCGTCACCGACCATCTCCAAGGCGTCGCGGACAATCGACGCGATGCTCGGCGGATGCCCGGCCAGTTCGGCGTGGCCGGGGTCGAGAGCAATCGCGGCGGCCCGGAACGCTACAGAGCATCCGACCAGCCACGCTTTGGCCCGAGGGGTCAACGCCATCGCCGCAGGTGTACACCGATACCTGTAGAGCGCACCTGAGGCTAGGGAAAGCAGGCCCCGCACGCCGGTGGGAACGTCGTCAGGCAGTTCTGGTTCATCAGCAGACCAGGGCGTCATGGCTGCGACCGACCCGGCCTGCTCGCGGTCGCCGGGACGAGGCGCGACTGGCGTGCGGATCCAGGCCGGGGAGACCAGGACCAAGGCTCCCGGCTCACTCGGCGTCCGGCAGATTGAGGTTCGAAAGAAGTCCCGCCAGGAGTACCACAGCTCTGCCGAGTCAGCTCGGTGTGGGCTCCGGCTCGACGAGCTGCAGGTCCAGCTCGATCTTGATGGCGTCGCCCAGCATCGCTGCGGGGATGGCCGGCATGAGCCCGAAGTCCTGGCGGCGGATCTGCGTGGTGGCCTCGAAGCCGGCGTGGCGACGGCCGTCGGCGGGGGAGAGGACGACACCGCCCAGCTCGACGTCGAGCGTCACGGGTGCCGTGACCTCGCCGATCGTGAGCTCGCCGTCCACGCGCCACTCGTCGCCCTCGCCGGTGATGGAGGTGGAGCGGAACGTGATCGTCGGTCGCAGCGTCACGTCGAGCATGTCGGGCTGCAGGACGTGCGCGTCGCGGTCGGGGTTCCGGGTGTCGATCGAGGCGACGTCGATGGTCGCCGTCACGGCGGTGGTCTCCGACGTGACGCCGACCCGGACATCGGCGTCGAAGTCCGTGAAGGTGCCGCGGACCTTCGAGACACCGAGGTGGCGGATCGTGAAGGCGACGGCGCTGTGGTTGCGGTCGAGCACCCAGGTGCCGGGGTCGAGCGGAAGGGCGGGTGAGGTGGTGGTGGAGGTGGTCATGGGGTCGACTGTGCGACCCGTGCGGGCCCCGGGGCAGACCGGCTCGATCCTGGTACCGCGAGGGCCAGGCTGGATCGCAGGGCGCTCCGGCAGACTGGAGCGGTGCCCGACCGTCCCACCCTCGCCGAGTTCCTCCGGTCGCGCCGGGAGCGGCTGAGCCCGGCGCAGGCCGGGTTGAAGGACAACGGCCGTCGGCGGACCCCTGGACTGCGGCGCGAGGAGGTGGCCGCCCTGTCGGGCGTCAGCATCGACTACCTGGTGCGACTCGAGCAGGGCCGTGACGTGAACCCGTCGTCCGACGTCCTGCTCGCTCTCGCCGCCGCCCTCCAGCTCGACGCCGAGGAGTCACGCCACCTCCTGGCGCTGGCCACGGTCAGCACCACGCCCGGCATGGAGCGCCTGTGCCCGCCGATCCCCGAGCTCGATGCGCCGGTCGCGCCGTCCGTCCTCAGCCTCCTCGATCGGTTGGATCCGACCCCTGCCATGGTGGTGGGTCCGGCCGGTGACGTGCTGGCCTCGAACACCGCGTGGCGCGCGCTGGTTGCGCCGCTCGGGTTGGCGGATGGCGCCAACCTCGCGCGGCACGTGTTCACCGGGAAGGACGCGTACGTGGAGTGGGGTGCCGTCGCCGACGCGGAGGTCGCCCGGCTGCGTGAGGCCCAGCTCCATCACGGCGACGACGACCGGTTCGCTGGCCTGATCGCCGAGTTGGCGGAGCTCCCGGAGTTCGTCGCCCGCTGGAGCGGTCCATCGCCGGCGGCGAGCGCGCGACGAGCGCTCGGACTCCGGCACCCCGCGGTCGGCGAGCTGCACCTCGACGTCGAGGCGATGGGCCTCGCGACGGACGGGCACCAGCTCGTGTGCTGGCTGCCCGCCGACGAGGCCGCCGAGGCCGTGTTCGACGGGCTCAGCCTCGAGCGTCCGGTCTCGCCGGCGCGCCTGCGCGTCGTCGGCGACGGCTGAGCGAGGGGCCGGGCCGAGCTCAGGACCGCCGTGCCATGCGGCGGAGCAGCAGTCGAGCGGCCGACGGCCACACGCGCCCTCTCGTGTCCCGAGCTGCCAGCAGGAGGAGGGCCACCTGGTCGAGGACGCCGTCCACGTCCGGCTCGCCGTAGTGGGACCGGGCGGCGAGTCCGTCGCCGATGGCGATGAGCAACGAGGCCATCGCGTCGGGCTCCACCCAGCGCTGGATGTAGCCGTCGCGCTGGAGCTCGGCGATGAGCTGGGCGAGGTAGGAGCGGAGCTCGTCGTGGAGCGCTCCGAGCGAGCGGGCGAGCTCGGGGTTCGTCGACGACGCGGCGATCGCCTCGGCGTACACGGCGAGGTCGTCGCGGCCCACGGCGAACGCCGCTCGAATCGTCGTCAAGGCGTGGAAGAGCCGCTCGGCCGGGTCGCCATCGGCCTCGAGGGCCGCGCGGACGGGGTCGAGGCGGCTGCGCACGAGGTCGGTCAACGCGGCAGCGACGAGCGAGTCCTTCGACCCGAAGTGGTAGGTGATCGCCTGGAGGTTCACGTTGGCAGCCCGGGCGATCTCGCGCGAGGTCAAGCCGCTGGCACCGCTCGTGCGCAGGGACGCCACGGTGGCGGCGAGCAGACGGGAGCGAGTGGCGGTTGCTCGATCGGTGACCACGACGACAGCCTACCCACTTGCAACTCATACGTATGTATGAAACGGTGGACTCGGCTCGCCGCACGGGTGAGCCGCACGACGGGAAGGCCGAACATGGATGCCACGGACCTCGTCACCGGAGCCGCCGGCTACTCCGGCGCCTACGTCGCCGCTCGCCTGCTCGAGCGCAGCCGCGTCGTGCGAACCCTCACCCGGGACCTCGCCGACGTGCCCGCGCCGATCGAGGCCTTCCCGTACCGGTTCGACGAGCCCGATCGGATGATCGAGGCCTTCGCCGGCGTCGACACCTTCTACAACACGTACTGGGTGCGGTTCGGGCGTGGCTCGTTCACCCACGACGACGCCGTGCGCAACAGCAGGGCGCTCGTGGACGCTGCGACGGCGGCGGGCGTCCGCCGCATCGTCCACGTGAGCATCATGCACCCCGACGTCGACTCGCCCTACTCGTACCACCGGGGCAAGGCGCTCGTGGAGCGGGCGGTGATGGAGTCGGGCATGGAGTACGCCATCGTGCGGCCCTCGGTCCTCTTCGGGGGCGGGGACATCCTCCTCAACAACATCGCGTGGCTCCTGCGCCGACTGCACGTGTTCGCGGTCCCCGGCGACGGGCGGTACGAGGTCCGGCCGACGCACGTGGAGGACTTCGCCGACCTGATGGTCGCACTGGGGGGAGCCGAGGGATCGGTCATCCGGAACACGGGCGGACCGGAGACCTTTGCGTTCGGGGACCTGGTCCGGCGCATCGGCGATGCGGCGGGCGCGCGGGCGCTCGTCGTCGAGCTGCCGAAGGCAGCGGTCCTCCCGCTGCTCTCGGTCGTCAACCGGATCACGGGCGACGTGACCCTGCACCGCGAGGAGCTGGACGCGCTGATGGACGGGCTCGCCTCGTGCGACGGCGAGCCGGCGGGGCACCGCCGGCTCACGGACCACCTGATCGAGCAGGGTCGGGCGCTGGGCGCGTCGTATGCCTCGGAGGTCGGTCGCAACTTCACGGCCCCGCCGCAGCGGGCGGCGTCCGGCGCCCTCGGTTGATCTGGCTGCTCAGCAGACCCCGATCCTCAGCAGACGACGGTGCCGATCGTCCCGTAGCCACCCACACCGCCGGGGAGCGGCTTGAGCGCCTGGAGGAACCCGCCCGGCGGCGGCGGGCAGTTCGGCGGCGGCACCGGTTGGGCCTTGCGCCAGCTGAACGTCCCCTTGCCCACGACGTGGAGGTTCGCCTGGTCGAGGGTCAGGGTGCCCTCGACCGTCTTGTACTCGGTGTTCGGATTCACCGCGAACGCGCCCGACGTGAACTGCACGGCCGCCTGGCCCGTCCCCGGGATGTACGAGAACGGCACGGCCGCTCCGGTCTCCTTGTCGACGATGTCCCAGTCGTAGGTCGTCGGGATGTTCACGATGTCCACGTTGGTGGGGACGGCGAAGAACCGGATCGTGTCGTCGTCACCGCCGTACCCGACGGTGCTGCCGACGAGGCGCAGCGAGGGTGCCGGCCGCAGGTCGGCGTACGCGGCGAGGTGGCCGCCCCGCTGAGCGAACCTCACGTTGGCCAGGGCGAGGCGGGCGCCCGGGACGACGCCGTCGAGGGAGGGGAGGCCGATGCCGCCGACGGTGTCGTCGATCAGCGGCAGCACGACGGCGTTGGCGATCTGGTCGAGAAGGTCGTTGAGCGACGTGATGCCGTTCCCGCCGTTGCCCCCGGCGCCCCGGCCGCAGAACAGGTACGACGTGGCGTACGCGCCCTCGTAGTCGACCTGGCAGCCGCCGGTCGTCTGGATGTCGATGACCGGCGAGTCGAGCTTCGGCCGGAGCGTCCCGGTCGCCGGCTCGAACTCGGCGCCGGCGTTCACGGTGGCGGCGACGGAGTACCGGACCGTCTTGGTGTCGCTCGGATTCGTGCGCAGGTCGAGGCGGACGTCAGGGGCGACGGCGCGCACCGTCGGGCTGCTGGCGGGCCCGCCCGCCGGCCCGATGTTGCTCGTGACCATCGGCGCCACCTCGGGCCGGAGGCTGATCGAGAAGCCGCTCACCGGCAGCTGCAGGTTCTTGATGTCGATCAGCCCGTTGGTGGTGGTGCTCGTGGACGTGCCCTGCACGAGCGCGCGGAGCGCCAGGTTCACGAGTCGGGGGTCGACCACGACGCCGAGCCCGGCGAACTGCCCGCCGGCGTCCCGGTGGGTCACGACGAGGTCATCGACGCTCGTGGTCCTGCTGGGCGCGAACACGTTCGGGAACCGCCCTCCGAGCGGTCCGCCGAGCGCCTGGGCGAGGCTGGACACCATGGTCGCGTCGGCGGTGACCTCCAGGCCGTTGGTGCCGAGGAGGTCCTGGTCGACGGAGCACCCCGGTGGCGCTGCGGTCGCACGGCACCACGCGTTGTCGAGGTTGGTGACGAGGGGCTTCATCACGGCGCCCCCGGTGGTGGACCCGCCGATCGAGATCGGGTCGATCGCCAGGTCGGGCATGAAGTCGGCGAGGTCGAACCCCGCCAGGAGCTCGGTGATGTCGCCGTCCTCTCCGAGCTGCTTCTCGAGCGCGCCGTTCACGCCGTCCGAGACCTTGCCGTCGGACTTCGCGCTCAGGATCCCGTAGCCGATCACGCAGGGTGCGAGCGGCCAGTCGTACCAGGGCATGTCGACGTCGGTGTCGGGGTCGGTGTTCACCTCGAAGCGAGGGACGATGCCGGTCCCGGGGCCCGCCGAATCGGCCCACACGTTCGCCACGCTGTCGAGCTGGACGTCCAGGGTGAGGCCCGTGCAGGGCGTGCCCAGGACCTGCATGCCGATGTCGGCGTGCGCCTCGGCGTGGATCGCGGCCTCGAGTGCGCCGGACTTGCCGGGCACCTCCCCTTCGATGCCGGGGAACCTGGTGTGCGGGTCGACCCAGCGGAGGTCGACCTGGGCCTCCGGCCGCTCGGCCGGACTGCCCCACACGGTGATCGCGTAGTAGTTGCTGAGCGTGCCCGACAGCTCGTCGCTGAGCGCGCCGGTGACCTTGGCCTCGAGGTACCCGGCGATGGCGGACTCGAGGTCGTCGCTGGGCACGCCGTTCTGCTCGGTCAGCACGTTGGGCGCCCCGCCCGGATCCGGGAAGGCGGTCGCGAACGCACCCACCGAATGGTCGAGCGGCGCCGCCGAGGTGAGCGGCGCGGGTCCGATGTGGATCGTCGAGCGGTCGGCGCCGGCGAAGAACTGCGGTCCCGCACCCGAGAGCAGGAGGTCGAAGTTCGGGCCGCCGAAGCGGAAGTAGAAGTCGTTCTCCACGATCTCAGTGACGAGCTGGAAGCCGGGTTCGGCCGGCGGCACGTCGAGCCACCCGTCGAAGTACGCGCGGTTCTGCGTCTCGCCGTCGCCCTGATAGCAGAGGAGTCGGCCCTCGGACGGGGCCACCTGCACCTCCTGGGCGGCGGTCCCCGCCAGCGGGCGGATGCGGAACAGCGGGTAGAGGGCGGCGACGGGGAAGTGCTTGTTCACGTCCTGGACGTCGACCAGGACCCGCATCTGATGGCCCGTCGACCCGCCACGGCGGAACTCGACGCCCGTCGTGCCGCCGATCGTCGGAGCGCCCGCGGGGGCGAGGAACGGCGGGATGAAGGTGAGGCGGGTGGGGTCGAAGACTCCGGGGTGATAGGTGGCGTACACGTCGTGCTCGGGCGTGAGGTGCTGCGCCGGCACGAGGCCGGCCGGCGCCGGAAGCTCCCCGGTTCCGCCGGGCGCTGCGCACCTGCCGAAGGTGGACTCGAACCCGACGGAGATGCCGGTCGTCGCGGGCGCGGGGCTGCGGGTGCCGTGCAGCGTCGTGTCGACCTCGAATCCGTCCGACAGGGCGATGACGTTGTCGAGGACACCGCCCGCGATGTTCTCCCTCCCGGGGAGGAACCCGCCGCGGGTCTTCTCCGTGTCGGCGCGCAGACGGTCGACGAGCTGGGCGCGACCGTCGGCCGTGCCGAGCTTCGACAGGATGTCGTCGACGTCGGCGCGTCGTTCGGGCGGGATCTTCTCGAGGACGGCCGGATCGGCGAACGCCGACACCACGTCCGGCGCGACCTCCTCGAGGCGCTCGACCACCTGCTCGTCCGACATGTGGACGATGTTCGTCAGGTCGGGTGGTGTCTCCTCGGGTGGCACGCACGCGGCCATCACACCCGCAACGAGCATGACGCCGAGCCACGCGGAAACCCATCGCCGCCGTGGACGGATGCCAGTCCTCATGTCGACCTCCCCGGGCCGGAGCTTGTCCGGACCCTAACGGGCGACTTCGGCGCGTGCGCTGAAAACCGGGCTCACGCGGCGGCGACGGTGATCTCGGAGCGAGACCGCCGAGACAGCGTCCTCGGCGACGGTTGACAAATAGGCAATAGTGTCTCACGATCGCGACATGCTCGTCGAGACGTCCGAGGCCAGGTTCGTTCCCCGATCCGGCGAGTCGTGGCGCGATCCGTTCGCCATGTACGCCGCCCTCCGCGAGCACGACCCGGTGCACCACGTCCACCATGGCGACTACTGGGTGCTCTCCCGGTTCGCCGACGTGGTCGCCGCTGCCCGTGACACGGCGACGTTCTCGTCCGCCAGCGGGTTGAGCTTCCGCTACGGGGACATGGACGCCGCCGGGCTCGCCGACGCGGCCCCGATGGTCATGCTCGACCCGCCCGACCACACGGTCTTCCGCCGGTCGGTCGCTCGCGCGTTCACCCCACGGCGTGTGGCGGCATTGGAGTCCGAGATCCGCCGCTTCGTCCGGGAGCGCCTCGACCGCTTCGGTGCCGACGAGGTCGACGTCGTCGCCGAGCTCTTCAAGCCCCTGCCGAGCATGGTCGTCGCCCACTTCCTCGGCGTGCCGCCCGCCGACCGGGCGAGGTTCGACGCGTGGACCGATGCCATCGTGGCCGCGACTGCGAAGGGCGACGCGCTGTCGGCGCCCGACGCCGTGGGCGAGCTGTTCGAGTACTTCGCGCACCTGATCGCCCACCGTCGCGTCGAGCCCGGCGAGGACACCATCAGCGACCTCGTCGCCGCGGGCGAGGAGGGCCCCGACGTGCCGGAGCTCCAGATCCTCGGCTTCGCCTTCACGATGGTCGCCGGCGGCAACGACACGACGACCGGGCTCCTCGGTGGCGCCGCGGCGCTCCTGACGCAGCGGCCCGATCAACGAGCGCTGCTCCTCGAGCGGCCCGAGACGATCGGCGAGGCCGTGGACGAGCTGCTCCGTCTGACCTCGCCCGTCCAGGGCCTGGCCCGTACGGCGACCCGCGACGTCCGGCTCCATGGCACGACGATCCCCGCGGGGCGGAAGGTCCTGCTGCTCTACGCCGCCGCCAACCGTGACGTCGCCGAGTTCGGCAGCGACGCCGAGGAGCTGAAGGTGGATCGCCGGCCGCGGCAGATCATGAGCTTCGGCCACGGTGCGCACCACTGCCTGGGCGCGGCCGCCGCCCGCCTCCAGGCCCGGGTCGCCCTCGAGGAGCTCCTCGACCGCTTCCCCCGCTTCGCCGTCGATGCCGCCCGTGGGGAGTTCGCGCCGGGGCACTTCGTGCGGCGGTACCGCACGTTGCCCTTCCTGACCGACGGCCTCGCGTGAGCGGCGCGAGCTGGCTCCGTGACGAGCGGACCGCGCTGGCCACCGAGCAGATCCTCGACGCCGCCGGAGCGCTGTTCGCCGAGCGCGGCGTCGCCACCGTCGGCATGGCCGAGGTCGCCGCCGCAGCGGGCTGCTCCCGAGCGACCCTGTACCGCTACTTCGAGAACCGCGACGCCCTGCGCACGGCGTTCGTGCACCGCGCCGCGCGGCGGATCGGGGCGAGCGTCCTCCGCGACGTCGGCAGCGTCGGCGACCCGGCGAAGCGGTTGGTCGCCATCGTGACGACCTCGCTGCGGCTCGTGCGGGGGGAACCCACCTTGATGGCGTGGTTCGAGGCGAGCGACGCCGGTGCCACGGTGCAGCTCGCTCAGTCCTCCGAGGTGATCGGGGCGCTGGTGGAGTCGGTACTCCTCGCCGAGGGGGATGCCGGTGCCGACGTCCGCCGGCGCGCGCAGTGGATCGTGCGGGTCGTCGTGTCGCTGCTCGCGGTCCCCGGCGCCGATCCGGCGGAGGAGCGGGCGATGATCGAGGACTTCGTCGTCCCGGTCGTGATCACGACCTGAGCCGCTGGGGCGACGCGTTCGCAGGGTCGGTCGGCCAGTCGTGCTTGGGGTAGCGGCCCGCCATCTCCTTGCGGACGTCCGCCCAGGTGCCGGCCCAGAAGCCGGGGAGGTCGGAGGTCACCTGGACGGTGCGGCCGGCGGGGGAGAGCAGGTGGATCGCCAGGGGCAGCCGACCCGCGGCGATCGACGGGTGCACGGTCGTGCCGAACAGCTCCTGTGGTCTCGCAGCGATCGACGGTGGGTCGGTGCGGTAGTCGATCGGCGTCTGACGTCCGCTCGCGACGGTGACGGCGGCGGGGACGGCGTCGTCCAGCTCGTGCACCAGCCGGTGGCCGAGCAGCGTGCGGATGACCACCGCCATGTCGACCCGCTCGACGTCGGTGCGTCGTGTGGCGCCGACCAGCAGCGGTGCGAGCCAGTCGTCGAGCGTCGCGAGCAGCGCGCCGTCCCCGACGTCGGGCCACGGCTCGCCGAGCAGGCGGCGCGCGAACTCCGCGCGTGCCTGGAGGGAGCGCGCCGTCGGGCTCCATCGCACCAGGTCGAGCCCGCCGCGGCGCACGCGATCGACGAGCACGTTCACGGTGTGGGCCCCGGGGGAGGGTCGTCCCGTCGCCGACGCCAGCACCAGGGCGCCGAGCCGCCGCTCGGTCCGCTGCTCGACGTCGTCGCGGGCTGCGTCCCAGACCACCTGCGTGAGGGTCTCGATGTCGGCCCCTGCGACGGACTCCAGGTCCTGGAGCTCGAGTGCGGCAGCGATCCGCACCTCGTCCTCGGGCCCCGCCGGGCCGGGACCACCTCGCCGGCTCACCGGCCCGGTCTCCGCCACGACGAGGAAGGGCGCGGCGTGCAGCGGGTCCGTCGACCGCAGTGCCACCCGCTGTCCGGAGCGGAGCCGGAGCTGGTCCCCGCCGGCGTGCTGCGCGAGGCGGTCGGGATGGGCGAGCGCGAGCACCCGTCCTGCCGCCCCCACCTCGACGCCTCCGGGCGGGATGTCGCAGCGCTTCGCCAGCTCCCTCGCCCGGCTCCGAGCGTTCGCGACCGCGGCGGGGTCGGCATCGGCGAGGCGTCGTTGTGGGTCGTCGACGAGGCGCACCCGCTCCTCGACGTCGACGGGCAGGTCGGACGGGTGGCGGCGCAACACGTCGCGCTCCTCGAGCAACGCCGCCAGGATGCACGCGAGCCAGCCGTGTCCTGCCGGCCGGGCCGACACCACCATGTGGGCGAGGCGGGGATGGAGGGGGAGCTCGGACATCGCCCTCCCGGCCTCGGTGGGCCGACCTGTGCCGTCGATCGCTCCGAGGCGTTCGAGCAGCTCCCGTGCGTCGGTGAGGCGCGGCGCCGGGGGCGCGTCGAGGAACGGCAGCTCGTCCGCCTGAGCGCCCCACACGGCCAGCTCGAGCGCCAACCCGGCCAACTCCGAGGTGCGGATCTCGGGCTCGGCGAACTCGGCCCGCTGCCGGTGGTCACGTTCCGACCACAGGCGGTAGGCGACGCCCGGTTCCGTGCGTCCGGCCCGCCCGGCGCGCTGGTCCGCCGAGGCTCGCGAGCTGGGCACCGTCCGGAGCCGGCTGAGCCCGGACCGGTGGTCGAACGCCGGCCGCCGTACCTCGCCGCTGTCGATCACCACGCGCACCCCTTCGACCGTGAGGCTCGTCTCGGCGATGTCGGTCGAGAGCACCACCCGCCTCCTCCCGTCGGTCGACGACGCCAGCGCCGCATCCTGCTGGTCCGCCGGCAACCCGCCGTGCAGCGGACGGACGTCGACGGCCGACAGGAGGTCACGGTCGGCACCGAGGAGCCCTGCCACACGGCGGATCTCGGCCGCTCCGGGCAGGAACACGAGCACGTCGCCCGGATCCGAGCGGAGCGCCACGCGGACAGCCGACACCGTCGCATCGGCCAGCCGCTGCCCGGGCTCCCGGGCGTCCCAACGCACCTCGACCGGGTGGGAGCGCCCCGGGCTGGACACGATCGTCGCCGGAGTGTCCGGCCCGCCGAGCAGCGTGGCCATGCGGTCCACGTCCAGGGTGGCGGACATGGCCAGCACGGCGAGGTCGGCTCGGAGGCTGCGACGCACGTCGAGCGTGAAGGCGAGCGCGAGGTCACCCTGGAGGTTCCGCTCGTGCACCTCGTCGAAGATGACGAGACCGGTTCCCTCGAGGGAGGGGTCGCGCTGGAGTCGCCGGGTGAGGATGCCGTCCGTGACGACCTCGATCCGGGTCGCGCGGCCGACCCGCGACTCGGCGCGGGTGCGGAACCCGACGGTGCGCCCGACCTCCTCCCCGAGCAGGGTGGCCATCCGGTGCGCCGTCGCGCGGGCGGCCAGGCGCCTGGGTTCGAGCATCACGATGCGGCTCGCGCCGAGCCGTGCCTCGTCCAGCAACCTGAGGGGGACCACCGTCGACTTGCCGGCGCCCGGCTCGGCCTGGAGCACGGCGGCACCTCGCCCGGCCAACGCGGCGCGGAGCGCGGGCACGCACTCCTCGACCGGGAGTCCGGTGGGTGCCACGGCCGGCCTCGGGATCACGCGGGCGACGCTACCGAGGACCGAGGCGAGGTCCAGGTTCGCCCGACCCCCACGCGGGGTACGGGTGGACCATGACGCAGCAGTTCGACCCCGTTCGCTCGATCACGTCGCTGGCCGCTCGCCGTCGCCGGCCGGAGGGCCCACCGGAGGAGGATCCGGTCGTCGCCCACGAGTTCGCCTTCGACCACGTGTTCGAGTTGGCCGCGCGTCCGCTGGGCATCCGCCCCGACAACTGCTCGGTCACGGTCACACGACACCACCTCCTCGCGCGCTTCGGACCGTGGTCGGTGGTCACGCCGTTGAGCAACGTCTCGGGCGCGTCGGTCACCGGGCCCTATGCCCTGCCGAAGACGATCGGGCCGCCCCACCTCTCCTTCAAGGACCGTGGGCTGACCTTCGCCACCAACCGGGAGCAGGGCGTGTGCATCCGGTTCGGCCGGCCCGTGCGCGGCATGGACCCGCTCGGGGTCCTCCGCCATCCCGGGCTCACCGTCACGGTCGAGAACCCCGCCGCCCTCGCGGCCCTGCTCACCAGGCTCGCCGCCGAGGGCGAGGAGTCCCCGGACCCCACGTCGGCGACCGCGCCGCCCGTGGAGCCCGTCGTCGCGCCCGAGGAGGCCATCCCCGAGCTCCACGACGACCTCCTCGGACTGACGGCCGCCGAGCTCCGTCGGCGTGCCGGCACCCTCGGGGTCAAGGGGACGGGCAGCATGAACAAGGCCCAGCTGATGCAGCTGCTCGACGAGTCGACGCGCCCTGCGGGCGACGACGAAGCGCCGCCCGCCGGCTGACCACGGCTCGGGGCCGCCGGGACCGCGGTTCAGGCGTGCGCGGTGACGATCAGCGCGGAGGCCGCGAACGTCACGCGGCCGCCGTGCTCCCGTGGCGCCAGCGCGTCGGCGATCGCCGCGCAGAGGTCGTCGCGGGCCTCCGGTCGAGTCACCAGCCCCTGGGCGAGCACCGGCAGGGTCTCGACGACCATCTCGGCCACGGCTCGGGCGCCACCGGCAGGGTGCGGGCCCTCGACCGTCACCTCTTCGATCTCGACGTCCTGCCAACCAGCCGACCCGAGCACGTCGTGGATCCGCTCGGGAGACGCCAGCGAGAACGGCCCGGGTTCGGTCGGCCCGGGGAGCGCAGGCGGGCCGATGACCGCCACGGACGCCATCACCGGCTCGATCATCCACGGGTTCGCCCCCGGATCCGCCCAGGCCGCGAACGCCAGGCGTCCTTCGGGCCGGACCAGCGACCGGAGGTGCGCGAAGGCGGCGGGGGGGTCGTCGAAGAACATCACCCCGAACCTCGAGCACACCTCGTCGAACGGTTCGCCGGCGGTGTAGCGGGTGGCGTCGGCCACCTCGAACGTCGCCGTCCCCATGGGCTCGCCGAGGTCGCGGCTCCGGGCGTGGTCGATCATCCGCGTCGAGAGGTCGATGCCGACCACGTCCGCGCCACGCCGGGCGAGGCTGATCGCCGTCGAGCCGAAGCCGCAGCCGACGTCGAGGATCCGCCGTCCCGGCACGGGCGCCAGCGCTTCGAGCAGCGCCGCACCGAAGGGCGCGCTGTGCGCGTCGATCTCGTCCGCGTGCCGGACCCAGGCGTCACCCACCAGGTCGTCCCAGGTCTCGCGAGTGTCCATGACGGTGAACCTAACCCCGTGGTCGCCCGTTCGCTGGGCTACCCCGGGGCGCAGTCGTAGAGCGAGCGCGAGACCTCGCCGGCATCGAGCGGGAGCCCGACGAACACGTCGAGCGCGGCGGGGACCATCGAGTGGAGTGCCGCGCTCTCCGAGATCGTCGCGACCTGACCGGCGGAGAGGACCCAGGCCCCGTCGATCGCGACGGTCCGGCCCGCGGCGTCGAGCAGGTCGGCCACGACCCAGCGGTACATCCCGTCGGTGTAGGCGAACGCCGGACCGAGCGCGACGGCGTCGTTGGTCAGAGTGCCGGTGATGGCGAGGACGTCGAGATCGTCCGCGGGCGCGCAGGGGTACAGGTCCACGGGGCCGACGCCGGTCGACGGCGGTGCAGCGTCGATCGAGGTCGCCGTGCCACCCGGAGCGCCGGAGGTGTCGGGCGTGCCGGGAGTCCCGGGCGCCGACCCACCGGGCGCGGCGTCGGGTGAGGTCGGGGCCGTCGTGCTCGTGTCGGAGCCCGCGCCGGCGTCGACGGCGGCGTCGCGATCGGGAGGCCCCACGATCACGGCCGTCGCCACGAGGGCGACGAGGATGCCGATCACCCACCACCGCCAGTACCGCCGGAGCGCGCCGGCGTCCCCGGACCTGGGCGGCGCGTCGGGTGGCTCGAGGTCCGGTGCGTCGAGGCGCGGTGCGACCGGCGGGAGGGCCGGCGCGACAGGCG
>JAEZFI010000070.1 GCA_023437745.1 Actinomycetes bacterium
GCACACCACAGCAGGTAGGTGAGCTGCGGCCAGGCCGGCCCCCGCCAGTACGTCGCGGGGGCGAAGCACGGCTCGGCGCGGTGCACGCCCGTCGGACCGTACGTCGCCCCGTGCGCGGTCGGCTCCACGAGGGCGTCGAGCGCGGCGCCGACGTGCCCGGGGTCGGGGTCGACGAGCGCCGGGAGGAGCGCCTCCAGCGTCCGCACCCGGCCCGACCCGCCGGCGGTCGGCCCGTCGTCCACCCAGGTGCGAAGGTCGGCGTCCCACCGGGCGGACAGCGACGAGGCCAGCGTGCGTGCCTCGGCCGCGAGCGGGTCGTCACCGGTGAGCTGGGCGAGCTCGGCGGCGTTCCACGCGACCAGCGCGGAGAACGCGACCGACCCGACGCCCGCCTCGTCGTTCGCCACCGGCGCGCCGGCCTCGTCGAACCGGATGGCGCCGACGAGCTGGCCCTTCCGCTCGTACCAGGCGAGGTCGGTCCGCTCGGCGCCCCCGCCCAGGAGCGAGTCCCACCGCGGGCTGTCGTCGGCGCCCGACTCCCACGGGTGCACGATCTCGACGAGCCCGCCCGGGCTCCGGCGGCGGTCCCGCAGGAGGAACCGCACCGCACGCACGGCGGCGTCGACCAGGTCGTCGGGGACCGCCACGCCGCGACGCACCAGCTCGGCCACCGCGTGGCCGAGCATCGGTGGTTGGGTGATGCACGAGGTGCCCGACCGACCCCAGAACCCGCTGAGGACGTCCGGGTCCGACCAGTAGGTGACGTGGGGGACGAAGCCCGTCGCGCCCTGGTGGGCGACGGCCGAGCGGAGCTCCTGGACACCTCGGTCCGGCTCGCCCAGGTCGGCCCAGACGAGCGCGCAGAAGCACGAGTCCCACAGCCACTGCCAGGGGTAGGTCGTCGCGTTCGGCACCGTGAACCCGGGCTCGCGCCAGTGGGCCTCCATCACGGGGCGGACGAGGGCGGCGAGTGCGGCACGATCGACCGGATCACGGTGCTCGCCTGCAGCTGGGTCGTCCACGTGCGGCAAGCTACCGGCCGTGCCCCGTGTCGCCTTCCTGTCGTTCCGCCTCGGGGCGACGGACGGCGTGTCGATCGTCGCCGCGCTCTGGATGGAGCTGTTCGCGGAGCTCGGCTTCGACGTCGTCACCGTCGCCGGCGAGGGCCCGGTGGACCGCCTCGTCGCCGGGCTCGAGATCGACGCACCGGCGCCACCGGATCGACGCGCGCTCGAGGACGCGGTCGCCGACGTCGACCTCGTGGTCGTCGAGAACCTGTGCACCATCCCCCTCAACGTCCCTGCGGCGCACGAGGTGGGCCGCGTCCTGGCGGGCCGGCCCGCGATCCTCCACCACCACGACCCGCCCTGGCATCGCGAGCGCTTCGCCCACGTCACCGACCTGCCCCTGGACGACCCGGCGTGGCGGCACGTCGCGCTGACGCGGTTCGCTGCACGCGAGCTCGGGGAGCGCCGGGAGATCGACGCGGTGGTGATCCCGAACGGGTTCCGCGAGGAGGGCCCCGGCGACCGGGCCGGTCAGCGCAGGACGTTGGGCGTGGCGGACGGCGAGCTGCTGGTGGCCCACCCGGTGCGCGCCATCGAGCGGAAGGGCGTCCCGGCCGCGGTGGCCCTCGCCGAGGCCTTGGGTGCCACCTACTGGCTGCTCGGTGCCGCCGAAGAGGACTACGGGCCCGAGCTGGATCGCATCCTCGGCTCGGCGCGGTGCCGTGTGATCCACCGCCCGTGCGCCTCGCGGCCGGACCTCTACGCCGCGGCCGACCTCGTCGCCTTCCCCTCCACCTGGGAGGGGTTCGGCAACCCCCCGATCGAAGCGGCGCTCCACCGTCGCCCGGCCGCCGTCGGCCACTACCGGGTGGCGGAGGAGCTGCGTGAGCTGGGGTTCCGGTTCCTCGAGCCCGGGGACCCCTCCGAGGTGGCCCGGTTCCTGTCGGCCCCGGACCCCCGGTCGCTCGACCGGAACTGCGCCCTGGCCCGGGAGCACTTCTCGGTCGACCGTGTCCGCCGTGGTCTGCGTGACCTCCTGGATGCTGCAGGATGGAGTCCGTGAGCACCTCCCCCGCGGCCGGCGATCCGGTCCTCGAGCGGCGAGCCGTGATCGCCCGCTGGTGCGGGCTGGGCAAGCGGGTCGGCTACGCCGCGTACGGCCTGGCGGTCGTGCTGTTCTTCGTCGGGTTCGCGGCCGGGTTCAGCGGCTGGATCACCACGACGATCGTGGCGCTGATGGTCGGCGGCGGAGCGATCCTGGCGCCGTCGATCGTCTTCGCCTACGGGGTCAAGGCCGCCGATCGAGAGGACCGCGAGGACGCCACCGGGTCGCAGCGATGACGGAGCCGCTCTGCCGCATGTCGGTTACCAGCTGGTAACTTGGCCTCGACCATGCGACTGCCGGCCCACGAACGACGCGAACAGCTCCTCAGCGTGGCCGTGCGCGTCTTCGCCGAACGTGGCTACCACTCGACGTCGATGAACGACGTGGCGGAGGCCGCCGGGGTCACCAAGCCGGTGCTCTACCAGCACTTCCTGTCGAAGCGCGAGCTGTACCGCGAGCTGCTCGGTGAGATCGGCGGGCAGCTGCGCGACACCATCTCCAAGGCCTCGGCCGACGCCGAGGGCCCACGGCAGCAGATCGAGCGTGGCTTCGCCGCCTACTTCCGCTTCGTCGCCGACCACAACGACGCGTTCCGCGTCCTGTTCGGGGCCGGGACGCGCCGGGACGAGGAGTTCGCCGAGGAGGCCCGCCGCGTCGAGGAGTCCATCGCCGAGACGGTGGCCGGGCTCATCGAGATCGAGGGGATCTCCGCCCAGCAGCAGCGCCTGCTCGGCAACGGGATCGTCGGGCTGGCCGAGGGCGCGTGCCGGTACTGGCTGCACCACGACGTCGACGTCGACGCCGAGACGCTCGCCGCGCAGGTGTCCCAGCTCGCGTGGGCCGGGCTCCGCGGCATCCGCTGACCCCCGAGCCGACGCCCGACACACCGCCCCGCGGACATTCGACACTTCTGCCCGGCGTGCCGGGCTGGTTGGCTGGACCCAGGCACGCTGCGACAGCGGGAAGGTGGTCCACATGAGGTCGGTCGTGGTCTACGAGTCGATGTACGGGAACACCCACCGGGTGGCCGAGCTGATCGGTGAGGGTCTCGCCGGGTTCGGCGACGTCTCGGTGGTGCCCGTGGGGAATGCCACCCGCGAGCTGTTGGCGGGTGCCGAGCTGGTGGTCGTCGGGGGGCCGACGCACGCGCACGGGATGAGCCACGAGAGCACCCGGGCCGCCGCCGTCGAGGCCCTCGACGAGCAGGCGGACCTCGCGATGGATCCCGACGCTGCCGGCGACGGGGTGCGGGAGTGGCTCGAGGGCCTTGGCACCCTGGACGCCAAGGGCGCGGCGTTCGACACGCGGGTGGACATCCCCGCCGTGCTGTCGGGCCGGGCGTCGAAGGGCATCGCGAAGCGGCTCGCCCGGCACGGGCTCGACGTGGCGATCCCGCCCGAGAGCTTCCTCGTGACGAAGGAGAGCCACCTCGAACCGGGCGAGGAGGAGCGAGCCGCCGCCTGGGGTCGGGAGCTCGGCGAGGTGGTGACCGGCGCACGCGTCGAGTGAGCAGCGACGGCGCCGCCCGCGTCGAGGAGACCCACCTCTCCACCCTCTTCTTCGTCGGTGACCGGGTCTTCAAGCGCAAGAAGCCGATCGCCACGGACTTCGTCGACTTCACCGACGTCGCCGCACGGCGGATCGCGTGCCGGCGCGAGGTGGACCTGAACCGGCGCCTCGCTCCCGACGTGTACCTCGGCGTGGCCGACCTGACGCTCGACGGCGAGACCCTCGATCACTTCGTGGTGATGAGGGCCCTGCCCGACGACCGCCGCCTCGGGGCACGACTCGACCGGCCCGACGTCGACGACGAGCTCCGGCGGATCGCCCGCCTGGTCGCCACCTTCCACGAGCGCGCCGAGCGCGGCCCCGAGGTCGACGCGGCGTCCGGTGCCGACGCGGTCGCCGCCCTCTGGGAGGCCGGCATCGCCCAGATGCAGCAGTTCGCCGGTCGTGTCGTGGACTCGGCGGAGGTGGCCCGGATGGCCGACCTGGCGCGTCGCTACCTGGCGGGACGCCCTTCGCTCCTCGACGGGCGGGTCGCCGCAGGGAGGGCGTGCGACGGGCACGGTGACCTCCAGGCCCAGGACATCTTCTGCCTCGACGACGGGCCGCGGATCCTCGACTGCCTCGAGTTCGACGACCGGCTCCGCTTCGGCGACGTGCTCGCCGACGTGTCGTTCCTGGCGATGGACCTCGAGCGCCTCGGGCACCCGGAGCTCGCCGACCGGTTCGTCGAGTGGTACCGGGAGCTGTCCGGCGATCGCTGGCCGGCATCGCTCGCCCACCTCCACATCGCCTACTGGGCCCACGTGCGGGCCAAGGTGGCGTGCATCCGCACCGACCAGGGCGACCCCGCCGCCGCCGACGACGCCGGGGCGCTGCAGCAGCAGTGCCTTGCGCACCTGGAGTCGGGCGAGGTCGGGCTGGTCGTGGTCGGCGGCAACCCGGGCACCGGCAAGTCGACCGTCGCCCGAGGGGTCGCGGAGCGGCTCGGGGCGGTGGTCCTCTCCTCCGACGAGCTGCGTGACGAGGTCGTGTCGGACCGCGGTGCCCCGAACGACCGCCTGGACGACGGGAGGTACGCGCCGGAGCGCCGCGACGCCGTCTACGACGAGCTGCTGGACCGGGCGGCGCTCCTGCTCGTGAGCGGCGAGCGGGTCGTGCTCGACGCCTCGTGGTTGGACGCCGGGCGCCGTGCCCGGGCCCGCGAGCTGGCGGACCGCAGCACCGCCACGCTGGTCGAACTGCGCTGCACCTGTCCGCCCGAGCTCGCGGCCGAGCGGATCCGCCGTCGAGCCGCCGAGGGGACCGACGCCTCCGAGGTCACCGTGACCATCGCCGCCGCGCTGGCCGCAACGGCCGACCCCTGGCCCGAGGCGACCGAGGTCGACACCTCGGCGCCGGTCGCCGAGGTCGTGGACGCAGCGGTCGCCGCCACGCCCTTGCGACCCGTTCTGTTCCAGGGAGAGCCTCGCTGGTGATGCTCTCCCTGGAACAGAACGGACGGGAAGGGCGGGTCAGTCCTTCAGGGCGACGGCGTTGGGCGTGACGTTCATCTTCGGCTCGTACTCCGCCGCCACGACGTCGGCGCCGGGGTCAGAGCCAAGGGTGGCGCGGAGCGCCTCCCGGCACGACCCACAGGGGCCGTAGTAGGTCTCGGCCACCTCCTGCTCGCAGCGGGGGCACGTGAACGACAACTGCTCGATCGCCGACATGGCAGCATTCTCCCATGCCAGAGGTGACCGACGAGACGACCGAGCGGGCGACCCGGGACCGCGCCCACGACGAGCGGGTGGCCGCCGTGGCCGCGGCGGTGCGGGCCGCCGGTACGACGGGGCGCGTCCACATCGACAAGGGCGGGGTCCACCACGTGATCCCGCTGCCCGCCGACCAGCGCTTCGGCGGGACGAAGATCGACGCCTCCGCCCTTCGGAACATCCTCCACATCGACGCCGAGGCGCGCACCTGCGTCAGCGAGCCCGGCGTGACCTTCGAGGAGCTCGTGCGCGCCACCCTTCCCCTGGGCCTCCTCCCTGCCGTCGTGCCCGAGCTCCGGGGGATCACCGTGGGCGGCGCGGTCGCGGGCTGCTCGGTCGAGTCGATGTCGTTCCGCGTCGGCGGATTCCACGACACCTGCACCGAGTACGAGGTCGTCGACGGCCGCGGCGAGGTCCGCACCGTGTCACCCACCCAGGACCCCGACCTCTTCGCGCACCTGCACGGCTCGTACGGCACGCTCGGCATCCTGACGAAGCTGACGTTCGGCCTCGTCCCCGCCGCGCCCTACGTCGCGATGGAGTACCAGCACCACGCCGACCTCGCGAGCTTCGAGGCGGCCCTCCACGAGGCCTGCGACCTCGACCGGACCGACGGCCCCGACTTCGTCGACGGGATCATCCACGCCCCCGACCACCTCGTCCTGTGCGTGGGCCGCTTCCTCACCCACTCCGACGCCCCCTCGGACTACACGGGCGAGCACATCTTCTACCGCTCGACGGCCCTCCTCAGCGGCGACGAGATGACGACCGAGCAGTACCTCTTCCGCTACGACACCGAGTGCCACTGGCTGTCCCGGACGATCCCGCCCCTCGAGTGGAAGTGGGTGCGCCGCCGGGTCGGCCGCCACCTCCTCGGCTCCACCAACCTGATCCGCTGGTCGAACAAGGTCGCGCCGGTCGCTCGCCGGGTCCTGCGCCGCCCGGACGTGGTCTGCGACGTGTTCATCCCGGCCTCACGCCTCGGCCGGTTCTTCGACTGGTACTCGAGGATCTTCGACGCGTGGCCCCTGTGGGTGGTCCCCTACCGCCCGGCCGAGCTCTACCCGTGGCTCGGCCAGGAGATCCGCGAGGGCATCGCCGACGGCGAGCTGTTCATCGACCTGGCCGTGTACGGGGCGCGCAACCTCGCACGTGACCGCGACCTGTCGGTCCTCCTCGAGGACCAGGTGAGGCAGGTCGGCGGCATCAAGACCCTGATCGGGCGGAACCACTACACGAAGGACCGCTTCTGGCGGGTGTACGACCGCCCGGCGTACGAGAAGGCGAAGGGCCGGCTCGACCCCGACGGCTTCTTCCCCGACCTCTACGACAAGCTCGGCCGCATCGACTGACTGACCCCTCACCCCTCACCCCGACTTCTCGGCGCGAATTGTCCCGCTGCGCGGGACATCCCGCGCCGAGAACACCAGGAGACTTGGCGGGCTAGCGGTCCTCGAACACTGTGAGGCTGCCCGAGTAGGCGGCGACCCACACCGAGTCGGTGCCGGGGTCGTAGTCGATGCCGATCGGGTGGTGGTCGGTGGGAACCGTCTGCAGCGTGCGGAGGTCGCTCGTCGCCAGCTTCGTCATGCGATCGACCGCGTAGTTCACGACGTAGAGCGCGCTGCCGTCCCGCGAGATGGCCATGCTGCGCGGCTGTGCGCCGGTGGCGACCCTCTGGACGACGGTGTCGGTCGCCGTGTCGATCTTGGCGATCTTGGCGTCGCCGTTGAGGGTGGCGTACAGCCAGCGCCCGTCGGGGCTGATCACGAGGTGCCGGGGGCCGCTGCCGACCGCGCTGATCCAGGTCACCGCGAACGTGTCGAGGTCGACCTTGGCGATGTCCTTCGAGCCCATCACCGCCACGTACGCGAACCGGCTGTCGGGCGTGACGGCGATGCCGCGGGGGAACCGGCCCAGCGGGACCTTGCGCACCTCCTTGGCCGACGCGACGTCGACGACCGACAGGTCGTAGCCGCACCAGTTGGAGTTGAGGAGCCACCTCCCGTCGGGTGACGTGGCGATGTACTTCGGGACCGCGCCGACCTCGATGATCTGGTCGATGGCCAGGGTCTCCCCGTCGATGCGGTAGACGAACGACGGGTCCCAGTTCCCCTTCGCACACTTGTCGTCACCTGGGTTGTCGAAACCAGGGCCGTACATCTGGTAGTTCGTGACGTACATGTGCTTCCGGTCGGCGGACGCCGCGGCCTCGACGGGGCCGCCCTGGTGGGACGACGAGTAGCCGAACGCCGAGAGGTCGACGGTGTCGGGGATGACGGCGACCCGCTGGAACGACCGGTCGTAGACGTTGATCGTGTGGCCGTACACCAT
Source organism: Actinomycetes bacterium (assembly GCA_023437745.1). Taxonomy (GTDB): domain Bacteria; phylum Actinomycetota; class Acidimicrobiia; order Acidimicrobiales; family Microtrichaceae; genus JAEZFI01. The sequence goes on from JAEZFI010000070.1 coordinate 7,707, forward strand.
GTTCTGGGCGAACATCCGGCCCTGTCCGTCGTAGACGACCGACTTCGGCGTGAGCCCGCCGGTGATGCGCTGCACCTTCGCCAGCGTGCGCTGGTCGGACGGCGGACCCTCCGGCACCGAGGTCGTCGTCGTGCCCGGCGTCGCCGTCGTGGTCGTCGTTGCCTCGCCGCCACTCCCGGCACCACCGGACGACGATCCTCCGGCTTCGTCGCTGATCACCTCAGCCCGGTCCACGGACCGCACGGCGGTCTCGTCGAGTCCGGCACAGCCGGCCGTCCACAGCAGGGCCACCGCCAACGTCGCCAACCTGGGCGCCACGCGACGCGGACGAGCTCGGGGGGCGCAGGGCACCTCACGACGCTATCGCTTCGCCCCACGACGACCGGCGGTCCATGACGGCCGCACCAGGAGGATCCGGCGCTGCACGGCGACGGATGAGGCCGCAATCACTGCGCGTCACCGCCCCACCACTTTTCGACGCGCGGTGTGAGGGAGGTCGTTGCCACCGCGGGACTCTACGAGACGTCAGGCGAGTGGCTCTACCAGGTGGGCCTGCCCGGCAAGAGCGGGATCAGCGGCGGGCTGGTGACGGTGTCGCCCGGCAAGGGCGGGCTCGGGACGTTCTCGCCGCGCCTGGACACTGCCGGCTACAGCGTCCGTGGCCAGCGGGTGGCCCGGTTCCTGTCGGGCGCGCTGGGGCTCGACCTCTTCGCGTCCGGCGCGGTCGCCCGCTGAGGTCCGACCCGCGCGCTCATGACCCTCGCGGGCCACGTGCGCCAGGAGCGCCGAGGCGACGAGCCCGAACGCCCGCTGACGTGCCACGTCGGGCGAGCTCGTGTCGCTCAGCGCCGTGGCGGCCCCCGGGGCGACCCCGGCGTGGCGTGCCATCGTGGCGAGGTCGAGCACGGTGACCCCTCCGATGGTGGCGTCGTCGAGCGCTGCACCGTCGGCGAGCTGCCGTGCCAGGTCGGTGAGTGTGTTGCGGAGCGAGGCGTCCATGTGTCGACCGTCCCACTCCCGGTCGATCACGTCCAACGATGATCTACGATCGGATACATGACGATTCCTCATGGATCTCCGTCGTGGGAGGTGCGGCACCTCGTCGCCTTCCGAGCCGTCGCGGCGGAGCGCTCGTTCGGCCGCGCGGCGGCAGCGCTCGGGTACACGCAATCGGGGGTCAGCCAGCAGATCGCCGCGCTGGAGCGTGCGGTGGGCGAGCCGCTGTTCGAGCGCCCCGGTGGCCCTCGACCGGTCGAGCTCACGCGAGCCGGCGAGCTGCTGCTCCCCCACGCCGAGGCGATCCTCGAACGCATCCGGGCCGCCGAGTCGGACCTCACCGCGTTCCGGGCCGGGCACCTGGGGCGGTTGGCCGTCGGCGCCTTCCAGAGCGTGTCCGTGCGGATCCTGCCCGAGGTCCTGCGCCGCTTCCGCCTCGACCGTCCGGGCGTCGACATCAGCCCCTTCGAGTCCGACGACCAGGACGAGCTGCTGCGAGCGCTGGCGGCCGGCGACCTGGACCTCACCTTCCTCATCGGCCCGGTCCCGGCCGGGGAGCACGAGCTGGTGGACCTCGCCGAGGACGACTTCGTGGTGCTCAGCGCGACCGACGCTGCGCTGGCGCCCAGCGGCCGAGCGGTCCCGGTGTCGGCGATCACGGGTCTGCCGCTCATCGGTCAGAGCGCATCGTCGCCCTGCCAGGTGCTGATCGAGCAGGGCCTCCGCGCGGCCGGAGCCGAGGTCGACGTCGTGTTCCGCACCGGCGACAACAGCGCGGTGCAGGCGATGGTGCGCTCGGGCATCGGGCACGCCGTCATGCCGTTGCTCACGCTGGACGTGGACGATCCGGGTGTGGCGATCCGTCGGCTGGATCCGCCGATCCCGCCGCGCCGCATCCAGCTCGCCGTCTCGAACCGCCGGCGGGAGTCGCCGGCGGCCGAGGCGTTCATCGCGATCGCGTGCGAGGTGTGCGGGGACGTCGTCCCGCGTGTTGCGACGGCGAGCACGTCGAGCTGAACGACCGAGTCGGAGCGAATACTACCATCTTCTAGCAGCTACTAGCACTGATCGTAGTCGGCCGTAGTGTTGGCTAGGGTCAGAGCGTGGATCCGAGACGCAACCCCTACAACCCTGGCGCCGGACTGCGGCCTGCAGCGCTCGCCGGGCGCGACGCCGACATCGAAGCGTTCGAGGTGCTCGCCGATCGCGCCGAAGCCGGCCTGGTCTCGCGGAGCATCGTGTTCAGCGGGTTGCGCGGCGTGGGCAAGACAGTCCTGCTCGGTGAGCTCGCCGGACGTGCGATCGAACGCGGGTGGCTCGTCATCCAGGTGGAGGCGGAGCACACGCAACCCGGCCACTTCGCGGGAGCGCTCGCGATCGAGCTCGCCAATGCAGCCCGCCGACAGAGGAGTTGGCGAGCCCGCACCACGGACAAGATCAAGGACGCACTCGGTTCCATCACGTCGTTCCAGGCCACGGTCGGGGCTGACGGCGTCTCCCTCGGATTCGACCGGCTACCGGGAAGAGCTGACAGCGGAAGCATCCAGTTCGACCTCGTCGACCTGGCCGAGACGGTCGGAGCAGCCTCGAAGGAGAGCGGCATCGGCGTTGTCCTTCTGATCGACGAGATGCAGGAGCTGACGACCGAGCAGATGTCGGCCGTCTGCAGGTCGTGCCACCGTGCCGGACAGGCCACGCTGCCTTGGTTCGTGATCGGGGGCGGACTGCCGAATCTGCCGACACGCCTCGCCGAAGCTGAGTCCTACGCGGAACGTCTCTTCGACTACCGGGTCGTCGACCGCCTCACCGATGAGCACGCGGTCGTTGCCCTCGCCGAGCCCGCCGCCGACCGAGACGTGTCGTGGGACGCCGACGCAGTGCAGTTCCTCCTCGACGAGTCGAGCGGTTACCCCTACTTCCTCCAGCAGTTCGGCAAGGCGGTCTGGGACGCCGCTGCCGGGCCGAGTCGGATCACGCTCGAAGACGCCACGATCGGTGTCGCTGAAGGCCAGCAACAACTCGATGCCGGCTTCTACTCGTCGAGATGGGAGAGGGCGACCAAGGCCGAGCGGGAGTTCCTGCGGGCGATGGCACTCGACGAGGGTCAGCCCTCACGGATCTCAGAGATCACCGAACGGCTGGGCAAGGCGGACTCGCGGTCCCTGGGCCCGGCACGGGCGAAGCTCATCGACAAGGGAATCGTGTACTCCCCCGAGCACGGGATGATCGCCTACACCGTCCCGGGCATGGCCGACTACGTCCGCCGACGCGACGAGGGGTAGGCGGCGAGCAGAGGCCCTACGGGACCCGGACGCCCGACGCGGCACGTGCGATGACGAGCCGCTGGATCTCGGAGGTCCCCTCGAAGATCGTCATGATCTTCGAGTCGCGGTGCCAGCGCTCGACCGGGTACTCCCGCGTGTAGCCGTAGCCACCGAGGATCTGGATGGCCTCCTCGGTCGCCTTCACCGCGACCTCCGACGCCTTCAGCTTCGACATCGAGCCCTCGCCCTGCTTGAACGGGACGCCGTTGCGACCCATCCAGGCGGCACGCCACACGAGGAGGCGGGCGGCGTCGATCTCCATGGCCATGTCGGCCAGCTTGAAGGCGATGCCCTGCTTCATGATGATCGGCTCACCGAAGGCGACCCGGTCCTTCGCGTACTGCAGCGAGTACTCGTAGGCGGCGCGTGCGATGCCGACGGCCATGGCGCCCACGGTCGGGCGGGTCGTCTCGAAGGTCGCCATCGCCGGCTGCTTCTCGCCGGTGGCCTGCTTGTCACGGGCCCTGGCGAGCTTGGCGTCGAGCTTCTCCTTGCCGCCGAGGAGGCAGCTGCCCGGCAGGCGCACGTCGTCGAGGACCACCTCGGACGTGTGGGAGGCACGGATGCCGTGCTTCTTGTACTTCTGGCCCTGGGACAGGCCCTTCGTGCCCGGGGGCACCACGAAGCTGGCGTGCCCACGGCTGCCGAGGGTCGGGTCGACCACGGCGACGACGACGTGGACGTCGGCGATGCCACCGTTGGTGATCCACGCCTTCGTGCCGTTCAGGACCCACTCGTCGGTGGCCTCCTGGTACACCGCGCGGGTGCGGTAGCCGCCCACGTCGGAGCCGGCGTCGGGCTCGGAGGCGCACAGCGCGCCGAGCATGACCTTGTCGGCGTCGCCGTAGCACTGGGGGACCCACTCGAAGACCTGCTCGGGGGTGCCGTTGCCGGAGATCGCCGCGGCGGCCAGGCCGGATCCGAAGATCGACAGGCCGATGCCGGCGTCACCCCAGAACAGCTCCTCGATCGCCACGGGGAGCGTGAGGCCGGTGGGGTCGGCGATGCCGTTCGCCATGAACTCGAAGCCGTAGAGCCCGACCTTCGCGGCCTCCTGGACGATCGGCCAGGGGAACTCCTCGCGGTCGTCCCACTCCTCGGCGTTCGGGCGAAGGACGTCCTCGGCGAACCCGTGCACCCACTCCTGGAGCTGGAGCTGGTCCTCGTTGAGGGACATTGAGAAGTCGGCCATGGTGGCACCCCCGTGGTGTCGTCGGAGCGGCGCCCTGGCCGCGCCCTCTAAGTTACCGGCCGGTAACCGGCCGAGGCAACGTCGGATCGACCGGTACGGTCGTCGGGATGGGAGACCTCCGCCGGATGCTGGCCGCCGTGTGCGCGCTCGCCGTGCTGGGGCTGGGCGCCTGCGCCGACGATCCCTCCGGTCCCGCCGCGAACGGCGCCACCACCGCGCCCTCCGCCGCGACCGGGCCGACGACCACGTCGCTCCCCGCGCCCGACGGCGGCTCGCCCGTCGGGGAGCCGGACGTGGGCGATCCTCTCACGCCGGGCAGCGGCAACGGGGGCTTCGACGTCGGCCACTACGACGTGCGGATCGACGCCACCGCACCCGACGGCCACCTGTCGATCACCACCACCATCACCGCGACGGCGACGCGGCGGCTCGAGCGGTTCGACCTCGACCTGGCGGGGATGGAGGTGGGCGAGGTCACCGTGGACGGTGCGGCCGCCGGCATCGAGCGCCACGGGGACGAGCTGCAGGTCACCCCGGCGGCGCCGGTCGACGGTGGGCGGGAGATGGAGGTCGTCGTCCGGTACAGCGGGGTGCCCGAGCCGGTCCTCGACGGCGCCCTCGGCGAGGAGATCGGTTGGACGACCACGTCCGACGGCGACTCGTTCGTGGTCTCGGAGCCCGACGGTGCGAAGTCGTTCCTCGCGTCGAGCGACCATCCTTCGGACAAGGCGACCTTCACCTTCCGGCTGCGCACCGCGGCCGACGAGGTCGGGGTGGCCAACGGCGTCCTCGAGTCCCGCCAGCCCGACGGTGGCGCCGTCGAGTGGGTCTGGCAGATGCGCCAGCCCATGGCGACCTATCTCGTGCAGGTCGCCATCGGGGACTACGAGCTGGTCGACGGCGGCACGGCCGGGAGCGTCCCGATCCGCCACGTGGTGGTCCAGGGCGTCACGGACCGGCAGCGGGCGCCGCTCGACGCCACCGCGGAGATCGTCGACCTCTTCACCGAGCGGTTCGGGCCGTACCCGTTCGACACCGTGGGGGTGCTGGTGGCGGACAGCCCGCCGAGCTTCGCCCTCGAGACCCAGGGGCTCGTCATCCTCCCCGCCGTGTGGTTCACCGGCGGGATGCCCGAGGACGAGCTGGTCCTGATCGTCGCCCACGAGCTGGCGCACCAGTGGTTCGGCAACGCCGTGACCCCGGCGCGCTGGTCGGACATCTGGCTGAACGAGGGCTTCGCCACCTGGGCCGAGTGGTGGTGGTCGGAGCACCTCGACACCGGGACCATCGCTGCACGCGCCGAGGCCACCGTGCCGCTCGCGTCGAAGTGGCGCCGGCAGTTCGGGCCGATCATCGAGCCGACGGCCCTGACCCTCTTCTCCCCGAACCAGTACGGCGGCGCCGGGCTGGTCGTCGAGGCGCTGCGGAGGACCATCGGCGACGAGGCCTTCGACCGGCTGATCCGCGAGTGGCTGGGGCGCCACAGCGGCACGTCCGTGACCACCGACGACTTCACCGCCCTCGCGGAGGAGGTGTCGGGCCGGGACCTGGACGCGTTCTTCGACGCCTGGCTGCGCTCCACGAAGATGCCCGACCTGCCGCCCCTCCCCCGATGACGGGCGACGCCCGGATCGGGCTCGCGATGGTCGACGACGTGCCGGCGATGCAGCGCGTCGAGGTCGAGGCGGGGCAGCGCTTCGTCGAGGTGGGGCTCGGGTCGATCGCCGCCGACCCGCCTCCGCCGGCTGACGCGCTGCTGGAGCACGTGGCCACGTCCACTGCGTGGGTGGCCCGGGACCCGTCGGGTGACGTGGTCGGCTACGCCGTTGCGTCCGTGGTCGACGGTGCGGGTCACCTCGACCAGGTCAGCGTGCGACCGGAGCACGGGGGCGCCGGGATCGGCGCAGCGCTGATCGAGGCGGTCTGCCGGTGGGCCGCCAGCGAAGGCTTCGACGCGGTGACGCTCACGACCTTCCGCGAGGTCGCGTGGAACGGGCCGTACTACGAACGGCGTGGCTTCCGCCCGCTCACCGACGACGAGCTGGGCCCCGGGCTCAGGGCGATCCGGTCCCACGAGGCGGCCGTCGGCCTGGACGTCGCACCACGGCTCGCGATGCGCCGCGAGCTCTGAACCGGTCAGGCTCGCCGGACGGCGGTGCCGTTCGGCGTGTCCTCCACCAGCCAGCCGTCGGCGGTGAGCTGGTCGCGCAGCGCGTCGGCCTTGCCCCAGTCCTTGGCGGCGCGCGCGGCGTCACGATCGGCGGCGAGCGCCAGCACGTCCTCCGGCACCTCGCCGTCGGTGGCCCGTGGCGGGAGGCCCACGGCGGCGAGCATCGCCTCGAGCGCGCCCGCCAGGGACGCCGCCCGGGCCCGGTCCCCCGCGTCGAGCGCCGTGTTGACAGCCGTGACGGCGCCGAACACCTCGGCCATCGCGCCGGGCGTGTCGAGGTCGTCGTCCATGCGCTCGGTGAAACGGGCGAGCACCTCTGTGTCGGCCTCGGCCTCGGACAGCGACTCGCCCGCCAGCCGGCGCGCCACGCCGTCGATGCGTCCAAGCGCCGCCTCGGCGTTGCCGATGGTCGTGCCGTTCACGTCGATCGGCGAGCGGTAGTGCGCCTGGAGGCACAGCATCCGGTACGCGCGGGGGTCGACCTGCTCGATGAGGTCCAGGAGGTTCGTGAAGTTGCCGAGCGACTTCGACATCTTCTCCCCCGCCACCTCGACGAAGCCGTTGTGGGCCCAGTGCGTGGCGAAGCGGCGGCCGAGCGCGACGGCCTGCGCCCGCTCGTTCTCGTGGTGGGGGAAGGCGAGGTCGGCGCCGCCGCCGTGGAGGTCGAACCCCTCGCCGAGGAGGTCGAGCGACATCACCACGCACTCGGTGTGCCACCCCGGCCGACCGTCGCCCCAGGGTGAGGGCCACGTGGGCTCACCGGGCTTGGCCAGCTTCCACAGCGCGAAGTCGATCGGCGACTCCTTCGTGTCGTCGACGTCGACCCGGGCGCCGGCGCGCAGCGACTCGATGCTCTGCCGGGCGAGCAGGCCGTAGTCGTCGACGGACCCAGGCCGGAAGTACACGCCGTCGGCGGCGACGTAGGCGGCCCCCCGGTCGACGAGCTCGCCGATCAGCGTCACCATCTGCTCGACGTACTCGGTGGCGTGCGGCGTGTGGGTGGGGCGCTTGACGCCGATGGCGTCCATGGCGGTCCACCACACGGCCTCGCAGCGCTCCGTGATCTCCTGCCAGGGCCGGTGCTCGGCGTTGGCCCGGTCGATGATCTTGTCGTCGATGTCGGTGATGTTCGAGACGTAGGTGACCTCGTACCCCGACCACTCGAGGTAGCGGCGAAGGACGTCGAACACGAGGGCGAACCGGCCGTGGCCGAGGTGCGGTGGCCCGTAGACGGTGGGCCCGCACACGTACATCGAGACCGTGCCCTCCTCACGCGGGCGGAACGGTTCGACCGTGCCCGTGGCCGAGTCATGGAGGCGCAACATGGTCGCCACGGTAACCTTCGGCGGGCAGGCGCCATGACGAATTGGGCGACGAGGGGGCACCACACCGATGGAACGACGACGACGTGACCCGCAGCTGGTCCACCAGCCGTTCGCGCACGGCGTGACGACCCTGGCCGACGGGCGCGAGATGGGCTGGGCGTCGTTCGGCGACCCCGACGGCGACCCGGTGGTGTGGCTGCACGGCACGCCCGGCGGCCGCTGCCAGCTGCCCGGCGCCGCCATCGCCGAGGCCGAGGCGCGGCACCTGCGGATCATCGGCATCGAGCGTCCCGGCACCGGCTTCTCGACCCCGCACACCTACCACCGCATCATCGACCACGTGCCCGACGTGGCGGCGGTGATGGACGACCTGGGCGTCGACCAGTTCGCCGGTGTCGGCTTGTCCGGCGGCGGCCCCTACCTCCTGGCCCTGGCCCACGAGCTGCCCGACCGCCTGACGAAGGGCGTCGTGCTCGGTGGCATCGGCCCCACCCGCGGCGCCGACGCGATCATCAGCCACACGCTGGCGCTGGTCCCGGCCGGGGTGGTGCTCGACAAGGTGCGGGCTCCGCTCGGCACCGGTCTCGGCATCGCGCTGCGAGCCCTCGCGCCCTACGGCAAGCCGTTCCTCGACGCCTTCTTCGTGATCGAGTGGGGTGACCGCCGGGCGATGGCCGCCGACCCCGACAGCAAGGCGCAGCTGCTAGCCGACCTCATCGACGCGGCACGCCGGTCCGGCGTCCGCTCGCCGATCGACGACCTCGTCCTGTTCGGGCGCCACTGGGGCTTCGAGCTGGGGGACATCACGGTGCCGATCACCTTCTGGGCCGGCACCAGCGACCCGATCGTCCCCTACGTCCACGCCGAGCGGCAGTCGAAGCGGGTGCCCGGCGCCCGCCTCCGGACCGTGTCCTCCCGCGGCCACTTCGCGGGCTACACCGAGGTGCACGAGGTCTTCGACACGATCCGCGAGCACTGGCCCGCGGTGCGCCCCGTCCCCTCGACCCGGAAGCGCAAGGCCAAGACGGCCTGATCTGCTGGGTCCGGGAGTCCGGTCAGGCCGGGGGCTGCTCGGAGTGGGGGCGCCGGCCGAGCCCCGCAGGATAGGGGTCGAAGACGAGGTCGATGCCGAGCACCCCGAGCTCTGCCAGCACCTGGTGGCCGAAGATCGAGCTGCGGTGCCCGTTGATCGCCGGCGAGTAGCTCAGCCACATCTCCACGTTCGCCGAGGCCGACAGCGCGGCCAGTGCCTCGTGACGCTCCCGCAGGCGCTCCATGAGGATGTAGAGGTGGTCCTCCATGGTCGAGCTGGGCGACAGACCGCTCTCGAGCATCCACACGGTGAACGCCGGCTCGCCCTCGGCCGTGCGGGAGCTCGTCGCCTCGATGCCCAGGCGCTCGCTGATGGCGTCCGCCGACAGCGTCTCGCTCGCGATGCGCAGGGATGCATACGCCCAGCCGGAAGCAGGCGCGAGGTCCTCCGCATCGATCATCATTCGGCACGTTAGCGAGCGAGCGAACGCCCAGGAACCGTGGATCGCGGCCAGAGCTTCACCGTGCGACCGGCGGTGCCGATGGAGTCGTCGTGGACCTCGACCGACTCGCCGATCCGGGCACGACCGCTTCCTCCCACCGACCGGACGGGTCGGAACGCGCCGCGCGAGCAGGCATCGCCGGCGTCGGCGGCCTGATCGGCCTGGCGGCGGCGACGGTGGTCGAGCTGGCGGCGATGGGGCTGTCCGCCCCCGGGCGTGTCGTGGCGGCTGCCCTCCTCGGCCTCGCCGCGGCCGGCTTCGCCCATGCCGCGGTCGCCCGTCCGCTCCTCCAGGAGCAGCGCCGGGAACGCCGCCGGTGGGCAGCGTCGCGCCGACAGGACGCGCTGGCCGTCGCCCGGGCCGAGATCGTGGGTCGGGCGGCGAACGCGCTGGCCATCGCCGGCAACGAGGGCGAAGCGCTCTCGGCCGTGGCGGCGGCCACGCGGGAGCTGCTCCCCGACCGTGACGTCGAGCTGCTGCTGTGCGCCTCACCCGACGCCCGCGTGGCCTGGACGGCGCGCGTCGGCGCCGCGGGGGTCGACGCGCCGGTCTCGTTCACCGGTGACGGCCGCTGCATCGCCGCCGCCACGCACCTCCCCGCCGCCACGGCGACCACCACGGCCTTCGACGCATGCCCCCATGTGGTGGCCGACCAGCCGGTCAGCTCGCTCTGCGTCCCGGTGACGGTCGGGCAGACGACCATCGCGCTCCTGCACACGACCGGGCCCGAGGGCGAGCTGGTCGACGCCGCCGCCCTCGGGGTGATCAGCCGGATCGCCGCCCTGGGCGGTGCCCGCATCACCGACCTGCGCCCGGTGGCCTCCGAGCTGGACGTGGAGACCCCGGACCCGTTGACGGGGCTGCCCAACCACCGCGCCGCGCACCGCGTCATCAAGGAGCTGATCGGGGGCCTCACCCCCTTCAGCCTGGCCGTGTGCGACCTCGACGGGCTCGAGGCCTACAACGAGCAGCACGGCACCGAGTCCGGCGACCGGGCGATCCGCCTGTTCGCCTCCGCCCTCCGGACCACGCTGCGCCCGGGTGACGTCGTGGTGCGCTGGGGCGGCGACGAGTTCCTGGTCGTGTTCCCCCGCTGCTCGTCGCTCAACGCGCAGGCCGCCATGGAGCGCGTGCGGGAGCGCATGGTGCTGTCGCTCGCCGACGCCGAGATGGCGCCGTTCACGTGCTCCACGGGGGTGGCCGACTCCAACCAGGGCGCCTCGATCGACGAGCTGATCGAGACCGCCGACCTCGCCCTCAGCGTCGCCAAGCACGAGGGCGGCAACCGGGTCCGCACCGCGGTGTTCTGACCAGGCCCCCGTCGCACCCCACTTCTCGGCGCGAAAAGTCCCGCCGGACGGGACACAACGCGCCGAGAACGCGGGTGAGGCGGCGGAGCGCTGGGGGTATCGGCTTCCGGGCCGTCGAGGGGTCGCACTACCTTCGGCCCATGGCCGCTCCCCGACCGCGCACCGATCGACAGGTCCCCGAGAAGCCCGGACTCGACGGCATCGAGGCCCGCTGGACGGAGGTGTGGGAGCGCGACGGGGTCTACCGATTCGACGCGACGGCCGAGCGCGAGGGCGTGTTCAGCATCGACACGCCGCCCCCGACCGCGTCGGGTTCGCTGCACGTCGGCCACGTCTTCAGCTACACCCACACCGACGTCGTCGCCCGGTACCACCGGATGCGCGGTCGCTCGGTCTTCTACCCGATGGGCTGGGACGACAACGGGCTCCCGACCGAGCGTCGTGTCGAGAACTACTACGGCGTCCGCTGCGACCCCACGGTCCCCTACGACCCCGATCTGCAGCTGCCCGACCAGCCGCCGAAGGACCGCGGTGACTACGTCGCGGTGTCCCGACCCAACTTCATCGCGCTCTGCGAGGAGCTGACCGCCGTCGACGAGGTGTCGTTCGAGGAGCTCTTCCGCCGTCTCGGCCTGTCCGTCGACTGGACGCACGGCTACACGACCATCGACGAGCGCAGCCGCCGGGCCAGCCAGCGGGCGTTCCTCCGCAACCTCGCCCGGGGCGAGGCGTACTCGGCGGAGGCGCCCAGCCTGTGGGACGTCACGTTCCAGACCGCCGTCGCACAGGCCGAGCTGGAGGACCGGGAGCGCCCGGGCGCCTACCACGACCTCGCCTTCGAACGCCCGGACGGCGGCGACCCCGTCGTCATCTCGACCACGCGCCCGGAGCTGGTCGTCAGCTGCGTCGCGCTGGTGGCCCACCCGGACGACGAGCGGTACCGCCCGCTGTTCGGGTCGACGGTCCGCACCCCCGTCTTCGGCGTCGAGGTGCCGGTCCGCGCCCACACGCTCGCCGAGCCCGACAAGGGCACCGGCATCGCCATGATCTGCACGTTCGGCGACCTCAACGACGTCACGTGGTGGCGGGAGCTGCAGCTGCCCACCCGCTCGGTCATCGGCCGCGACGGCCGGTTCGAGCGCGAGACCCCGGAGTGGGTCGACGGCGACGGCGCAGCAGCCTACGAGCGCTTCGCCGGGAAGGCCGCCGGCGGCGCCCGCAACGTGATGGTCGAGCTGCTCCGCGAGACCGGCGCGCTCCTCGGCGAGCCGAAGCCGATCCAGCACCCGGTGAAGTTCTACGAGAAGGGCGACCGCCCCCTCGAGATCGTCTCCACCCGCCAGTGGTACCTCCGCAACGGCGGCCGTGACGAAGCTCTGCGCGACGCGTTGATCGAGCGGGCCCGTGAGCTCGAGTGGCACCCGGACTACATGCGGGTCCGGTACGACGACTGGGTCCGAGGGCTCAACGGCGACTGGCTGATCAGCCGCCAGCGCTACTTCGGCGTCCCGTTCCCGGTCTGGTACCCCGTGCTGGAGGACGGCACGCCGGACCAGGACCACCCGATCGTCCCCGACGAGGCAGCGCTCCCCGTCGACCCGCAGTCCCAGCCCGCCCCCGGCTACGACGAGTCGCAGCGCGGGGTCCCCGGTGGCTTCGTCGGCGACCCCGACATCATGGACACCTGGGCCACGTCCTCCTTGACGCCCCTGATCGCCTGCCGGTGGGAGGACGACGCTGACCTGTTCGCCCGCACCTTCCCCATGGACCTCCGCCCGCAGGGCCACGACATCATCCGAACGTGGCTGTTCTCGACGATGGTCCGCAGCCACCACGAGTTCGCGCACGCGCCGTGGCGGAACGCCGCGCTGTCGGGATGGATCCTCGACCCCGACCGCAAGAAGATGTCGAAGTCGAAGGGCAACGTCGTCACGCCCGTCGGGCTCCTCGAGCAGTTCGGCTCCGACGGGGTCCGGTACTGGGCGGCGTCGGGGCGGCCCGGCACCGACACGGCGTTCGACGAGTCGCAGATGAAGGTCGGCCGCCGCCTGGCGATCAAGCTGCTCAACGCCTCGAAGTTCACCCTGTCGTTCGGCGACGCACCGGCGTCGGCGATCGCCGCGCCGATCGACCGGGCGCTGATCGGCCGTCTGGCCGACCTCGTCGACGAGAACACGCGTGCCTTCGACGAGTTCGACTACGCCCGCGTCCTCGAGCGCACCGAGGCGTTCTTCTGGGCGTTCTGCGACGACCACCTCGAGCTGGTCAAGGGCCGGGCCTACGGCTCGATGGGGGACGCCGACGCCGAGTCCGCCAAGGCGACCCTCTCCCTCTCGCTGTCGGTCCTCCTCCGCCTGTTCGCCCCCTTCCTCCCCTTCACCGCCGAGGAGGCGTGGTCGTGGTGGATGGAGGGCTCGGTCCACCGGGCCGACTGGCCCGAGGCCGGTCCGTTGCGTGAGATCGCCGGCGACTGGGACCGGGCCGTCGGCGCGGTCGCGGCCGACGTCCTGCGCGAGGTCCGGCGCGCCAAGTCCGAGGCGAAGGCCTCGATGAAGGCGCCCGTCGCCACCGCCACCGTGTCCGACACGGCCGAGCGGCTGGCCGCGCTCGCCCTCGTCGCCGACGACCTCCGCGAGGCCGGAGCCATCGCCGAGCTGCACACCACCGAGGCCGACGGCTTCGCGGTCGCCGCCGAGCTGGCGCCGACCTGACG
>JAEZFI010000118.1 GCA_023437745.1 Actinomycetes bacterium
CCTCGGCACGGTCACCGGCAGCGGCCCGGGCGGCGCCGTGAGGGCGCGGGACCTCGTCACGGTGCCGCGGGAGCGAGACCGCGCCACGAGCATGCGCCGAGCCATCGCGGCCGCCATGGAGCGCTCCAACACCGAGATCCCGCACTACTACCTCGCCACGACCGTCGACCTCCACGTGGCGACGGAGTGGCTGGCGGCTCGGAACGAGGGCCGGCCGCCGGGCGACCGCGTGCTGATGGCCGCCGTGCTGCTGCGGGCGACGGCGATCGCCGCCACCAAGGTCCGGCAGCTCAACGGGCACTGGGTCGACGGGGCGTTCCGTGGCGCCGACGAGGTCCACCTGGGGGTGGCCGTGTCCCTGCGGGAGGGCGGGGTCGTCGCACCCGCCATCCGCGACGCCGGCCGGCTGGACCTGGACGCCCTCATGGCGGCGGTCACCGACGTCGTGGGCCGGGCGAGGCAGGGCTCGCTCCGGTCGAGCGAGGTCGGGGCGGCCACGATCACCGTGACCAACCTGGGCGACCAGGGGGTCGAGGAGGTGTTCGGCATGATCCACCCGCCCCAGGTGGCGCTGGTCGGGGTGGGTCGGGTGCTGGACCGGCCGGTGGTCGTCGAGGGCCCCATAGAGGTGCGGCCCACCGTGCGGGTCACGCAGTCGGCCGACCACCGGGCGTCGGACGGCCGGATCGGCGCGAAGCTGCTCAACCAGATCGACGCGGCGCTGCACGACACCGCCCGCCTCGATGGCCCGCTCCCACCCAAGGAGGACCGATGACCGAGGACGACGCTCGCACGCTGATCGCCGAGTCCCTGCGGGGGATCGCACCGGAGGCCGACCTGTCGACCGTGCCCGGCGACGCGTCCATGGCCGAGGAGCTGGACCTCGACTCGATGGATCTGATGAACCTGTTCGCAGTCCTGCACGACCGCACCGGGCTCGAGCTGCCGGAGGCCGACTACGGCGAGCTCTCGACGCTGGACGGAGCGATCCGCTACCTGGTGGCGCACTCGGCCGGCTCGTGACGCCCGAGGTGCTCCCCCGCCCCGCACGGTGGGAGCCGACCGGCGGTTCGACGCATCCGGGGACGCCCGACGTGCGCGTGGTGGGCGCCCCCGCACCCGCCGCCGTCGCCCGGCTCGTCGATCGATGGCCGACGTCGACGGGCGGGCCGCGCCTCCCCGTCACGCTCGTGGTGGAGCGCGCGGTGGACCGCCCGGTGCTGGGCGACGACGAGTCGCACGCGATCGATCTCGACCGCGACGGGGTGGTGATCCGCGCGCCCACGAGCCGAGGGGCGCTCTGGGCCGTCGAGACCCTCCTGCAGCTGGCGCACACCGGCGCGCTGCCGCACGGGCGGATCGTCGACGCGCCGGCCCATCCGTGGCGGGGCCTGATGCTGGACGTCTGCCGGCACTGGATGCCGGTGGCGCGGGTGCTCGAGACGCTCGACGCGATGGCGGCGGCGAAGCTCGACGTGCTCCACCTGCACCTCAGCGACGACCACGCGTTCCGCGTGGAGGTCACGTCCCACCCGCGGCTGCACGAGGTGGGATCCGGGGGCCGCTGGTACCGTCCCGAGGACCTCGCTCGGCTCGTCGGGCACGCCGCCGAGCTGGGCATCCGCGTCGTGCCCGAGATCGACCTGCCGGGTCACACGACCTCGTGGCTGGTCGCGTACCCCGAGCTGGCGGCGACCGACGGTCCGTTCCACCTGCGGACGACGGCCGGCATCGCGACCGCGGCGCTCGACCCGACCTCTCCGCACGTCAGGGACGTCGTCCGGGACGTCCTCACGGAGGTGACGGCGCACTTCCCCGACGATTACCTGCACGTCGGGGGCGACGAGGTCGCGCCCGAGGCGTGGCCCGGGCTCGACGCCGCAGCCGCGCAGGCCGACTTCACCGTCTGGCTGGTCGAGGTCGTCCGGTCCCTCGGGCGGACACCTGTCGTGTGGGACGACGCCTGGCACCCGGACCTGCCGGCCGGGGTGGTGACGCAGGTCTGGCGCGGCCATCGCCGACTGCGGGCCGTCGCCGATCGGGGCGGGCCGGCGCTGTACTCCGCCCCCTACTACCTCGACCTGTCGTACGACCCCCGACACCTCCACGTGAGCCCGCTCGCGGACGGACGGCGAGCCGCCACCGAGCGCGCCGCGCTCCTGGAGGACCCGTCGCTGGGCACGTGGCGCCCGCTCGTCGCCCACACCCTGGCCGAGTGGGACGCCGCCACCGACGACCCGGTCCCCGAGGAGGTCGAGGCCGCGGCCGTGCTCGGGGGCGAGGTGTGCCACTGGACCGAGCTCACCACCGCCGACAGCCTCCACCTGCGGACCTGGCCGGCCGCCGCGGCCGCGGCCGAGGCCCTGTGGTCGGGCGAGGCACCGGGCTCCGACCTCCACGCCCGGCTCGACCGGTTCGCCCTCCACCTCGCCGCCACCACCTCGGTCGATCCCGAGGGTGACCGGAGGGCTCGTTGGCTGGAGCTCGCCGGGGGCGACCCGGACCTCGCGGCGGCGGTGGCCGCCCTCGCCCGCTGCTGCGAGCCGCAGAAGTGGTACGCCCGCCACGCGCTCCTGCCCGACGGCCGCATCGATCTGCCGTTCGACGGGTTCGTCGACGCGCTCCCACCCGCGGCGACCGACGTGCTCGCCCTGGGCGCCGGCGCGCCGATCGACGAGGTGGTGGGTCGCTGGCGCGCCGCGGCCACGACGGTGCGATCGGCCCCGAACCCATCCGAGGGGCCCGATCCGCTGGCCACGGCCCGCGCCGTGGCGGAGGTCGTGGACCGGCTGTGCCGGGGCGAGGTGCCGCCGGAGCCCGTGCAGGTGGGCGAGGTGATCGTCACGGCGTCCGTGCCGCTCGCCACGGCAGGATGGCGGCCATGACCCCAGGACCGACCGATGCGCACGTCAGGCCGTACGTCGCCTCGGACCGGGATCGGGTGCGGGCCATCTGCCACCTGACCGGCTACATGGGCGAGCCCGTCGGCTGGCTCTGGCGCGACGTCGAGAGCTTCGCCGACATGTTCAGCGGCTACTACACCGACGAGGAGCCGGAGTCGGCCTTCGTCGTCGAGATCGACGGCTCGGTCGAGGGCTACCTGCTCGGTTGCGTCGAGTCGTCACGGGCGTGGGATGTCGGCACGGTGGCGGGGCGACACGTCCTGCGGCGTGGCCTCGCGCTCCGCCCCGGGACGGCCGGCGTGATCTGGAGGTCGGTCGGCGACGCCGCGCTCGATCGAGCGCGACGCCGCGCCCGCCCGAGCGACTTCGAGCTCCACGATCCCCGGTATCCGGCACACCTCCACATCGACCTGATGCCGGCCGCACGGGGGCGCGGCATGGGCCGGCGGCTCGTCGAGGCGTGGTTCGACCGGCTCCGCCAGGCGGGCACCCCGGGGTGCCACCTCCAGACGTTCGCCGAGAACCGGGGCGGCATCGCCTTCTTCGAGTCGGTCGGCTTCCGTCGTCACGGGGTCGCGCCCCCGGTGCCCGGGTGGCGGACCCGGACCGGCGAGCGGATGCACGTGCAGACGATGGTGGCCGACCTCGCGCCGGGGTAGCCGCGTCGAGTCCTTCGCTCAGGGACGATCGTCACTGTCCTCGCACGCCGCTCGGCGGGATGCTGAACCCAGGGAGGACGACGTGGACGGGGAGGGCAGGTCGATGACCAGCGACGGACAGGGCGGCGACGTGGTGGAGTTCGTGACCGTCCTTCGCGGCCACGAGGTGCGGTGCCGGCTGGTGGACGGGCAGCTCGAGGGCGACGAGGAGCTGCTGCAGCGCGTCCGACGGGTCGATCCGCTCGGTCGGGCGCGCGAGCCCTTCACACTCCTGAAGGTGCTCCACGACGCGGTCGGGTCCGCGGTGTCGATCCGCTGGGGTGCGGTCGCCTGACGTTGCGGGCCTGGTGGGTCGACGAGCCCGGCCCGATCGACGGTGCGCCCCTCCGCTCGGGGGAGCGGGCCGACCCGGAGCCCACGGGCAAGGAGATCCGCCTCTGCGTGTCGGCGTGCGGGGTCTGCCGCACGGACCTCCACCTCGCAGAGGGTGACCTCAGCCCGCACCGACCCTTCGTCGTGCCGGGACACGAGGTCGTCGGGCGCGTCGACCGGGTGGGCGAGCGCGCCCAGCGCTTCGCGGTCGGCGACCGGGTGGGCATCGCGTGGCTGCGTCACACGTGCGGGGTGTGCCGGTTCTGCCGGCGCGGCGACGAGAACCTGTGCGTCGACCCCCGCTTCACGGGATGGGACGCCGACGGGGGCTTCGCCGAGCTCGCCGTGGTGGACGAGGACTTCGCCTACGCGCTGCCCGAGGGCTTCGACGACGCGTCCGCGGCGCCGCTCCTGTGCGCCGGGATCATCGGGTACCGAGCGCTGCGGCGCGCGGCGCTGCCCGACGGCGGCCGGCTCGGCATCTACGGGTTCGGGGCCTCGGCCCACCTCGCCGCACAGGTCGCCCTGCACCAGGGCGCCGAGGTGCACGTGCTCACCCGCTCCGCCGAGGCGCGGCGGCTGGCGCTCGAGCTGGGCGTCTCGTCCGCCCGCGGCGCGTACGACGAGCCACCCGTCCCGCTCGACGCCGCGATCCTGTTCGCCCCGGTCGGGGACCTCGTCCCCCCGGCGCTGCGGGCGCTCGACCGCGGCGGGACGCTCTCGATCGCCGGCATCCACCTCACCGACATCCCGCCCCTCCGCTACGCCACCGACCTGTTCCAGGAGCGGCAGCTCCGGAGCGTCACGGCGAACACCCGGCGCGACGGCGAGGAGCTGCTGGCCCTCGCAGCGGAGATCCCGCTGCGGCCGACCGTCACCCCGTACCGGTTCGACGAGGTCGACCGGGCCCTGTCGGACCTGGCGCACGACCGGGTCGACGGTGCCGCCGTCGTCCGGATCGCCGGCTGACCGCTCGCCCGGGCCGTACCTGGCCGGAAGTGGGGGGGCGGCCCCCCCCATACCGCCG
>JAEZFI010000159.1 GCA_023437745.1 Actinomycetes bacterium
CCGACCGCGCCGGCGGCAACACCCCCCAGGCCATCGAAGTGACAGGGGGCAGTGAGCCATACCGGCACCGCCGGACTTCCCGAGCCCCAAGCATCGCCCAGGGCCCACGAGCAAGGTAAGGGGGCTCTTCCGCCCGGCGGCTCAGCGCCCGTAGCGGGCGAGCACCTCGTCCCGCTTCGGCGGGTGGATGTTCGCCCGGGTGACGTCGCCGTCGTACAGCGCGAGCACCCGGCGGTCCATGACCCGACGCCAGATCGGCGGGAAGTACGCCAGGCCGAGCATCAGGCCGTAGCCCGACGGGAGCTGGGGCGACTCGTCGAAGTGGCGGAGCGTCTGGTAGCGGCGCGTCGGGTTGGCGTGGTGATCGGAGTGGCGCTCGAGCTGGTAGAGCACCACGTTCGAGGCGACGTGGTTGCTGTTCCAGCTGTGCTGCGGGGTGCACCGCTCGTACCGGCCCCGCTCGTCCTGCTGGCGGAGCAGGCCGTAGTGCTCGAGGTAGTTGACGACCTCGAGGAGCGAGAGCCCGAACACGGCCTGGACCACGAGGAACGGCAGCACCTTCCACCCGAAGGCGGCCGTCAGCCCGGTGAACAGCACCACCGACATCAGCCAGGCGGTGAGGACGTCGTTGTGCCGGCTCCAGGTGGGATGCCCCTGGATCCGGAGCCGCGCCGACTCCAGCCGCCACGCCGACCGGATGCCCCCGACGACGCTGCGGGGGAGGAACGCCCAGAACGACTCGCCCAGCCGCGAGCTGGCCGGGTCCTCCGGTGTGGCCACCCGGGAGTGGTGGCCGCGGTTGTGCTCCACGTAGAAGTGGCCGTAGCCGGTCTGGGCCAGCGCGATGCGGCCCAGCCAGCGCTCGAGGCGCTCCTTCTTGTGGCCCAGCTCGTGCGCGGTGTTGATCGCCACGCCGCCGACGGTGCCGACCGTGAGCGCGTACCCGAGCCGGTCGATCCAGGACATGTCGACGGTGGTGACGACCCAGCAGGCGAGGACGAGCCCGCAGTACTGCAACGGCAGGTAGGCGTAGGTGCACCAGCGGTAGTAGCGGTCTCGGGCGAGCTGGTCGATGGCCCAGTCGGGCGGGTTGGACCGGTCGGTGCCCACGACCCGGTCCAGGACCGGGATGAGCACGAGGATCCAGATCGGCCCCATCCACCAGAACACGTCGAGGTCCCATCGGACCGCTTCCCGCCAGGCGCCGAGCGGGAGGAGCGGCACCACCAGGCCGAGGAGCCAGAGGTAGCGCTTCCGGTCGCGCCAGGTGGCGGTGCGGCCGTCGTCGAGTGTCGCGGTGATGGTCATCGCTGGGAGGCCTCCTGGGGAGTGGATCCGAGGTGCGGGGTGAGGAACGAGGCGATCGCCGCGGCGACCTCCTCGGGCGGGTCGTCGGGCGCGCTGACGGCGTAGCTGACGAGCAGGCGCGTGACGATGTCGGCGACGCGGCGGAGGGGCAGGGCCTCGAGGTGGGGGAGCCGGTGGGCGATGAGCGCCTCGACCACGCCCCTCACCTGCGTCATGACCGGCCCGCCGTCGGTGATGAGCAGGGGGAGCAGCGCCTCGGGCTCCGTGCGGACGAGCCGGTCGAGGAGGGGATGCTCACGGGTGGCGACGAGGGCGGCGAGGAAGCCCGCCTCGAGCGCGGCTCGGGGCTCCTCGTGCTCGTCGGCCGCGGCGGTGACGGTGGCGATCAGGCCCCACGTCTCACGGAGGACCGCTTCGGCGATCAGCGCCTCCTTGGACGGGAAGTGGCGGTAGAGGGTCTGGCGGGAGAGCCCGGCCCGCTTGGCCACGTCGCCCACCGACAGCTTGGCGATGCCGTGGATGGTGGCGGTCTCGATCGCGGCGGAGAGCAGCTGGTCGTGGACGGAGGGCGCCTCGGGCATGGAGTGACAATCGCGCTCGATCTGTCACTCTGTCAATGTGCCGCCCGTCGCACGACGCCGGCGCCGCGAGCCATGGTGCAGGTGCGGCGAGGGCGCGCCGGTAGATTCGTCCGGTGAGCTCCCTCCCGCGCGGCCTGTGAACGCACCACTCCCGACGGGTTGGCGAGTGTGGGTGCTCGGCGCCCGCCCGCGCACGCTGCCGGCGGCCATCGTGCCGGTGCTGGTCGGCTCGGCGGCGGCAGTGGGGGCGACGCCACGCCTCGAGTCCGTGGGTGACTCGCTCCCGCCCACCCTGTACTACTTCGGCGCCGAGCGGTCGGACCGCTGGATCAACTTCGTCCTCGCCATGGTCGTGGCGCTCGCGCTGCAGATCGCCACGAACTACGCGAACGACTACAGCGACGGGAAGCGCGGCACCGACGATCCGTCCAAGCGGATCGGCCCGCCCCGGCTGATCGGCAACCGGATGGCGTCGCTCGACGAGGTGAAGCGCGCCGTGATCATCGCCTTCGGTGTGGCAGGGGTCGCGGGTGGGATCCTCGTGCTGCGGGTCGGGTGGGAGCTGGTCCCCGTCGGCGTGGCCGCCATCGCGGCCGGCTGGTTCTACACGGGCGGCCCGCGGCCGTACGGCTACACCGGGCTGGGCGAGGCGTTCGTGTTCGTCTTCTTCGGCCTGGTCGCCACCATGGGTTCGACCTACGTGCAGATCGGACGCATCACCTGGCTGTCGTTCGGGTGCGCCGTCGCGGTCGGCGCGCTGGCGACGGCGCTGCTGGTGGTGAACAACCTGCGCGACATCTCCGGCGACGCCCGGGCGGAGAAGCTCACGCTGGCCGTCCGTATCGGCGACCAGCGAACCCGTGTGCTGTACGCCCTGCTCCTGGCCCTGCCCTTCGTGATCCTGCCGTTCGTGGCGGGGCTCTCGGGGCGTCCCCTGGCGGCCCTTGCGTTCGCCGCCGTGGTCTTGGGGACGAAGCCGCTGACGACCGTCCTGTCGGGCACACGTGGCCCCGGGCTGATTCCGGCGCTCGGGGGGACCGGCAAGGTGCAGATGGCGTACGGGGTCCTCCTCAGCATCGGCCTGGTGATCGTTCCGTGAGACGGCGACGGCTCGCAGCGCTCCTCGTCGCGGCCGCCGTGACGGCATCCGTCACGGCGTCGTGCTCCGACGGGCTCCCCGAGTTCGACGAGCAGCTCTACCAGGCGTCCCGCACCGTCGACCTGTCGTCGGGCGCGCGCGGCGATCTGCTCGACGACCAGGAGACCGGCGGAGCGCCCGACGGCATCATCTCGTTCCGCTTCCTCTACCGGTCCGAGGGCGCGAAGGGCGAGCCGACTGCGGTGACCGCCCTCGCCTACCGGCCCGACGGGCCGCCGCCGAGCGGCGGTTTCCCGACGATCGTGTACGCCCACGGCACCACCGGCATCGCCGACCCGTGCGCGCCGTCCTACTCCCCGTCGAGCGTGGCCCTGGTGAAGGACCTCGTCGCCGCCGGCTACGCCGTGGTCCAGACCGACTACGTCGGGCTGGGCACGCCGGGCGCACATCCCTACATGAACGGTCCCTCCGAGGGGCGCGCCGTCCTCGACTCGCTCGTCGCCGCCCGTGAGATCGACGAGCTGTCGCTCGCTCCCGACCGGGCTGCGCTGTGGGGCTACTCGCAGGGTGGGCACGCCGTCCTCGCGGCGTCCCAGATGGTCCCCGAGATGCAGGCGCTCGGCATCGTCGGCGTGGTCGACGCCGCCGGGCCCACCCGGGCGCAGTGGATCACCGAGGGGCTGCGCCGTGGCGCCGGTCCCCGCTACTCGTTCACCGTGCTGGCCCAGGTGTCGTGGGCGTCCGTGTTCGGGCTCGACCTCCGCGCCGTCGCGCCCCAGGCACTGGTCGATCGCGCCCCGGCGATCGAGGACGAGACCGCCGCCACCTGCCCGAACACCGACCAGCTCGCGGCCGAGATCCCCGAGGCCGAGCGGGCCGGGACGCCGATGTCGTCCGTGCCGGGTTGGGCCGAGGCGCTGGCCGCCGTCGAGCTCCCGGTGGGTCCGTCGGCCGCCCCGGTGTTCCTCCAGTACGGCACCAGCGACGACCTCGTCCCGTTCGGTGAGGGGCTGCGCGCGCGAGAGATCTTCTGCGCGACCGGCACCCCTGTCACCCTGAACGCCCAGGACGGGGGCACGCACATCACCGCCGTGGATCCCCGGCCGCCGCTCGAATGGCTCGCGGCGCGGTTCAAGGGCGAGCCCGCCTCCACCAGCTGCTGACCGAGGCGCGAGGGATCGCGTCTTCAGGAGCCTCTCTGCCGTACCCTGGCCCCACGCACGACGAGAGAGGACCGGCGTGAGATCCCTGCTGCGGTTGGTGGTGTTCCTGGCGGTCGCCGGTGGCTTGAGCTACGCCGGCTACGTGTACCTCGTGAAGGACAAGGTGGTCGACACGACGCCGGCGGAGAAGGCGTGCAAAGTCGAGAAGGGCATGATCGAGAAGTCGATCGAGGCGGCGGTGAAGGAGCGCCAGTCGACGGGGCTCGAGCTCGCCGATCCCTCCACTTTCATCGACAAGTCGGCCACGCTCGAGTACTACACGTGGGAGCCCGGCGGCTTCGGATGGGTCCCCAAGCCCATCGGCACGCCACCCTGCTGAGGTCAGCCGAGGAACGCCAGGATCCGCTCGGCGGTGGGTTCGGGCGACTCGAGGTGCGTGCTGTGGCCGGCGCCCGGCATGGCGGCGTGGACCGAGCCGGCGAGCCCGGCCGCGAGACGGCGGCCGAGGTCGGTGAACTTCGCGTCGTCGTCGCCCGTGACCACCAGCGCCGGGACCTCGAGCTCGCCGAGGCGTGACCAGAGCGGCTCCTGCGTGCCGGTCCCGGCGTCGCGGAGGCTGGCGGCCAGACCCGCCGGCGTGTTCGTCCGCCGCTCGTCCTCGAACCGGGCCCACGTGGGGAGCTGGGCGAAGAGGGGGCCCGCCAGCCACTCCTCCACGAAGCGGGCCACGCCCAGCTGCTCGATGCGGTCGGCGAGACGCTCGTCGGCCGCTCGCCGCCGGGCGCGCTCGTCCGCGGCGTCGATGCCGGCCGTGCCGCTGACGAGGACGAGCCCGCGAAGCGAACGCGTGCCCCGCGGCGCGTCGAGCAGCGCGGCGTGGAGCGCCATCCGTGCGCCCATCGAGTAGCCGAGGAGAGCACCGTCTTCCGCCAGCTCCAGGAGCATCCGCCCGGACGCCCACAGGTCGGCCCGGACGTCGGCGGAGCGGCCGTGACCGGGTGCGTCGACCAGTCGGCACCGGTGCGTGGCGGCGAGCCGGTCGACGAGCGGCCCCCAGCAGTCCCGGGTCTGCCCGAACCCGTGGACCAGCGTGATCAGCGGCCCGTCGCCGACGTCGACCCAGGACAGCGCGCTGCCGGGCGGACCGGGCGGGCTCGGCGTGGCGGGCGGATCGGGGCTCACCGGGCCGAACCTAGATTGTCGAGGTGAGCGCAGCCGATCGTGACGTCGCCAACCCGGCGACCTGGTTCGCTGCCACCCTGGTCGACGAGTGGGCCCACCAGGGGGTGACCGAGGCGGTCGTCTGCCCCGGCTCGAGGTCGACGCCGTTGGCGGTGGCGTTGGCGGCCCACCCTGCGATCCGGGTCCACGTGCACCACGACGAGCGGTCCGGCGGGTTCATGGCGCTCGGGCTCGGCATCGCCACGGGTCGCCCCGCGCTGGTCGTGACCACGTCGGGCACCGCAGCCGTCGAGCTGCACCCGGCGGTGGTCGAGGCGCACCACCAGCACGTGCCCATGATCGCCGTGACGGCCGACCGACCGCCCGAGCTGCAGGGCGTGGGCGCACCGCAGACGATCGACCAGCGGGAGCTCTACGGCAGGGCCGTGCGCTGGTACGCGGAGCCCGGTCCACCCGACGTCGGGCAGGTCGCCGGATGGCGTCACCTCGCCGCCGACAGCGTCGCCGCCTCGACCGCCACCCGTCCCGGGCCGGTCCACCTCGACCTCGCCTTCCGGGAGCCGCTGGTCGGTGCCGCCGGACCGCTGCCCGAGCGGGACGCCACGCTCGACCGGCCGGCGCCACCGCACTGGGGCATCCTCGACGAGGAGGTCGCCCGGCTCACGCCGCTCCTCGCCGGTCGCGGTCTCCTCGTCGCGGGGGCCCGCGCGGCGCAGTCCGACGCGGACCGCGACGCGATCCTCGCCCTCGCCGAGGCCCTCGGCTGGCCGATCCTCGCCGATGCCGCCTCCGGCGTGCCGGTGCCGCCCCCGCACGTTGTGTCGACCTTCGACCCGGTGCTGAGGGTGGGGGAGGTGGGGGAGCGGCTCCGACCCGAGGTGGTCCTCCGCCTCGGCGGGCTGATGGCCTCGCGGGTGACGAACGAGTGGCTCGCCGGGTGCGGCGCCACGCAGATCGGGGTCGACCGTCACGGCTTCGTGCCCGACCCGGACCACGTGCTGGCCCGCCAGCTGCACGCCGACGTGGCGGAGGCGTGTCGAGCGCTGCAGCGCGCCGCAGCCGTGCGGGCCGTGGTGTGCGCACCGGCGTGGGCGGCAGGCTGGGGGGCGGCGGAGACGGCTGCCCGGGCGGCGATCGATCGGGTGCTGGCGGAGGAGCCCGCCAGCGAGCCTGCGACCGTGGCGCGGGTGCTGGCCGGCGTGCCCGACGGCGGCGAGCTGGTGGTGTCGTCGTCGATGCCGGTGCGCGACCTCGAGTGGTACGCCCCGCCGCGTCAGGGCGTGACCGTGCGGGCGAACCGGGGCGCCAACGGCATCGACGGCGTGGTCTCCACCGCCGTCGGGGTGGCGCTCGCCGGACGACCCACGACGCTGGTCATCGGCGACGTGGCGTTCCTCCACGACACGAACGGGCTGCTCGGGCTCGCCGCGCGCCCGGTGGACCTGCGCATCGTCGTGGTCGACAACGACGGTGGCGGGATCTTCTCCTTCCTCCCCCAGGCCGGCGCGCTGGACCACGCATCCTTCGAAGCGCTCTTCGGCACGCCCCACGGCGTCGACCTGGCGGCACTCGCCGCGGTGCACGGCGTCGGGCACCTCGTGGAGGTCGTGCGCACCGACCGCGTCGAGAACGTCGCGGTCCACGGTCGCCTCAACGCTGCGGTGGCCGCCGCCCTCACCCAGCCTCCGCGGGACCAGAACGACCACTCCTGAGCGTTCCGCGGGTTCAGAACGGCCACTTTCGGCGCGCGAATGGCGCTTCTGGTCCCGCGGAACCTGGGTCAGAGGCGGACGACCGAGCCGAGGGTCGCTGCGAACTTCGCACGCGTCTCCTCCAGCTCGGCGAGCGGGTCCGAGTCGGCGACGACGCCCACCCCCGCCCAGAGGTCTGCGTCGGTGCCGTGGACCGACACGGAGCGGATGCCCACGGCGAAGGCGCCGTTGCCGTACGCGTCGACCCATCCGACGGGGCCGGCGTAGGTGCCTCGGGCTGCCGGCTCCAGCTCGTCGATCAGGGCGAGCGCCCGGTCTCGTGGCCAGCCGCCCACGGCCGGCGTCGGATGGACGGCGGCGACCAGTTCGAGCACCGAGGGGGCGGGGAGCGACAGGCGGCCCTCGACCATCGTCGCGAGGTGCTGGACGGGACCCGCCTCCACGACGTGGGGCTCGGGCTCGGAGTCCAGGTACGAGCACCAGCCGATGAGCGCGTCGAGGAGCGCGTCGATGGTGATCTGGTGCTCGACGCGGTTCTTCGCGGATGCCAGCAGCTCGGTCGCGGCTCGCTGGTCCACTGCGGGATCGCCGCTGCGGGGGATCGTCCCCGCCATCGGCTGGGCGCGGACGACGTGGTCCATCCTCGACACCAGGAGCTCGGGCGACGCCCCCACCACGCCGTCCACGAGGGAGCGCAACGCGTGGGGATGCGCCCGCTCGAGCAGGTCGGCGATGGAGCGCACGTCGAAGGGCACGTCGGCGTGGACCCGGAGGTGGCGGGCGAGCACGACCTTCGTCAGGTCGCCGGCGACGATGCGGGAGGTGGCCTTGGCGACCGTCTCGCACCAGGCCTCGGCCGTCTGCTCGTCGACCACCTCGATGCGCTGCGGTTGCGGGTCGACGGCGAGGGGCGTGGCCTCCGGATCGATGCGCGGCCCGTCGCCGATCCGGGTGACCCAGCGGTCCCCCTCGGGCGTCCAGCCGATGGTCAGGGCGGGGACGACGAACGCCGCCGCCGTGTCGGGGCGGAAGGGCAGCGCGGCGAACGCGAGCGGGCCTCGTGCCGGGCCGGTCAGGTCGCCACGGACCTCGATCCCCTCCAGCGCCTGGGCCACGAGGTGGACGTGCTCGGGCCATGGCGCGGGCAGCGTCACCCGGAGCGCCTCGCCCCATCCCCACAGCGATCGGCGGGTGGACAGGAACCGGGTCGTGGAGGTCGCCGGGTCCAGCCCGGCCATCGTGTCGAGGGGTTCGCAGGTCGCTCGCATCGCAGCGGTCAGGTGGCCGACCGGTCGCGGGTTCCGCTGATGAGCTGTGAGATGCCGACGGTGAGCAGACGGCGGCTGGCGTCGGTGAAGCCCGCCCGGCGGAGCATGCCGAGCAGCTCCTCGGGCTCGGGAAGGTAGGCGACGGACCTGGGCAGGTAGCGGTAGGCGCTGGCGTCGGACAGCAGCCCCCCGACGAGCGGGACGACCTTGCCGAAGTACACGGAGTGCCCGGCCCGGAGGACGGGGTTCGGCGGCTCGGCCACCTCGAGGAGCGAGATGCGGCCGCCCGGGCGGACGACCCGCGCGAGCTCGGCGAAGAACGGCGGCAGCGACTCGAAGTTCCGGAGGGCGAACCCGCAGGTCACACCGTCCACGGACCCGTCGGGGAGGGGGAGGCGCAGTGCGTCGGCGTGCACCTTGAAGAACGGCCGGCCCGCGGCGGCGAGCATCCCGTACGAGAGGTCGATGCCGATCGGGCGGAACCCGCGACCGATCAGCTCGCCGCAGAGATCACCGGTGCCGCAGGCCAGGTCGGCGACGACGGAGCCGGGCACGAGACCGAGCACGTCGACCGCCCGGCGGCGCCACCCGACGTCCATGCGGAACGTCATGACCCGGTTCACGAGGTCGTAGCGCGGGGCGATCGTGTCGAACATCTGCCGGACGGCGGCGACCTTCTCGTCGCCGGAGGGGAGGTGGTCGGGATCGATCCTGCTCACGCCGGCAGCCTACGGCGACCGGCCCGGCGCCCCTCAGCCCGGCCCGGCGCCCCTCAGCCCGTTCCGGGTCGACTGAACCGCGCCCGGCGCGGTTGGATCGACCCGGTACGGGGGGACGCGGCTCCCTCGGCGACGAGCGGCTGACAGAATCACCGCCATGGCCATCGACTTCTCCTTCCCGCCCGAGATCGACGACGTCCGCGACCGGGTCGCCGCGTTCATGGACGATGTCGTGCGGCCCGTCGAGGCGGACGCGGACCGGGAGCAGTGGGACCGGGACGCCTGGGTGAAGGCGATCATCGAGATGCGGGGCAAGGCGAAGGACGCCGGCCTGTGGCTGCCGCACATGCCCGAGGAGTGGGGTGGCATGGGCCTGGGGCACGTGGCGATGGCCGCCGTGTCCGCCGAGGCGGGGAAGACCCGGATGGGTCCGTTCGCCCTGAACGCGCAGGCGCCCGACGAGGGCAACATGCACACGCTGCTCCACTGGGGCACCGACCAGCAGAAGGCCGACTACCTCAAGCCGCTGTGCGACGGCTGGGCGCGGAGCTGCTTCGCGATGACCGAGCCCGAGGTGGCGGGCAGCGATCCCACGCTGATCCAGACCCGGGCCTACCCCGACGGCGACGAGTGGGTCATCAACGGGCACAAGTGGTTCATCTCAGGGGCCCGCGGTGCGAAGTTCGCGATCCTGATCGCCCGCACGGAGGACGACCCCGAGATCCCACAGGCGGCCAACTCGGCGTTCCTCGTGGACCTGCCGGCCGAGGGCTGGAGCAACGTGCGGGACGTCGAGACGATGTCGGGCGGTCACAACCACTGCGAGATCGTCATCGAGGACCTGCGGGTCCACAAGGACAAGATGCTGGGCGGGCGCGGGCAGGGGCACCTGCTCGGCCAGGCCCGCCTCGGCCCGGCCCGCCTCGCCCACTGCATGCGCTGGATCGGCCAGGCCGAGGTCGCGCTCGACATGATGGTGGACCGGTCGCTCCACCGGTACGCGCACGGGTCGCTGCTGGCCGAGAAGCAGGGGATCCAGTGGATGATCGCCGACTCGGCGATGGAGCTGTACCAGGCGAAGCTGATGGTGCTCCACGCGGCGTTCAAGATCGACAACAAGATGGAGTTCACGTCCGAGGTGTCGATGGCCAAGCACTTCGTGGCCAACATGCTGAACCGCGTGATCGACCGGGCGATCCAGGTGCACGGCGCGCTCGGCTACTCGACCGACACCCCGCTGGCCGGCATGGCGACCCAGGCCCGCTGGGCGCGCTTCGCCGACGGGGCCGACGAGGTCCACCAGATGCGGATCGCCCAGCGCACCATCGCGGCGTACAAGGACCACGGCACGACGAAGTCGGCGACGGGCGGCCTGCCCCTGTAGGCGGCGCCGACGCCGTGCGGCGTCAGGACTCCGTGGTGGCCTGCTCCTTCGCCCACCGGTAGTCGGCCTTGCCCGACGGCGAGCGCTGGATCTCCTCACGACGGACGATCGCCTTGGGCAGCTTGTAGCGGGCGACGTGGCGCTCGGCTTCGGCGAGGAGCTCGTCGTCGGTGACGTCGAGTCCGTCGGCGAGCTGCACCACGGCCACGACCTCGTTGCCCCAGCGGTCGCTCGGCCGTCCGCACACGACGACGTCGCGGACCGCGGGGTGCCCGGCCAGTGCGGCCTCGACCTCCTCGGCGAAGATCTTCTCGCCGCCCGAGTTGATCGTCACCGAGTCGCGGCCGTACAGCTCGAGGAGCCCGTCGGCGGAGACACGGGCCCGGTCGCCGGGCACGGCGTAGCGGATGCCGTCGATGGTCGGGAACGTGCGGGCCGTCTTGTCGGGATCGCCCAGGTAGCCGAGGGGCACGCGCCCCGCCTGGCCGAGCCAGCCCATCTCGTCGTCGCCGGGCTCGAGCAGGCGGGTGAGGTCCTCGCTGAGGATGCACATGCCGGGGCCGGGCGTGAAGGTGCCCGTCGAGGTCTCCTGCCCGGCGGCGGTGAGCTGCGATCCCTGCTGGCCGGTCTCGGACGCGCCGATGCCGTCGAGGATCATGGTCGCCGGCATGAGGTCGATGAAGCGCTGCTTCACGCTGGCCGAGAGCGCCGCGCCGCCCGACACGACGACGAGCATCGAGCTGGTGTCGTAGTCGCCCCGCTCCAGCTCGTCGAGCAGCGGCTTGCCGAACGCGTCGCCGACCAGCAGCAGGATGTTGACGCCCTGGGTCTCGACGGTGCGCCACACGTCGGCGGGGTCGAGCCGGTCCACGACGTCCTGGAGCACAAGGCTGTTGCCGCCCGTGAAGGCGTTGAAGGCCATCCAGTGCGCTGCGCCGTGCATGAACGGGGGAGTGGGCATGAGCTTCGCCCCACCCGTCGCGGCGTTCGCCTGGATGTCGGCGAGGTCGGTGAACTCGTCGGCCGTGCCCAGCTTCCGCCCGCCCAGCGCCGCCACGAAGATGTCCGCTTGCCGCCACAGCACGCCCTTGGGCATGCCGGTCGTGCCGCCGGTGTAGAGGATGTAGAGGTCGTCGGGCGACCAGGCGGCGCGGAGGTCGTCGCTGAGCTCGGGCGACGCTGCGGCGAGCGCGTCCTCGTACCACTCGGCGCCGTCGAGCAGCGCGTGGCCGGAGTCGTCGGCCACCTGCAGGAGGACCTCGAGGCGAGGGAGACGCTCCCGGATCTCCTCCAGCGTCGGCGCGAAGGACGAGTGGTAGACGATGCCGCGGGCGCCGGAGTCCAGCAGGAGGTACTCGAGCTCCTCGGCGACGTACCGGTAGTTCACGTTGAACGGCGCGACGCGGGCCTTGTAGGCGCCGACCATGCCCTCGATGTACTCGTTGCCGTTCAGGAGGTAGAGGGCGAGGTGGTCCTGGCCGGACTCGTGGTTCGCCAGGTCGACGCGCTCCCGGTGGAGGCCGAGGCCCCGTTCGGCGAGCGCGTTGGCGAGCCGTCGGGTGCGGTCGCCGAACTCCCCGTAGGTCAGCGACCGGTCACGGAACTGGATGCACAGCCGCTCGGGCGCCAGCGCTTCGACGGCCTCGTTGATGGCAGCCAGGTTGAAGTCCACGTGTCCCCCTCGAAATGCGGATGCCGCAGCCTAGGAGCACGGTCGATGGGCCCCGGACGGACGCGTCCATGGTCGACGAGCCGGCTCTGTCACGGCCCGTGCGACAGATCTGTCGCACCCGGGGTGACAGAACGCTGAGCGCTGCGGCCCACCCGGCGGGAGTCCCCTACGGCGCTGCCTGGCCCCCGCCACCACCGGCGCAGGTCGCGCCCTCGGGTGGGACCTCGAGGCTGACGAGGTAGCGGTGGATGATCGCGTCGACGCACTCGTCGCGGCCGTAGCTCGTGTGGCCCTCGCCCTCGTAGGTGAGGAGGTGGCCGTTCGACAGGGTCTCGGCGACGGCCTCGGCCCAGGTGTACGGCGTCGCGTTGTCGCCGGTGTTGCCCACCACGAGGATGGCGGCGGAGCCGTCGGCGGTGACGGGACCGGTGCTGTCCTTGGGTGCGACCGGCCATGTGGCGCACGGGAGCATCTCGTTGCCGATCGACGCGCCGATCTTCGCCGACCGCAGGCGGAGCCCGTCGACGAAGAGGCGCCATGCGTCCTGGCCGGCGGGGCGGACGCTGTCGAGGCACGTCACGGCGGCGTACGTGGCGAAGCCCAACGAGTCCCGGAACCTGCGGGCCATGCTGACGAGGCGGGCGCCGTCGCCGTCGGCGGCCTCGGCCAGGCCGTCGACGAACTCGTTCCAGCTCATCGGGTCGTAGGTGGCGAAGACAGCGGCGGCGTCGAAGACCGCGGGGGTGAGCGCCTGCTGCGGGTCGTCGCCGGGGATCGGCGCGGTCTCGATCTGCGCCCGGACCAGGGCGTACGTGCGATCGGGATCGCTCAGGACGCAGGAGGCGTTGTCGTCGCACGCCGCCAGGAGCCGCTGGAGCGCTGCGTCGGTCGCGACCGTCTGCCCCTCGAGCACCTTGGTGAGCGACAGGCTGGGGTCGATGACGCCGTCCAGCACCACGGCACGAGCGCGGGTCGGGAAGAAGTCGAGGTAGCGCTCGCCGAGGTACGTCCCGTAGCTGAAGCCGATGTAGTTGAGGCGCTCGTCCTTCAGCGCCATGCGCAGCGCCTCGAGGTCACGGGCGTTGTCGTCGGTGCCGAGGAACGGCAGCAGGCGGGCGTCCTCGGGGTCGGCGGTGCACTCGTCGAACGCAGAACCCGCAGCGTTCTGCAGGGCCGCCTGCTCGTCGGGGGTGTCGGGGTCGGGATCGAGGGTCAGGTAGCCGGGCAACCCGGTCGCGCACGTCAGCGACGTGGACAGGCCGACGCCCCGGGGGTCCCAGCTCACCAGGTCGAACGCGGCGAGTGCCTCACGGTCGAGCACGCCGGACAGCAGGAACTTGATGCCGCTCGCCCCCGGGCCGCCCGGGTTGGCGAACAGGGCGCCGGTCCGCTCGCCCGACGCCGCGTAGCGAGCCACGGCGAGGCTGATCTGCTGCCCGCGGGGCTGGGACCAGTCGAGCGGGACCTCGAGGAACGCGCACTGCGCCTCGGCGTCGCCCGAGCAGGGCTGCCAGTCGAGCTCGCTGGGACGCCAGTCGGCCGGGAACCCCGTCTCGGGGCCCGGCGGCTGGGGAGTGGGCAGCGTCGACGTGGGCCCCGGCATCGTCGTGGTGGTGACGCCGGGCGCGGTCGACGTGGTGGTCGTCGACGTCGTTGCGGCCTCGGCCATGTCGTTGTGGAGCTCGTTGCCGGCGCACGCCGAGAGCAGGGCGCAGGCGGTCGTCACGGCGACGGCGGCGGTGACGAGGGTGCGACGAGTGCTGATCACGGTGGCAAAGGGTAGGTCCGACCGGCGACCTCCCGGGCGCGCCCGTAGGCTCGCCGCGCAGCCGCCGGGTGCCGCCCGGCGAGCAGAGGAGGGCTCGTGATCTTCGGAACGTTCATCCCGCAGGGCTGGAAGATGGAGCTGGCCGGGATCCCCGACCCGCAGGACAAGTGGCAGGCGACCGTCGACATCGCGGTGCTGTGCGAGGAGCTCGGCTTCGACTCCGTGTGGGTGTACGACCACGTGCACAACGTGCCGGTCCCCGCCCACGAGACGATGTTCGAGTGCTGGACCACGCTCGCCGCGATCAGCCAGCGCACCAGCCGCGTCCGGCTGGGCCAGATGGTGAGCTGCGCCGGCTACCGGAACCCGGCGCTCGTCGCGAAGATCACGTCCACCCTCGACGTGATCTCGGGTGGCCGTCTCGACTGGGGGATCGGCGCAGGATGGTACGAGCAGGAATACCGGGCGTACGGCTACGACTACCCGTCGAACGCCGACCGGATCCGCATGCTGCGCGAGACGGTCGAGATCGTGAAGGCGATGTGGACCGAGCCCGACGCCACCTACGAGGGCCGGCACTTCCGCGTCGACGGGGCGCAGTGCGACCCGAAGCCCCTCCAGTCGCCGCATCCCCCGATCTGGATCGGCGGTGGCGGCGAGCAGCTCACGCTGCGGGTCGTCGCCCGCCACGCGACGCACGCCAACTTCGGGGGCAAGCTGCACGAGTGGACCCACAAGCGTGACGTGCTGTGGCGGCACTGCGACGAGGTCGGGCGCGACCGCGACGAGATCACGCTGACGTGGTCGCCCGAGGCGTTCGTCCGTGCGACCGAGGCGGAGATCGGCACGGAGACCCGCAGCTTCTGGGGCGAGCCCTTCGAGAGCTGGAGCGAGGGGAACCTCGTCGGCACACCCGAGCAGGTGTGCGAGAAGCTGGAGGCCTATCGAGCCGAGGGGCTCGGCGGCGTCGTGCCGTGGGTCGCGGACCTGCCGGGCACCGAGACGTTGCAGCTGCTGGGCACGAAGGTGATCCCCGAGCTGCGTTGACCCGACGCCTTCCGCGGGACCAGATCGACCGTCCGCGCGACGCGAACGGCAGTTCTGGTCCCGAAGAACGCGAGTGGCGCGGGCTACTCGAAGAAGCGGACGATGACCTCGGCCACGCAGCTGGGCTTCGGTGCGCCCTCGACCTCGAACGTGTAGAGGTACGTGATCTGCGCCTGGCCGGGACCGATCTCGTCGAACTCCTTGACCTCGACACCGAGGCGGAGCTTCGAGCCGACGGGCACGGGCGACGGGAAGCGAACCTTGCCGCAGCCGTAGTTCACGCCCATCTTGATGCCGGACACCGTCATGATCTGCGGCGCCAGCATCGGGCCGATCGACAGGGTCAGGTAGCCGTGGGCGATCGTGCCGCCGAAGGGCCCGTCCTTCGCCCGCTCCGGGTCGACGTGGATCCACTGGAAGTCACCGGTCGCCTCGGCGAACTGGTTGACGCGCTCCTGCGTGATCTCGATGTAGGGGCTGTAGCCGACGTGCTGGCCGACGAGTGCCTTCAGACCCGCGAGACCTTCGATCTCGGTCGCCATGATGTTCCTCCTGGAAGGTGGGGGGTCCCGAGGAGTTCGATCCGGCCGGGACGAGGACGGCGGGACGTTACCGGAACCAGATCCGGACGTGCTCCTTCGACTTCGTGTGGAGGAGGAGCACGACGAGCGCGGCCTCGAAGGCGAAGTTGAGGATGCTCCCGCTGGTAATGACGTACCGGACCGGGGATGTGCTGGCGAGTGAGAGCGGATGCGGCTCGCCGAACACCTCGAGAACGATGAGCAGCCGGAACAGGAACGGGTACGCCGCTGCGGCGATCGCCAGCTGGTAGCCACGCTTGCGCTCCTCGGACACGCCGAGCCCACCCAAGACGTGGAGCGGCACCGACGCCCAGACAATGACCAGCATCAACGCAGGCGCGCCAGAGAGCGCGTCCAGCGCGTCGAACAAGCCGAAGAAGGCTCCGAAGTAGAGGAGGAACACCGCGATCTGCAGCATCTGCGGCAGGGTCGGGTTGAACCAGCGGCGGTCCTTGAGTGATGCCATTCGGCCGTTCATCCTTCCAGTGTTGTCGGTCCGGGCTCCGACCCGCGCCTCGGCCGCAACCGAACCTGAGAGATCTCGTGGTCGGCGCGCAGCTGCCCGCAGGCCGCGTCGATGTCGGTCCCGCGGTTGTCGCGGATGGTCGCGTTCACCCCCAGCTCCCGGAGGCGGTCGCGGAACTCGCGGACCCGACCCATCGGCGTGCCCAGCACCGGGTAGCCGGGCGTCGGGTTCAGGGGGATCAGGTTCACGTGTGCACGCAGCGGCCGGGCGAACGCCGCCAGCTCCGCGGCGTCGGCGGGCCGGTCGTTCACGCCGTCGATCATCGCCCACTCGAAGCTGAGCCGCCGGTTCTTGGCGACCAGGTACTCGCGGCAGGCCTCGGCCAGCTGCGCGAGCGGCGCCCGCCGGTTGATCGGCACGAGCTCGTCGCGCAGCTCGTCGTTCGCGGCGTGGAGCGACACGGCGAGGTTGACCGGGAGGGGTTCCTCGGCGAGTCGCCGGATGCCCGGCAGCACGCCAACGGTCGAGATGGTGAGGTGCCGCGCCGAGATGCCGAGGTCGTCGTGCAGCCGACGGGCCGCGCCGATCGTGGCGTCGTAGTTGGCGAGCGGCTCGCCCATCCCCATGAAGACGATGTTGGACACCCGTGACGGCCGGGCGAGGCGGGCGGCCGCGACGACCTGCTCCGTGATCTCCCCGACGGTCAGGTGCCGCTCGAACCCGGCCTGGCCCGTGGCGCAGAAGCTGCACGCCATCGCGCACCCGGCCTGCGTCGAGATGCACACGGTCACGCGGTCGGCGTAGTGCATCAGCACGGTCTCGACGGTCGCGCCGCCCCGGAGCGACCAGAGCACCTTGGTCGTGTCACCGCCGTCGCTGGTGCGGCGGGTCACCTCGGTGAGCGCGGACGGGAGCTGCTCGGCGAGCTGAGCCCGCAACGCCTTGGGCAACGTGGTCAGCTCGGACGGATCGGCCAGCTCCGTGTACATGCCGTGCCAGAGCTGGTCGACCCGGTAGCGCGGCTGGTCGGCGAGGAGCGCGCCCAGCTCCTCACGGTCCACGTCGTAGCGAGTCCGGGGCGCGTCCGGTCGGGAGGAGCTGTCACTCATACGCCACGTCCTCGTGGTGCACCGTGAAACCCAGCTGCTCGTAGAGACCCAGGGCGGCGGTGTTGTCGGACTCGGCGTAGAGCATCCCGACCTCGAGTCCGCGGCCGGCGAGGTGGTCGAGCCCCGCCACGGTGAGCTGGCGACCGAGGCCCAGGCCGTGCCGATCGGGCCGCACGCCGATGACGTAGATCTCGCCCATCTCCGGGCTGCCGTCCCGGTGCTCTCGGGTCCAGCAGAAGCCGTCCATCGACCCGTCCTCGTCACGGTGCACGAGGAACCCCGACGGGTCGAACCACGGCTCCGCCATCCGGGCGTCGAGGTCGGCCTGCTCGAGGAGCCCCTGGTCCGGATGGGTGGCGAAGGCTCGCCGGTTGACCTCCAGCCACTCGGCGTCGTCCACGCCGGGACGGAACGCGTGCAGCTCGAGGTCGACCGGCGGGGCGTCGAGCAGGGGAAGTGGCACGCGGAGCTGCACCACCCGGCGGGCGGCACGGAGGCCGAGCGATCGTGCGAGCTCGTGCCGTTCGGGCGATGCCGCTCGGAGCCACCACTGTCGGCGGCCACCGATCCGTTCCGGCGCGACGCCGAGCGCCTCTGTGACGTCGGCGGGGTCCATCGGGGTCGAGGCTACCGTTGCCCCGATGCCGGACGCGAAGGCCCCCTCCACACCCGGCCGCGAGGGCGACGCCGGTCGTGCCGTCGACGCCGTCCCGCCCGCCCGCCGGCGACCCCGCACCCCGAAGGGGCGGGCCAACGAGGCACACCGCCGGCTGGCCCTCGAGTACCCCGAGGCGCTCTGCGAGCTGGATCACGAGGACGCCTACCAGCTGCTCGTGGCCACCATCCTCTCCGCGCAGACCACCGACGCGAGGGTGAACATGGTGACGCCGGCGCTGTTCGATCGGTGGCCGGATGCGCTCGCGCTCTCGCAGGCCGACCCGACCGAGCTCGAGGAGGCGGTGCGGTCGACGGGCTTCTACGTGACGAAGGCGCGCAACCTCATCTCGATGGCGAACCGCCTCGTCGACGTCTACGGGGGAGCGGTGCCGACCGAGCTGAAGGATCTCGTGACGCTCGCCGGCGTGGGGCGCAAGACGGGCAACGTGATCCGCAGCGTGGTGTTCCGCCTGCCGGGGCTTCCCGTGGACACCCACGTCCTGCGGTTGTCCCATCGACTCGCGCTCACGGAAGAGGACGACCCGGTCAAGGTCGAGATGGTCCTCAACCCGATGATCCCTGCGAAGGAGCGAGGCGATTTCAGCCTGCGCCTGATCCTGCACGGGCGTAGGGTGTGCTTCGCCCGCAAGCCGGCGTGTGACCGGTGCGTGCTCGCTGACTTCTGTCCGTCCGTGCAATGACGTCGACTGCAACGACGGTGCACGACAGTCCTCTCGTGTGACGAATGTCACGAAACAGACGGCCACGCAGCGTGGTCGTGATCCCGTGCACCCCGGGAAACACGTTCGTGTCGTTCCGATGCGCTCCGAGGTCACCGGACCACGTTTCGCGCGGTTTCGGGCTGTTCGTTGCCGTTCCGCAGTCAGTCTCCGACGAAGTTCTCACGCTCCGTGGTCTCGCCGGGCTTTTCAGTGACCTTCGCCTGGGTTATGGTGAACCCATCCAGGTACCCGCCACCTGGACTTGACGATGAGTGGTCCCGCCGCCCTCATCGCCCGCCAGCGCCCCCATCGGGGGCGCTGGCGTCTTTTTGCCCTTGGGCACGGGCCAGCTCCGCTCAGTTTCGGCTCGCTGGCTCGTTCCTCGCCGAGCGGGCCTTCTTCGGCTGCGCTACCCGTGCCGGACCCTTGGGTACGGGCCAGCTCCGCTCAGTTTCGCTCGCAGGCTCGCTGCTTCGGCTGCGCTACCCGTGCCGTCTCTGTGCACGGGCCAGCTCCGCTCAGTTTCGCTCGCAAGCTCGCTGCTTCGGCTGCGCTACCCGTGCCGGGCCGTCGCCAGGTCGTCGGGATCAGCGGCGTTCGAGCTCGCGGAGGACCCGGGCGAGTCGGCGGGAGGCGGCGGCGAGCGAGCGCTCCACGTCGTAGAGGGCGACGCTGACGTCGTCGGTCGGGTGCCCGTCCGTCGAGGCGGCCAGCGAGGCGACCCGCTCGACCAGCCCGTCGAGGGTGGACGAGAGGGATCCCAGTTCGGCGTCGAGACTCATGGCGGGCAGTCTCGCGCCGTCACGACGAGCCCACGGTCGGCCGCCCCTCCAATCGGTTGGCCGGGCACCACGGGGCGCCCGTAGCCTCGCCGCGTGCTCGGCCGGATCGACCTCAGCGACGTCAGCGGCGACGTGCGTCCCCACCTCCCGCGGCCCGACGTCGCCGGCGAGGGCCCCACCGAGGCCGTCCGGGGCATCCTGCGCGACGTGCGCGAGCGGGGCGACGCTGCCCTCCTCGAGCTGACCGAGCGCTTCGACGGCGTGCGCCTCGACGCCCTCCGGGTCGACGCCTCGGAGCTGACGGCGGCGCTCGACCGCATCCCCGGGGACCTTCGGGCCGCCCTCGCCACCGCAGCGGACCGCATCGCCGGGTTCCACCGCCACCAGCGGCGCGAGCCCACGGTGTGGCAGGAGGCCGGGGTGACGATCACCTCGAGCTGGAAGCCCGTGCGGCGCGCCGGCTGCTACGTGCCCGGGGGCCGTGCCGCCTACCCGTCGACCGTCCTCATGACCGCCGTGCCCGCCCGGGTCGCCGGGGTGGACGAGGTCGTCGTGTGCGTCCCGCCCGACCGCGCCACCGGCCGGGTCGCCGACGTCACCCTGGCGGCGGCCGCGGTGGCGGGCGTCGACGAGCTCTACGCCATCGGGGGCGCGCAGGCCATCGCCGCGCTGGCGTACGGCACCGACTCGATCCGCCCCGTGGACGTGGTGTGCGGACCCGGCAACCGGTACGTCGCGATCGCCAAGCAGCAGGTGGCCGGGGAGGTGGGCGTAGCCGCAGCGTTCGCCGGTCCCAGCGAGATCGTGGTCGTCGCCGACGGCACCGCACCGCCGGAGCTCGTCGCCATCGACCTCATGGTCCAGGCGGAGCACGGGCCCGACGGCCTCGCCTGGCTGATCTGCTGGGACGCCGACGTGGCCGATGCCGTCGACGCCGAGCTCGCCCGCCTCGTCGAGGCAGCGCCGAGACGCGCCGAGATCGAGGCCACCATCCGCTCCGCCGGCCACGCCGTGGTCTGCCGCGACGCCGCGCAGGCCATGGCCGTCGCCAACGCGATCGCCCCCGAGCACCTCCAGCTCGTGTGCGCCGACGCCGACGCGCTCCTCCCGTCGGTCGACAACGCCGGCGCCGTCTTCGTCGGCCCGTGGGCGCCCGCCTCGCTGGGCGACTACGCGGCAGGCCCCAGCCACGTGCTGCCCACCAACGGGTCGGCCCGGTTCTCGTCCGCCCTCACCGTCGACGACTTCACCAAGCACCACCACGTGGTCGAGGTCGAGCGCGACGGCTTCGACGCGCTCGCTTCGACCGTCGAGACGCTGGCCGCGGCGGAGGGGCTCGACGCCCACGCCGAGTCGATCCGGCTGAGGCGACGACCGTGACCCGCCCCGCCGTGCGCGCCGACGTGGCGCTGATGGAGGGCTACCACTCGCCGCAGCTGTCCGTCGACGTCCGCCTCAACACCAACGAGGCCCCCGAGCCGCCGCCCGCCGCGTTCACCGCCGCGCTGGCCGCCGCACTCGCCGACGTGGACTGGCACCGCTACCCCGACCGGTCCGCGACGCGGCTCCGGGCCCGCATCGCCGAGGTCGAGGGCACCGTGCCCGAACGGGTCTTCGCCGCCAACGGCTCGAACGAGGTCCTGCAGACGCTGTGCCTCGCCTACGGGGGCGCCGGTCGGTCGGTGCTGGTCGCCGAGCCCACCTACGCGCTCCACTCGCACATCGCTCGGGTGTGCGGCACCGGGGTGGTCACGGTCGAGCGGCAGGACGACTTCACGCTCGACGTCGGCGAGTACGTCGCCGCCATCGAGCGCGATCGACCGATCGTCACGTTCCTCTGCTCGCCGAACAACCCGACCGGCCTCGTGGAGCCGCCCGAGGTGGTCGCTGCCGTCCTCGCCGCCGTCCGCCGCGCCGGGGGTCTGCTCGTCGTCGACGAGGCCTACGGGCAGTTCGCTCCCTGGTCGGCGCTGGAGCTGGTCGACGACGACGCACCGCTCGTCGTGACCCGCACCTACTCGAAGACCTGGTCGGCGGCGGCGCTGCGCCTCGGCTACCTCGTGGGGCCTGCCTGGGTGGTCGAGGAGCTCGACAAGGTCGTGCTGCCGTACCACCTCGACACGTTGAAGCAGATCGCCGGCACCCTGGCGCTCGACCACCTCGACGAGATGCGGGCCCGGGTCGCGCACCTCGTCGAGGAGCGAGGTCGCGTCAGCGAGGCCCTCGCGGCGCTCCCGGTGGAGCAGTGGCCGTCGGGCGCCAACTTCATCCTCTTCCGACCGACGAACCGCGACGGCGGCGAGGTGTGGGCCGAGCTCGTCGAGCGGTCGGTGCTCGTCCGCAACTGCTCGCCGTGGCCCCGTCTCGACGGCTGCCTCCGCCTCACGCTCGGCACCCGCGAGGAGGACGACCGCTTTCTCGACGCGCTCGCTGCGGCTCTGGGAGCATCGACCACATGAGCCGCACCGCCACGCGCAGCCGCACGACCGCCGAGACCGACATCAC
Organism: Actinomycetes bacterium; assembly: GCA_023437745.1. Taxonomy (GTDB): domain Bacteria; phylum Actinomycetota; class Acidimicrobiia; order Acidimicrobiales; family Microtrichaceae; genus JAEZFI01. Next base: position 21,726 of record JAEZFI010000159.1, read on the forward strand.
CATCACGATCGACCTCGACGGGGACGGGCGCACGGAGATCTCGACGGGGCTCCCGTTCTTCGACCACATGCTCGACCAGATCGGCCGGCACGGCGGGTTCGACCTCACGATCCGCGCGGTGGGGGACCTGCACGTCGACGGCCACCACACCGTCGAGGACACCGGGATCCTGCTCGGCGAGTGCTTCCGGGAGGCGCTGGGGGACAAGGCGGGCGTCCGTCGCTTCGCCAGCGGCACCTACCCCCTGGACGAGGCGTTGATCCAGGTGTCGCTCGACCTGTCGGGTCGTCCCTACGTCGCCTACGACGTGCCGTTCGGCGAGGTCCTCCCACTGGGTGACCCGCCGTTCAACCCGGAGATGGCAGAGCACTTCATCTCCTCGTTCGCCACGTCCGCGGCGATCACCCTGCACGTCAACCGTCTGGCGGGGGTCAACACGCACCACGTCATCGAGGCCACCTTCAAGGGTCTGGCGCGCACGCTGCGCGACGCCGTGCGCGTCGAGGGCTCGGGGGTGCCGTCGACCAAGGGCACGTTGTCGTCGTGAGCGACCGCCGACCCCTGATCGCAGTCCTCGACTACGGCATCGGCAACCTCCGCTCGGCGCAGAAGGCGCTCGAGAAGGTCGGCGCCGACGCACGGCTGACGGCCGACCGGGGGCTCGTCGCCGACGCGGACGCCGTGGTCCTCCCCGGCGTCGGCGCGTTCGGCGCCTGCATGGCGGCGCTGCACGCGGCCGGCCTCGCGGAGGTCGCCGTCGACGCCGCCACCGGACCCCGACCGTTCCTCGGGATCTGCGTGGGGATGCAGCTGCTGTTCGACGGATCCGACGAGTCGCCGGGTGCCAAGGGGCTCGGCGTGCTCCCCGGACGCATCCGGCTGCTGCCCGAGACGGTGAAGCGCCCGCAGATGCAGTGGAACCGGCTGGAGATCGTCCGGCCGACGCCGCTGCTCGCGTCCGGCGACGACCACTGGATGTACTTCGTCCACTCGTACGCCGCGGAGTGCGATGCCTCGCTCGTGGCCGCCACCTGCGCCTACGGCGGCGACGTCGTGGCGATGGTCGAGCGGGACACCTGCTGGGCCACGCAGTTCCACCCCGAGAAGTCGTCGGCGGCAGGCCTTGCGCTGCTCGGCTCGTTCGTCGGCCTCGTCGACGCCGCGGTGACCGCATGATCGACCTCTATCCCGCCATCGACCTGCGGGGCGGCCGCTGCGTGCGCCTCCTGCAGGGCGACTACGACCGCGAGACCCACTACGGCGACGACCCGGTCGCGCAGGCGAAGGCGTTCGCCGACGCGGGCGCACCGTGGATCCACGTGGTGGACCTCGACGCCGCACGCTCCGGAGCCGCGTCGAACCGCGAGGTGATCGCCCGGATCTGCGAGGCCGTCGACGTGCCGGTGCAGTCGGGGGGTGGCGTCCGCTCGGTCGAGGCGGCCGCCGCGCTGGCCGACGCCGGCGTGGCCCGGGTGGTGATCGGCACTGCAGCGCTCGAGCAGCCCGAGCTGGTCGCTGCGGTGGCGGCTCGCCAGCCCGTCGCCGTGGGCCTGGACGCGCGGGGGCGTGACCTCGCGGCGCACGGCTGGGAGGTGGCGTCCGGGCAGGACCTCGTCGAGGTCGCCCGCCGCTTCGCCGAGGTCGGGGTCGCCGCGTTCGTCGTGACGGAGATCAGCGTGGACGGCACCCTCGCGGGTCCCGCGATCGAGCAGCTGACCGAGGCGGTCGCCGCCACCGACGTCGGCGTGATCGCCTCCGGTGGCGTGGGCACGATCGACGACCTCCGCCGCCTCGACCAGCTCGAGGTCGACGGCCGCCGGCTGGCCGGGGCGATCATGGGCCGTGCGCTCTACGAGGGGGCGTTCACGCTGACCGACGCGCTCGCCGCGGTGGGCGCCCGATGACCCCGGCGCCGCTCGCCCACACCAACGTCCGGGTCATCCCGTGCCTCGACGTGGACGCCGGTCGCGTGGTCAAGGGCATCAACTTCGTCGAGCTGCGGGATGCGGGCGACCCCGTCGAGCTGGCCGCCCGCTACGACGCCGAGGGCGCCGACGAGCTCGTGTTCCTCGACATCACGGCGAGCTCGGACGCCCGCGACACGACCGTCGAGATGGCGGCCCGGGTCGCCGAGCAGGTCTTCATCCCGTTCACGATCGGCGGCGGCGTGCGGTCCGTCGACGACGCCCGCCGGCTGCTGCGTGCCGGGGCCGACAAGGTGTCGATCAACACCGCGGCCGTCGAACGACCCGACCTCGTGCTCGAGATCGCCGCCGAGTTCGGGACGCAGTGCGTGGTCGTCGCGGTCGACAGCCGGGCCACCGGGGCCACGCCGTCGGGCTTCGAGGTCCACGTCCGCGGCGGGCGCACACCGACGGGGCTCGACGTGCTCGAGTGGGTCGAGCGGGTCTGCGACCTCGGCGCAGGCGAGATCCTCCTCACCTCGATGGATCGCGACGGGACGAAGGACGGCTTCGACATCCCGGTGACCGCGAGCGTGGCCGGCTCGGTGAGCGTGCCCGTCATCGCGTCGGGTGGTGTCGGCACGCTCGACCACCTCGTCGAAGGCGTCACCGAGGGCGGTGCCGACGCGGTGCTCGCGGCCTCGATCTTCCACTTCGGCACCTACCGGATCAGCGAGGCCAAGGCGGCGTTGGCCGCCGCCGGGCTGCCGGTCCGCCCCGCGAGCTGACCGTGCGTCCCCGGCTCGCCGTCGGGGGCGTGCTGGCCGCCGTCGTCGCAGCGCTCGTCCTCACGCAGTGCTCGGGCGACTCCGGCACGGACGGGACGTCGAGCGCCGCATCGACGGTGCTCGCCGGCGACGACACCTCGGTCGACCTGCTCGTCACCCCCGAGCGCATCCCGGAGCTGCTGCGCGCGCAGTTCGGTCCGGAGCCGTCGCTGCGCAGGATCAATGTGTCCCGCGACTCGATCTCGCTCGAGCTCCGGGACCCGGCCAAGCCCGACAACATCGACCGCTGGTCGTGGCGTGACGGCGCGTGGACCTCGTCGCCCGTGTCGGTCCTCCAGCGCGAGATCGACGAGTTCGACCAGGTCGTGTTCTCGCCCTCGACGATCGACTGGTCGCTCATCCCCGACCTCGTGCAGCGGGCGCTCGACGGGGTCGACCTCGAGGACGAGTCGGTGGACGGCGTGAGCTACGACCGCCTCGCCGGCGAGCGGCCGCGCGTCTACATCGGCGTGGACGGCAGCCGGGGGAGCGGGCGCCTGATCGGCGACGCCGACGGCACCAACGTCGAGGTCCGCCGCAACTGACCTCGTTGAACCTCTGCGAGAGCGAGGGGGTAGCGTTGGGGCGCCCCCTATGAGCGACGCGACCCCCACGCCCGAGACCGACCGCCGCGCCAACATGGGC
>JAEZFI010000226.1 GCA_023437745.1 Actinomycetes bacterium
GCGTGGGCGCCCTCACCGGGGTCCACGGCCTCGGGGTTGGCGAGGCGGGCCTTGTCGGCCGACGTCTGGAACTGCTCGCCGAAGGCCTTGATGACGCCCTCGAAGGCGTCGACGTCGGCGATGTTCCCGGTGCTCACGATGTCGGCGAGCATGTCCGAGTGGCGGTTCCGGAACCAGTCGAGCAGCTCCGACTCGTAGCGGGCCACGTCGGTGACGTCGATCTCGTCGAGGTAGCCGCGGGTGCCGGCGAACAGCACCACGACCTGCTCCTGGACGGGCACCGGTGAGCCGATGCCCTGCTTGAGCAGCTCGGTGAGGCGGTAGCCGCGCTCGAGCTGCGCCTTCGACACGGCGTCGAGGTCGGAACCGAAGGCGGCGAACGCCTCGAGCTCACGGAACTGCTGCAGGTCGGACTTGAGCGTGCCCACGGCCGTCTTCATGGCCTTGATCTGCGCCGACGAACCGACTCGGGACACCGAGATGCCCACGTCGATGGCGGGGCGGACACCGGACTTGAACAGGTCGTCCTGGAGGAAGATCTGGCCGTCGGTGATCGAGATCACGTTGGTGGGGATGTAGGCGGACACGTCGCCGGCCTTGGTCTCGATGACCGGGAGGGCGGTGAGCGAGCCGGCGCCGAGCTCGTCGTTCAGCTTGGCGGCACGCTCGAGCAGGCGGGAGTGCAGGTAGAACACGTCACCCGGGTAGGCCTCGCGCCCCGGCGGGCGGCGGAGGAGGAGCGACATCTGGCGGTAGGCCTCGGCCTGCTTCGAGAGGTCGTCGTAGACGACGAGCGAGTGGCCGCCGTGGTCCATCCAGTGCTGGCCCATGGCGCAGCCGGCGTAGGGGGCCAGGTACTTGAACGGCGCCGGGTCGGAGGCGGGCGCCACCACGACGACCGTGTACTCCATCGCCCCGGCCTCCTCGAGCTTCGCCACGATGTTGGCAACGGTCGAGGCCTTCTGACCGATGGCGACGTAGATGCAGTTCACCCCCAGACCCTTCTGGTTGAGGATGGAGTCGATCGCGACGGTCGTCTTGCCGGTCTTGCGGTCGCCGATGATCAGCTCTCGCTGGCCACGGCCGATCGGGATGAGGCTGTCGATGGCCTTGATGCCGGTCTGCATCGGCTCGTGCACGGGCTTGCGACCCATGATGCCGGGCGCCTGGATCTCCATGCGGCGACGCTCGACGCCGGCGAGCGGGCCCTTGCCGTCGATCGGCTCGCCGAGGGCGTTCACCACACGCCCCAGCATCCCGTCGCCGACCGGCACGTCGAGGATCTCGCCGGTCGCCTTGACCGTCTGGCCCTCCTCGATCTCGTCGACCAGGCCGAGCACCACGCAGCCGATGGTCTCCTCGTCGAGGTTGAGCGCCAGGCCGAGCGACCCGTTCTCGAACTCGAGCAGCTCGTTCACGCCGGCGTCGGGCAGGCCGGACACGCGGGCGATGCCGTCACCGACCTCGACGATGCGCCCCACCTGGGTGAGCGCCACGTCGGGGGTGAAGCCTTCGAGGTTCTTGCGGATCGCCGCCGTGATGTCGGCGGTGTTGATGGTGAGTTCAGCCATGGTGGTCTCTCAGCTCGGTTCTTCGGCTCGGTCTGGCGGGTGGTCGGGCGGGTCGGGCGGGTCGACGGCTCAGAAGGCGTCGCGGAGTTGCGAGAGGCGGGTGCGGACGCTGCCGTCGAGCACCGAGTCGCCGATCTGCGTGACGACGCCCCCGACGACGCTGGGGTCGACGATCGTGCGGAGCACGACCTCACGGCCGCCGGTGGACTTGGCGATCGCCGCGGTGAGGCGCTGCTGCTGGTCCTCGGTGAGCGGCACGGCGGTGCGGGCCTCGGCGATGACCGCACCCTTGGCCTCGGCCGAGTCCTTGATGACCTGGTCGATGATCTTGGGGAGGTCGTTGCCCCGGCCGGCGCCGACGGCCATGGACACGAGGGCCACGGTGGCGGGCTGCGCACGACCGCCGAGGAGGTCCTCGACGATCTGCTGGCGGCGGGCGGAGGGGATGTGCGGGTCGCTGAGCGCGGTGCGCAGCTCGTCGCTCGACTCGAGGGCCCGGGCGAACCGGTACAGCTCGTTCTCGGTCTCGCGAGGGCTGCCCTCGGCGCGTGCGATCAGCTGGAACGCTTCGGCGTAGGCGTCTTGACGGGTGTCGGTCATCTCAGGCTCCGGATCAGTTCGTCGCGCCGACCTGGGCGATGTACGCCTCGATCAGGTCCTGTTGGGTGGAGTCGTCGAGGTTGGCGTGGACGACCTGCTCGGCCGCACCCAGCGCCAGGCGCGAGACGTCGGCGGTGAGGTCGTTGGTCGCCTGGCGACGTGCGGCCTCGATGTCGTGGACCGCACGCTCCCGGAGCGCCGCGGCGTCGCTGTGCGCCCGGGCCTCCATCTCGGTGAGCATGGTGTCGGCGGCCTGGCGGGCCTCCTCCACGATGCGGGCGGCCTCGGAGTCGGAGTCGGCCAGGGCCGCCTTGATCCGGTCACGCTCGGCCTCGGCGGCGGTGCGGGTGTCCGCCGCCGTCGAGAGCTCGCCCGAGATCCGCTCGGGTCGAGCCTTCATGGCCTTCATGATGGCCGGGCCGGCCTTCCAGACGATGAGCCCGACGACGAGGACGAAGGCCAGGGTTCCCCAGATGACCTCGTTGATGTCGTGGGGCAGCCAGGCGCCGTTGCCTTCTTCGGCGGCGAGGATGGTGCTGAGCATGTGCGTCTCCCTTAGGCCAGGCCGCCGGCCTGGTTGACATGGGCGTCGACGGTGGCCTGGTTGGCCGTGGCGTCGAGCGGCTTCTGGACCACCTTGGAGGCGGCGCTGACGGCGAGCTCCCCGACCACGCCACGGAGCTGGGTGAGCGCCTGCTGGCGACCCGCCTCGATCTCCGCCATCGCGGCCTGGCGCTCGGTGGCGAGCTCGGCCTCGACGGCACCGACGATCTCCGAGCGCTTGGCCTCGCCGGCCTGCCGGGCCTCGTCGATGATCCGGGACGCCTCACGGCGGGCGTCGGCGAGCGTGGCGTCGTAGTCACGGCGCACCTGCTCGGCCTCGACCCGGGCGCGCTCGGCGGCCTCCTGGTCACCCTGGATCTGCTCGTCCCGCTGGCGCATGGCCTTCTTGATGGGGGGCAGGCAGACGGCCCACATGAGCACGAGCAGCGTGAAGAAGGTGATCGCGCCCCAGATCAGCTCCGGGGTCTCCGGGATGACGGGGTTGATCACTTCTTCGGCGCCGGCTTCTGCGGCGGAGTAGGCGAGCAGTGCCCACATGGTTGGCTCCTACGTACTTCTCGTGGACGGGTCTGACGGGGACCTGCGGTTCGTCTGGATCAGACGAACTTGAGCAGGATGAACACCACGAAGCCGATGAGCGCGAGCGCCTCGGTGAACGCGATGCCGAGGAACATGGTCGTCTGGACCTGACCGGCGGACTCGGGCTGACGGGCCATCGCCTGCACGGCCTGGCCGACGAGGTAGCCGATGCCGATGCCCGGGCCGATGGCGGCGAGGCCGTAGGCCATGCCGGCGCCGCTGGCGGCGGCGTTCGCCTTCGCCTCGTCGGCGGTGATCTGCGCGGCGTCGGCGCCGGCCTGGGCGAGGGTTGCGAGGGTGCTCATGGTTGTGTGCTTCTCCTGTGAGTGAACCGGCGGCGGATCCACCGGATCGTGTGTGAGATCTGTCGTGACGGTGCCGGCCGGCGGCCGGTCCCGGGGTTCCGGCTCAGTGAGCCGGGTGCAGCGCTCCGCCGATGTACACGGCGGTCAGCAGGGCGAAGATGTACGCCTGCAGCACGGCGACCATGATCTCGAAGCCGGTGAAGGCGACGAGCATGAAGAACGAGAACGGCATCGCCGCCACGAGCGGGCTGGCGGTCCACAGCGTGGCGGACAGCACGGCGAAGGTCACGAGGAGGATGTGACCGGCGAGGCTGTTGGCGAAGAGCCGGACCGCCAGGGAGAAGGGCCGCACCAGGAAGGTGGAGATCAGCTCGATCGGGGTCACCAGGATGTACAGCGCCTTCGGCACGCCCGGGGGGAACAGCGCCATCTTGAAGTACTTCAGGCCGTGGTGCTTCACGCCCACCCCGATGAACACGACCCAGGCGAGCAGCGCCAGGATGACCGGGTTGGCCATGCGGGCGTTCGCACCGAAGTGGGCGGTGGGGATGATGCCGAAGATGTTGCCGATGAACACGAAGAGGAAGATCGAGATGAGCAGCGGCAGGTAGCGCAGCCCGTCGGCGCCGATCGTCGGCATGATGATCTGCTTCTCGACGAACTCGACGGTCGTCTCGGCGAGGTTCTGCCCGCCGGCGGGGACCATCGACTTCTTCGCCTTGGCGCCGGCCACGAGGAACCAGATGACCGGCACGGCCATGGCGACGACCGAGATGAACGCAACCTTGTTGAACGCGAAGTTCGTGCCCTCGCCGAACCATGCGGGCCAGACGACCAGCTCTTCGATGCCCGGGAACTTCACTTCTGCGAACACGTGGTGCTCCTTGCTTTCCAGATCAGATGTCGGACCCGCGAAGGGCTCGGGACGTCAGGGCGTTGGCGGGGTCGTGGCCCGACCGGAGTCAGGCGGCGGACTCCGACTCGGGGGTGAGCGGGGTGGGCTTCAGCCCGGGGTAGGCGAGCGAACCGGACACGTACCGGAGCTCCCAGAACAAGAGGCCGAGGTGGCTCACGATGAGCGTGACGCCCAACGGGACCAACGAGACCCAGGACATGTCCTTCACCAGCAGCACGGCGGCCATGATCAGCCCGAGCCGGAGCAGGAAGCCGAACAGGGCCCCGCCGGCCATCAGGGCGAAGCTGATGCGGCCCGTGACCTGGAGCAGCCAGGCCGCGAGGAAGAAGTTGACCGCCACGATCGCCAAGCCGTAGGCCGCGGACCAGGCCCCGTCACCACGCCAGCCGGCGTAGCCGATGACCAGGGCGACCGGGAGGATCCACAGCGACCGCTTCACGAGGTCGAGCGCGACCTCCATGGCCGGGGCGCGGCCCTCGAGGCGGGTGGTCAGCGGGTTCGCCGGGACCTGCGTGGCGGCGCTCACGACGGGTTCCCCATCCTCGGGCGTGACGCGGGTGCGGCGGCGGCGAGCTCGGTCATCCGGGCCCGGTAGCCGTAGTAGAGCTTGATCGCCGCGCCCACGAAGCCGACCACCGCGAAGGTGATCGTGAGCACCGGCGAGGTGTGGAACACCGAGCGATCGAGCCACAGGCCGAGCAGCGCGAGCAGCACCGGGCTGAGGACGAGCTCGAACGAGCCATGGCTCGATCCGAGCTGCTGCGCTGTGGAGGCGGTACGAGGCGTGTTCACTGGGTTCAAGCTCGATCACGAGGCCGTCGGCGGCGCTTGTGAATACATTCGCAATCTACGCGCGAGGCGGTTTCCCCGCAAATTCTCGCTCCGTTCACAGTGGGGCGGATCGCCCCACCCGTTCTGTTCCAGGGAGTGCCTCACCGGTGCTGCTCTCCCTGGAACAGAACGGGTGGGGCGGGCCCGGAGGGAGCGCTACTCGGGCTTGGCCGCGCGCTCGATGGCCTCGACGATGCGGTCCGTGTTCGCGTGGCTCTCGTGCACGAGGCGGATCAGCCAGAAGCGGAGGTAGCGGGCCAGCGAGAACCGGACGAAGAGGGCCGCGCCGACGATCACGAGCGCGATGCCGAGGAACGTCCCCGTGGCCATGAACGCGCGCTGGTTGGCGGCGACGTTCTCGGTGGTGTTCTGCACCATGATCCCGCCGAACACCGCGAGCGCCAGACCGGCCACGAGTGCGAGCGCGCCGAGGACGACGAGGCGCCGCTCCCCCTCCGCGCTCGACGCGCGCAGCTTCATCTGCTCCACCTCGGTCTTGAACGCCTCGATTCGCTCGGGGTTCTCGTTCACTGTCGTCTCCTTGTCATCCACGTTCGTGGTCTCCTGCAGATCCGTGGTGTCGACCACATCAGGGTCTCGTCAGCCGCCGAGGTAGGCGGCCGAGAGCTCGTCTTCCACCTCGTCGGGCTTGCCGACGCGGCGCACCATGCCGTTCACCATGATGACCGCGACGTCGGCGACGCCCAGGACCGTCCGTGCGAACTGCTCGACCACGAGGATCGACACGCCCTCGGCGGCGATCTGGGCGACGATCCCGTACAGCTCCTCCACGACGAGCGGGGCGAGGCCCATCGACAGCTCGTCGAGCAGCAGGAGCGCCGGGTCCGAGGCGAGCCCACGAGCCATCGCCAGCATCTGCTGCTCGCCGCCCGACATCGTGCCGGCGACCTGGGAGCGACGCTCCTTCAGGCGGGGGAAGCGCTCGTACGCGATGGCCTCGACCTCGGCCAGCTTGCAGCCGGCGAACGTCGCCATGAGGAGGTTCTCCCGCACGGTGAGGTTCGGGAAGATGCCCTTGCCCTCGGGGATGGTGATCAGGCCGCGACGAGCCAGCTCCTCGGGGCGCACGCCCGTGACGTCGCGGCCGGCGACCAGCACCTTCCCGGCGCGTGGGGTCATCAGCCCGCACGCGACCTTCAGCGTGGTGCTCTTGCCCGCGCCGTTCGCGCCGAGGATGGCGACGACCTCGCCCGGCGCGACCGAGAGGTCCACGCCGTGCAGCACCTCGATGTTGTCGTACGCGGCGCGGATGCCTTCGAGCGCGAGCAGGGGCTCGACGGGATCGGGCGCCACTCCCCCGTCGAGGCCGTCGACGCCGGCGAGGCTCACGATCCGCTCCCGGCGTGGGTGTCGGCGATGGCGCCGAGGTAGGCCGAGCGGACGGCTTCGTTCGCACGGATCTCCTCGGGGGTGCCCTCGGCGATGATCTGGCCGAAGTCGAGGACCGACACGCGGTTGCAGACTCGCATGACCAGCGCGACGTCGTGCTCCACCAGCAGGATGCCCAGGCCGTGCTCGGCCAGCTCGCACAGGAGGTCGCCGAACTCGACGCTCTCGCTGTCGTCGAGGCCGGAGGCGGGCTCGTCGAGGAGGAGCAGCGACGGACGCGCAGCGAGTGCACGGCCCAGCTCCACGAGCCGGGCCTGGCCGGTCGGGAGTTGGCCCACGCGCACGTCGGCGACCTCGTCGAGGCCGAGGCGCCCGAGGATCAGGTCGACTTCGGCCCCCAGGTCCAGGTCCGCCTGGTCGGGCGCGAGCAGCTGCGGACGGGCAGCGCGGCGACGCGCCCAGCTGCGACGGATCTCCGCTCCCACCTGGACGTTCTCGCGGGCGGTCAGCGAGCCGAAGACCTCGAGCCGCTGGAACGTGCGACCGATGCCGAGTCGGGCACGACCGTGAGTGCTCGTCCGGTTGATGACCTTGCCGTCGAAGCTGATCCGTCCCGAGCTGGGCTGGATGACCCCGCAGATGGCGTTGAAGGTCGTGGTCTTCCCGGCACCGTTCGGGCCGATCAGCCCGGAGATCTGCCCGGCGTCCGCGCCGAACGTCGCGTTGCTGACGGCGAGGTGGCCGCCGAACCGGATGGTCAGCCGGTCGATCTCGAGCAGCCGCGTCATCCGCCGGCCCCCTCGAGCGCCAGCTCGTCGTCGCGCACTCCGAGGGCCCGCTCGGCGTCGATCAGGTCGGAGCGGGTCAGGGGTCGGTCCACGCCGACGAGGTCCGGCGACGGCTCGGTGGAGAGGACCACCAGCCCCAGCAGCGCACGGCTGACGAGTGCCGACACGGTCACGACAGCGAGGATCGCCATGAAGCGAACGCCGTTGGATTCGATCGCGGTGCCCCACGACACGAGCAGCGTCAGGATCGTCATGAGCGCACCCCAGGCCAGCGCCCGCCCGACCCGGGCCCGGTCGGCCCCGCCGTCGAGGAGCCCAGGGATCGTCGGCACCACGGCCAGCACGAACACGAGCACGGCGGCCAGCAGGGTCCAGCCGTCGATCACGTCGCCGTTGCGCAGTGCCCAGATGCCCACCAGCCCGACCGCTCCGACGCCCACCGCGGCGTTCGACTCCGACACGTCCTTGAAGTTGGTGGACAGCTCGTGCGTGACGCCGCTCGGGTTCCGACCGAGGGAGATGCCCATGAGCCCCGGAAGGACCGAGTTCACCTTGGTCACCGGCAGCTCGATCAGCTTGTAGATGCCGAGGAAGTTGGAGGCGAACACCGACGAGATCACGGGGAACGCTCCGAGGATCGCGCCGCCGATGAGCGCGCCGCTCACGGCGCCCACGCCGCCCACCACCGCCAGCATGGTCACCGGCAGGCCCGCTGCCACCAGGAACTCCTCGCTCACCAGGGTGCGACCCGAGATCGCACCGGCGAGCCCCGCGATGCCGGCGGACAGGGCGAACACGCCGAGCTTCGTCAGCGTGAGGTTGAGGCCCAGCGTGGCGCACGCCACCGGGCTGTCCTTCAGCGCGGACAGGCGGCGACCCCAGGCGCCCCGACGGAGCGCCACCAGCCCGAGCCCGATCAGGGCGAACGTCACGGCGCCGATCAGCGCCTGCGCCTTGGCGTTCGAGGCGACCCAGTCACCGATGCGCAGCGGCGGCACCTGGCGGTTGCCGCCGGGCATCAGCTCGTACTGGTTGAAGAACATCGCCGACATGAGCATGGCGAACGCCACGGTCGAGAGCGCGAGGTAGATGCCGGTGAGGCGCAGCGCGGGCAGGGCCATCAGCGCACCGGCGATCGCGGTGATCGCGGCACCCACCACGACCCCCCACGGGGACCAGTCGGCGCCGAGGTAGCCGGCCACGACGCCACCGATCCCGGCGAAGGTGAGCGGGGCGAGCGAGATCTGGCCGGCGTAGCCCGTGAGCGGCACGAGGGAGAGGGCGACCAGCGCGATGAACATCGCGTACGCCAGCTGCACGACCCCCCGGTTCGGGATGACCTCGACGAGGCCCCACACCACGGCGACGAGGGCGACCGCGCCGATCACGGCGATGCGGACGCTCGGCACGCCCCAGTGCTCCCGTTGTCGTTGCACGCCCGCCGCTCGCAGGCGGGCCTGGGGGAGGAACACCATCACCAGGAGGAGCATGAGCGGCGACACCGCGCTCTGGACGCCCAGGAAGTTGAACGGCCCGATCTGCCAGGTGGGGTCGACGTACGCGGCGGTGTAGGCCTCGGCCAGTCCGAGGATCAGCGCGCCGAGGAACGTGAGCGGAAGGCTGCGGAGCCGACCGACGACCGCGGCGGCGAACGAGTTGATGACGAGCAGCGTGAGCCGGGAGCCCTGCAGCGGGGCGCCGGCACCCACCAGGATCCCGGCGATCGCGGCGAGCGACGCGCCGAGCGCCCACGCGGTCATCGAGATCCGTCCGGGCCGGGCGCCGTTCAGCTGCGCGAGTGGGCGGTCGTCGACCACCGCCCGCATCGCCACGCCCGTGCGCGTGCCGAAGAGGAGGAGACGCAGCGCGATGGCCACCAGGACCGCCGCGGCGAGCACGACGATCGAGTGGTACGGCACGTTGACGTCACCGACCCGCACCACCTGGTCCGTGAAGAACTCGGGGAACGTGCGGCTGACGCCCGAGGGCCAGATCCACTCGGCGACCCCGAGCAGCGCGACGAGGAGGCTGACGGTCACCACGACCTTCACGACCTCGGAGGTGCCCTCGAGACCGCGCATGATCACGCGTTCGACGCCGGCGCCGAACAGGGGCGCGCCGATGAGGATCACGAGCGGGAGCGCGATCCACAGCGGCACACCCCAGTCGATGTGGAGCTGCCAGTAGAAGAACGCCGCCAGCATCCCGAACGCACCGTGGGCGAAGTTGAAGATGCCCGAGGTGGTGTACGTGACCACCAGCCCGGAGGCGGCGATCGCGTACACCGCCGCCGTGCTGATGCCCACGACGCTGAAGTTCAGGAAGCGTGCGATGTCCATGCTGACCAGGGAGTCGACGGGAGTGCGGTCGGTGGGACCGGCGGGATCAGAGGTCCCGGCTCGGGTCGACCTTGCCCGTGCCCAGGTCGCCCGTGATCTTCACGTTGCCGTCCGGGTAGCAGCTGAAGCCCTCCTTGTCGGCGTCGGCGCTGCCGATCTCGGGGAACAGCCGCTTCCAGGTGTCCTGCGCGGTGGCCTGCACGAGCACGTGGCAGACGGGGCCCTCGTCCTTGGACGGGAACGACGGGGCGTGGAGCCCGCCACCCGTCCACTCGTCGACGCTGCTGGCCTGCTCGAGGACGCACTTCCGGCTGATGGCGCCGTCGTTGTCCTCGACGCACTTGTTGGCGGCGGTGGCGAAGAGCAGCCAGGACGTGAACGACTGGATGCTGAGACCGGCGACCTTCTTGTCCGCCGGGCCGTACTGGTCGAAGATGTCCAGCATCTGCTTCGTGGCCGGCCACTTGTCGGCCTCCTCGAACGGATGGAACGCCGTGCGGATGACGAGCCCCTCGGCCGAGCCGGCGCCGGCGCTGAAGATCTGCGGGTCGTAGTGGTTGGTCTCGGCGAAGACGAGCCCGTCGTAGTCCTGCTGGCGGAGCTTCTGCATGAAGATGGAGAGGTTGTCCGGCTCGCCGATGAACGCGATCGCCTCGGCGCCGGAGCTCTTGACCTGCTGCACGGTCACGTCGAAGTTCGGGCCGAGCACCGGGTAGGCGATCTCATCGGTCCAGTTGACGCCCTCGACCGTCTTGCCCGTGGCGACGAGCTGGTCCTTGTTGATGCGGATGGAGGGCAGCTCGCCGTAGACGACCGCGACGTTCGCCATGGCCTCGGGGTAGAGCTTCACGAGGTCGCGGAACCAGCTGTTCGGCTTCGTGTAGCCCGGGTTCGGGATGGCCTGCTGCTGACCGTTGGCGTCGGCGAAGTCGGTCGAGACCGCGAAGCCCGGGATGGCGATGAGCTTGCACTTGTGGAAGTCCGAGCCGTCCTTGCCCGAGAACATGAGCGTGTCGGAGGCGAAGCCGCCGCCGACCATCGCGAACACGTCGGTGCACGCAGTGGTCATCGCCGTCTCGACGTTGAGGACCTTGCCGTCGAGGTCGACCAGCTCGATCTGCTTGCCGGCGATGCCGCCCGCCGCGTTGCACCAGCCCGCGAACGCCACCGACGCGTCCCACATCTCCTTGAGGAGGCCGGGGCGGAGGTCCGAGGTCCGGTCGTTGGCGACGCCGAGGTAGAGCTTGTCCGAGCCGAGGCCCGCCTCGTCGTCGGGGATCGTCACCTCGACGCCGTCGGGGGCGTCACCGCAGACGCCCTCGAGATCGCCGAAGTCGCCCGCAGCGCCACCGGAATCGGGGGCTGTCGTCTCGGTGCCCTCGTCCTCCTTGTCGGAGGCTCCGTCCGTGCCCTTCGCACCGCAGCCGGCAGCGACCAGCGCGAGGCAGACGGACATGGCAACTACGAGACGCTTCATGCGGACCCCCCTTGGATGAGCCGGGACATTCGACCATGGGGCACCGAACCTCGCAAGGATCGCGCTCCCCGGTGGTGGTCCCCGGCGAACAGTTTCTGACAGAGTGTCAGAAACCGTAGTCGAGTCGAACGGGGTCGGAATGCACGAGCTGATCATCAACGGAGTGACCCTGGTGGACGGGACCGGCGCGCCGGCGCGGACCGCCTCGGTGGCGGTCGCCGGGGGGCGCATCGTGCAGGTCGCGGACGGCGGCGCACCGATCGACGGCGAGGCCGCCGAGGTGATCGACGGCACCGGGCTGGCCCTCTCCCCCGGCTTCATCGACCCCCACACGCACTACGACGCGCAGCTCTTCTGGGACCCCGCAGCGTCGCCGTCGAACCTCCACGGAGTCACCACGATCATCGCCGGCAACTGCGGGTTCACCCTCGCACCGCTGGCGCCGGGCGATGCCGACTACCTGCGCCGGATGATGGCGAAGGTGGAGGGCATGCCGCTCGCCGCGCTCGAGGAGGGCGTCGAGTGGGACTGGGACGGCTTCGACGAGTACCTCGCCCGCCTCGACGGCAACCTCGGCGTGAACGCCGCCTTCATGGTCGGCCACTGCGCGCTGCGGCGCCGGGTGATGGGCACGGCGGCGGTCGGCAACGAGGCCACCCCCGAGCAGATCGACGAGATGGTGGCCCTGCTCCACCAGGCGATCGAGGCCGGCGGGCTGGGCTTCTCGACCACGCTGGCGCGGACGCACTCCGACGGTGACGGCCAGCCCGTGGCCAGCCGCTGGGCGTCGCGAGACGAGCTCCTCGCCCTGGCGCGGGCCGTCGGCGAGCACCCCGGCACGCAGCTCGAGTTCGCCTCGGACGGCTGCCTCGACGGGTTCCCCGACGACGAGATCGACTTCATGATCGAGTTCGCGAAGGCCGCCGACCGCCCCCTCAACTGGAACGTGCTGACGGTCGACAGCGCCGACCCCGAGCGGTACCGCAACCAACTCGCGGCCATGGACCGGTGCCGCGAGGCGGGCGTGACGGTGATCGCCCTGACCATGCCGATCCTCGTCGGCATGAACATGAGCTTCAACACGTACTGCGCGTTGAACATGCTCCCCGACTGGGGGCCGATCCTCGGACTCCCGCCGGTCGCCCGGCTGGCCTGCCTGCGGGACCCCGACGTGCGCACGTATTTGCGGGAGCGGGCCGCGTCGCCCGAGGCCGGCGTGTTCGCGAGGCTCACGGGCTGGGAGAAGTACGTCATCGGCGACACCTACGCCGACCCGTCGCTGAAGGGAGCGCTGGTCGCCGACCTCGCCGCCGAGCGCGGCGTGTCCCCCTTCGACGCCCTCCTCGACGTGGTCGTCGCCGACGACCTCCGCACCGTCCTGTGGCCCGGCCCGACCGATGACGACGACGAGTCGTGGCGACTGCGGGGCGAGGCGTGGGAGCACCCGTCGGTGATGATCGGCGGCTCGGACGCCGGCGCCCACCTCGACCGCATGTGCGGCCCGCCCTACACGACCCAGTGGCTGGGCGACTGCCTCCGCGGCCGCAAGCTCGCCACGTTCGAGCGGGCGGTGCAGCACCTGACCGAGGTGCCGGCCCAGCTCTTCGGGCTCACCGATCGGGGTCGCATCGCCGAGGGCTACCGCGCCGACATGGTGCTGTTCGACCCCGCCACGATCGACGCCGGCCCGATCGAGATGGTCGACGACCTCCCCGGCGGCACGGGTCGCCTGGTCGCCCCCGCCGTCGGCGTGCACCGCGTGTGGGTGGGTGGCGAGACCACCGTCGAGGACGGCAAGGCCACGGGCACCCTCCCCGGCCGCATCCTCCGCAGCGGCACCGACACCCAGTAGCCCCGCTGCCCCCGAGGTTCCGCGGGACCAGATCGGGCATCTCCCCAGCTTCCGCGGGACCAGATCGGCTGTTTCGCGCACGCGAATGGTCGTCTGGGTCCCGCGGAACCTGGGGTCAGAGGTCGCCGTTGCGGCGGGCCTTCATCTTCGGCACGAGCATCGTGAAGAGGAGGAGGGACACGCCCGCCAGCACGACGGGCACCATCCCGGCGCCCCGCTGCGTCAACACCGGCACCAGGGCGAAGGCCGAGAGCACCGCCGTGAACCCCCACAGGATCACCACCGAGCGCCGGTGCCCGTGACCAAGGCGCATCAGCCGGTGGTGCAGGTGGTCCTTGTCGGCGGTGGCGAGCCCCTGACGCCGCGTCGCACGGCGCAGCACGGCGAACACCATGTCGATCAGCGGCACGCCGAGGATGACGAGGGGCAGCACCAGCGGAGCGAAGAAGAACCACGACTGCCCGGTGTACGAGTCGTCGCTCTGCCCGCCGACGGCGATGGTCGACGACGCCATCATCAGTCCGAGGAACAGGGCGCCCGCGTCACCCATGAAGACCTTCGCCGGGTGGAAGTTCCACGGCAGGAACCCCAGGCACACCCCGACCACGATCACTGCGAGCAGCGGGCCGATGTTGCCGTTCTCCAGCGCGCCGACGCGCTGCAGCTTGATGCCGTAGAAGAGGAACGCGCCGGCGGCGATCGCGATGATCCCGGCGGCGAGGCCGTCGAGGCCGTCGATCAGGTTCACGGCGTTCGCCATCACCGCAACCCACGCCACCGAGACCACCACGGCGAGGTCGGGCGCCAGCACCGTGAAGCCCAGCACGGGGACCGGCACGTTCACGATCGTCAGGCCGGCGAGGCTGAGGACCGAGCCGGCCAGCACCATGCCGGCGACCTTGGCCGGCGCGGACACGTCACGTAGGTCGTCGATGAACCCCGTCGTGAACATGATCACTGCGGCGCCGACGACGCCGAGCACGGTGGACCGGTTCTCCATGACGGCGTCGAAGCCGCCGACCAGCGTCGCCACCCCGAGCCCGGTCCCCATGCCCAGCAGCATCCCCAGCCCGCCGAGCGTGGGGGTGGGCTTCTCGTGCACCCGGCGGTCGCCCGGTTCCACCACCGCGCCGAGCCGCACGGACAGCTTGATGACCAGGGGCATGGTGAGCGCCGTCGTCGCCGCAGCGACGACGAGCACCACCAGGTACGAGCCCCAGGGCGTCATCCGGTGATCGATCAGGCCGGGTAGACCGGGAACTTCTCGCAGAGCGCACGGACCTCGTCGCGCACCGCTGCCACCGTCTCGGCGGAGTCGCGCTCGCGGAGGACCCGGGCGAGGCACGAGGCGATGGTCGCCATCTCGGCTTCACCCATGCCCTGCGTGGTGACCGACGGCGTGCCGATGCGCAGACCCGAGGTGACGAACGGCGACCGGGGGTCGTCGGGGATCGTGTTCTTGTTGAGCGTGATGCCGGCCTCGTCGAGGATCGCCTGGGCCTCCTTGCCGGTGAGCTCCTCGTCGAACGGGCGAAGGTCCACGAGCATGAGGTGGTTGTCGGTGCCACCCGAGACGAGGCGGAAGCCCTCCCCCGCCAGGGCCTCGGCGAGCGCCGCGCTGTTGGCCACGATCTGGCGGGCGTAGCCGGCGAAGCTGGGGTCGGCGGCCTCCTTGAACGCGACGGCCTTGCCGGCGATGACGTGCTCGAGCGGACCACCCTGGAGGCCCGGGAAGATCGCCTTGTCGATCGCCGCGCCGTGCTCGGAGCGGGTCAGGATGCAGCCGCCGCGCGGGCCGCGCAGCGTCTTGTGCGTGGTGAAGGTGACGATGTCGGCGTGCGGCACCGGGTTGGGGTGGACGCCACCGGCGATCAGGCCGGCGATGTGCGCAGCGTCGAACAGCACGAGCGCGCCCACCTCGTCGGCGATCTGCCGGATGGGCTCGGGGTCGATGATGCGCGGGTAGGCGGTGGCGCCGGCGACGATCATCTTGGGACGGTGCTCGAGGGCGAGGTCGCGGAGCTGGTCGAAGTCGATGCGCTCGTCCGACGGCGTCACGCCGTAGCTCACGAAGTTGTAGAAGCGGCCCGAGATGTTGACGGGGCTGCCGTGGGTGAGATGGCCGCCGTGGTCGAGGCTCATGCCCAGCACGGTGTCGCCCTGCTCCAGCAGCGCGAGGTACACGGCGACGTTGGCGTTGGCGCCCGAGTGGGGCTGCACGTTGGCGTGCTCGGCACCGAAGAGGGAGCACACCCGCTGGCGGGCGATCTCCTCGATCTCGTCGACGACCTGGTTGCCGCCGTAGTACCGCTTCGCCGGGTAGCCCTCGGAGTACTTGTTGGTGAGGACGGAGCCGGTGGCGGCCATCACCGCGGGCGACGTGAAGTTCTCGCTGGCGATCAGCTGGAGCCCGGTGTTCTGCCGCTCCCGCTCGGCGTCGATGAGGTCGAAGACCTCGCTGTCGTGGTCGGTGGGCCAGGGCATGGTGACTCCAGGGGTCAGTTCTCGAGCGCAGTGATCTTGGCGACGCGGTCGGTGTGGCGTCCGCCCTCGAAGGCGGCGGTCAGGAAGGCGTCGAGGGCGTCGAGCGCGACCTGCTCGCCCACGAAGCGCTCCCCCAGGCACATGATGTTCGCGTCGTTGTGCTCGCGGGAGAGGCGGGCCGAGGTCACGTCGTGCACGGTGGCGGCGCGGATCCCGGGGATCTTGTTGGCGGCGATCGCGATGCCGATGCCGGAGCCGCAGACGAGCACGCCCAGGTCGGCGTCGCCTCCGGCGACGGCGCGCCCGACGGCGGCCCCGAAGTCGGGGTAGTCCACCCGGTCGCCCGAGGTCGTGCCGTGGTCGACGACGTCGTGGCCGAGCGCCCGGGCCCGGTCGGCGAGGCGGTTCTTCAGGAGGTAGCCGGCGTGATCCGCGCCCACGGCGATGCGTGCCATCGCCGCGATCCTACGTTCGGCACGCCGACCCTCTCGACTCGGCATGTCCCCACCCCCACCCGGGTTTGGGGGGGGGGGGGGGGGGGCGGCCGGCGGCGCC
>JAEZFI010000239.1 GCA_023437745.1 Actinomycetes bacterium
GGGCGGGTCGGCCGCTGTGGCTCGCACCGCTGCCGGTCGCCGACGTCACGGGTGAGACCGGCGACCTGGCGCCGAGGCTCCTCCCCGCCCGGTCGCGAGCGCTCCTCGTCCTCCCGGCGCCCGAGCCGGCGTCACCGTTCGCCGGCGGTCCCCTCAGCGAAAGCGGTGCTCCGTGACAGCTTCCCGCTCCCCCGCGACGGACGTCGTCGAACAGGCGATCCAACGCCTTCGGGTCCTCGGCGCGGTGACGGTGCTGCTCGTCGTCCTCGTGCGGCGGACCGACGGCACCGCGTCCGCGCCCTCCGTCGCGATGGGTGTCGCCGTCGCCGCCGGACTGGTGGTGCTGGGCCTGCTGGCTCGCTGGAGCGGGCGACGCGGCCGTCGCCGCCAGGCCGTCGTCGTCGTGCAGATCGCGGCGGACGCGGTGCTGGTGGTCGGCGGGCTCTGGGCGACCGCTGCGCCGCTCGACAGCTCCGCGTCCCTGCTCCTCCTGGTGCCGGTGCTGGAGGCCGCCGTGCGGTTCCGCGTGCTCGGGGCGGTGGCCTGTTGGGGAGGGTGCGTCGCGCTGCTGGCCGGACGCGAGCTGGTCCGCTGGTACCCGGGCGACCCGCTCCCGGTCGGCGCGCTCGCTGAGGTCGCGACGGTGCTGCTCGTCGTGACGCTCCCGGCCGCCTACCTGGCGGAGCACCTCGCGGCGCAGCTCCTCGTCGCCGACCGTGCCCGAGGTGTCGCCGAGCGGCGCGTCGACCTCCTCGTCGACCTCGCCGCGGCGAGCCGTGACCTGAACGCACCGACTGTGGACGCGGTCGTCGCCGCCACCCTGGGTGCCGTGGAGGCCCTGACCGGTCGGCAGGTGCGCGTCGTCCGCCTCGCGGACGTGCCCGCCGCGACCCAGGTGGTCCTCGAGCCGGATCGTGACGAGCTCGCCGCCAGCATCACGATCCGGGGCGACCGCGTCGGCTTCGTCGTCGAGACCGCCGTGGATGTCGGCGACGAGCTGCTGGTCGGCGAGGCGCTGGAGGTCCTCGCCGCCCAGGCGCAGGTGACGCTCCGCAACGCCGAGCTCCACGGCCGGCTGCGGGCTTCGGTGACCGAGCTCTCCCACCGGGCCCACCACGACGCGCTGACCGGGCTGGCCAACCGGGCCCACCTCGTCGCCACCGCCCGTCGGCGCCTCGACGCCGGGGAGGAGATCGGCCTCCTGTTCGTCGACCTCGACCGGTTCAAGCCGGTCAACGACCGCTACGGACACGAGGCGGGCGACCGGGTCCTCGAGGAGGTGGCCCGCCGGCTGGTCGTCGCTGCGGGCGAGGGCGGGATGCCCGCCCGGCTCGGTGGTGACGAGTTCGCCGTGCTGCTCCCCCACGACGGGGATCCGGCCGCCGTGGCGGGGCGGGTGCTGCGGCTCATGGCGGCACCGATCGACCTCGAGGCCGCGGCGGTGACGGTGGGCGCCAGCATCGGCACCGCCGACAGCGCGTCGGACGGGCGCGACGTCGACGAACTGCTTCGCGCCGCCGATGCCCGGATGTACGACGTGAAGGAGGCCCGGGGGTCGGGGACGGTGCGAACTCGCCGGTAGGCGCCCGAGGCGGCAATGCTGGTCGACCCGCATGTCGATCCGCTCCCTCCTCCAAGCCTTCGCGACCGTCTTCCCGGCCGAGCTCCCGGACAAGACGATGGTCGCCACGATCGTCCTCGTCACCCGCTACCGCCGGCCGCTCCAGGTGTGGCTCGGCGCGGTCAGCGCCTTCACCGTCCACGTGGTCGTTGCGGTCGCCGCGGGCGCCGCACTGTCGCTGCTCCCCGAGACCGCGGTGCAGATCGGCGTCGCCGTGATGTTCGTGGTGGGCGCCGCGTTGCTGCTCCGTGCGGCGCTGTCGGCGGAGGACGAGCTCGCCGAGGAGGCCGTCGTCCCCACGGCCCGGGGCGCCGTCCTCGGCAGCTTCCTGCTCATCGTGCTGGCGGAGTGGGGTGACCTCACGCAGCTGGCGACGGCGAGCCTCGCCGCCAAGAGCGGCGAGCCCGTCTCGACCGGGATCGGGGCGCTCCTGGCCCTCGCCTCCGTGGCGGCCATCGCCGCCCGCTTCGGCCGGGCGCTCGTGGCACGCGTCTCCATCCAGAAGGTGAACTTCGTCGGGGCGGCGGTGTTCGCCGCTCTGGCGGTCTGGACGATCGTCGAGCTGGTCTGATTCACGGGCAGGGGCCCCGGCGTGGGAACCTTGCGACGGCCAGTAGGACAGGGCGCCCCCGTCCCGGTGACAAAGGACCCGCCATGACCGAGTACGACCCCGAGCCCCGCCCGTCGGGCGGTGACGACCAGCCCGAGCCCGGGTTCGCCGAGCTGGGCCTGCGCGGCGAGCTGGTCGACGCCCTCGCCGGCCTCGGGTACGAGGAGCCCACGCCGATCCAGCGCGAGGCCATCCCGCCGCTGCTCGGTCGGCGCGACCTCCTCGGGCAGGCAGCGACCGGCACGGGCAAGACCGCGGCCTTCGCCCTGCCGGTGCTGGAGCGCCTGGCCGAGCGCAGCGATCGCGGCGACGAGCCCACGGCGCTGGTCCTGGTGCCCACCCGTGAGCTGGCGATGCAGGTCTCGGAGGCGATCCACAAGTACGGCCGGCGGCTCGACGCCCGTGTCGTGCCGATCTTCGGCGGACAGCCGATCGGGCGCCAGCTGGACGCGCTGCGCCGGGGAGCCGACGTCGTCGTCGCCACCCCGGGCCGGGCGCTGGACCACATCGGGCGGGGGACGCTGCCCCTCGACTCGATCGAGATCGTGGTCCTCGACGAGGCGGACGAGATGCTCGACATGGGCTTCGCCGAGGACATCGAGGCAATCCTCGAGGACACCCCGCCGCTTCGGCAGACCGTCCTCTTCTCGGCCACCATGCCGGGCCGCATCAACGGCATCGCCAAGCGCCACCTGTCCGACCCGGTGCGCATCGAGATCGAGCGGACGAAGGTCGACGCCGGTGAACGGCCGCAGGTCCGCCAGGTCGCCTACGTGGTCCCGAGGTCCCACAAGCCGGCGGCGCTCGGGCGTGTCCTCGACGTGGAAGCGCCCACCGCCGCGATCGTCTTCTGCCGCACCCGGGTGGAGGTCGACCAGCTCACCGAGACGCTCAACGGCCGCGGCTACCGCGCCGAGCCGCTCCACGGCGGGATGAGCCAGGAGCAGCGCGATCGGGTCATGGGCCGCGTCCGGGCCGGCACCGCCGAGCTGCTCGTGGCGACCGACGTCGCCGCTCGTGGCCTCGACATCGAGCAGCTCAGCCACGTCGTGAACTACGACGTGCCGTCGGCGCCCGAGTCGTACGTGCACCGCATCGGCCGGGTGGGCCGTGCCGGGCGCGAGGGCGTGGCGATCACGCTCGCCGAGCCCCGGGAGCACCGCCTGCTTAAGAACATCGAGCGGGTCACCAAGCAGAAGATCCCCGTCGAGAAGGTCCCCACCGTGGCCGACCTCCGCACCCGGCGCATGGAGATGACGCAGGCGACGCTCCGCGAGACGTTGATGGAGGACGACCTCGACCGCTACCGGGTGGTCGTCGAGACGCTCGCCGACGAGTTCGACGTCGTCGAGGTGGCGCTCGCCGCGGTCAAGATGTTCCACGAGAGCGCGGGCGCGTCGGCCGACGAGGACGAGATCCCGGACGTGGCGCTCCGCGAGGACCGTGATCGCAAGGGCGGTGCCGCACGTCCCGAGCGCGGCGACCGGGCCGGGCGGGATGGACGCGGTCGCGACGGCCGTCCGTCCCGGGAGGATCGCGGCAACCGGCCGCCGTCGGAGGGCATGGCCCGCCTGTTCGTGGGCGCCGGCCGCAGCTCCGGCATCCGCCCCAACGACCTCGTGGGGGCGATCGCCGGCGAGACCCGCCTCAGCGGTCGCGACATCGGCGCCATCCAGATCGGGGATCGCTTTGCACTGGTCGAGGTGCCGCAGGCGGCGATGGGCGAGGTGATCTCCGCGCTCAAGAAGACGACGATCAAGGGCAAGCGTGTGAACGTCCGCCCCGACCGCGAACGGTCCTAGAACCTCCGGCCCATCCCCGTTCTGTCCTTGTGAGAGCGACACATGTGTCGCTCTCACAAGGACAGAAGCGGCTCACTCGGTGACGGTCTCGGCAGAGAACTCGAGGATCGAGGTCGTGCCGATCGAGGAGCCCATCACCTCGCCGCCCCGGAGCACGGTGACGGGGCCGTCCTCGCTCACGACGATGACCGTCGCGTTCGGGTCGTCGTAGCTGTACCGGCGGCCCGACGTGTGGCGCATGCCGCGGAACCCCTCGACGTCGGTGACGGCGTCGACGCTGGGGACCAGCCGGACCCCGAGCTCGCGCATCGTGCCGTCGGCGTCGAACACGGTGGCGCCGTCGACCTGTGCCAGCACGTGGCGGAGCGGCGCCAGGTGCGAGGCGTTCCGGATCTCGAGGGGCGGCGGCGTCGGCAGGCGCGACTCGTAGGCCGGGCCGGGGCCGTCCTCGGGTCGGTACACGAGGATCGCCCCGATGCCGCGTGAGCCGAGGTCGTGCACCGCGAACTCGAGCAGCGTCTCGAGGACGTCCCGGTCGCCGTGCCGGGTGCAGACGGCGACGGCGTCGATCCACTCCGACACCGGCGGCTCGTGGTGCCAGCGGATCCGGTCCCATCGCAGCACGCCGAACTCGCCGGCGACGCGGACCGTGCCGGCCGGGTGCCGCTGGACGAGCGTGGCGCCCATCGCCTCCGCCAGGATCACGAGGTCCCGCTCCGAGCTCGCCGGCCGGTCGAAGACCGCCAGCTCGTGCTCGCCGCTCTCCCGCAGCACCATCCAGGTCGAGATGCCGTCGGCGAACCGCCGGGCACCCACCTGCTGCTCCTCCTCGACCGGGCGATGGGTGATCGTGAGGTTGGCCGGCTTCTCCCAGTCGCCCGGGTCGACGTCGGGCTGGACGATGGCGCCGTAGCTGGGGATCCGTCGTTCGTGGACCGGGGGGCGCAGCGCATAGTCGAGCTCGGAGAGCACGAGGCGCTGCCAGCCGTCGGGGCCCTTCAGGACGAAGCCGTCCTCGGCGAGCTCCTCGGTGAGACGGCGGAGCCGAGCTTCACTGACGACGCGATCGGAACCCACGGTGCGAGGCTATCCACCGGCCCGGGATTCCCGTTCTGTGTCGTGGAACGCGCCAGAACGGGCGCGTTTCACGACACAGAACGGTCGTGGAGGTCGTCGGGGTGGGTCTCGCCGGTCTGGACCCGCCACAGCGCGGCGTAGAGCCCGCCCAGCTCGACCAGCTCCTCGTGCGTGCCGGACTCGATGACCGTGCCTGCCTCCATCACGTGGATCCGGTGCGCGTGCCGGATCGTCGAGAGCCGGTGGGCGATCACGATCGTCGTGCGGCCGACCGAGACCTTCTCGAGCGACCGTTGGATCGCCGCCTCGGTCTCGTTGTCCACCGCGGAGGTCGCCTCGTCGAGGATGAGGAGCGCGGGATCGCGGAGGATGGCCCGAGCGATGGTCAGCCGCTGGCGCTGGCCGCCGGAGAGCTTCTGCCCCCGCTCGCCGACGATGGTGTCGTAGCCGTGCGGCATGGCCTCGATGAACTCGGCCGCCTCGGCCAGCTCGGCGGCGCGCCGGATCTGCTCGTCGGTTGCGTCGGTGCGGCCGTACGCGAGGTTCTCGGCGACCGTGCCGTGGAACAGGAAGACGTCCTGGGCGACGAAGCCGGTCGCCCCACGCAGGGACGAGAAGGTCAGCGTGTCGATCGGCGCGCCGTCGACCGTGATCCGGCCCGAGGTCGGCTCGTAGAGCCGGAGGAGCAGCTTCACGACCGTCGACTTCCCCGACCCGGTGGCGCCGACGATCGCGTGGGTCTCCCCCGCCGGCACGTCGATCGACAGGCCTCGCAGCACGTCGCCGCCGCTCGTCGGGTACCGGAAGCGGACGTCGTCGAAGCGGACCACGCCGCGGACGGGCGTCGGCAGGCTGGAGGTGCCCTCGGTGATCGACGCCTGGACGCCGAGCAGGCCGAAGATCCGGCGGCACGAGGCCATGGCCCGCTGGTAGAGGTCGAGCGTCTCGCCCAGGTCGGCGAGCGGCCAGAGCAGGCGCTGCGTCATGTACACGAGCACCGAGAACAGGCCGACCTCGAGGTCCCCCCGCAGCGCGGCACGACCGCCCACGACGAGGGTCATCATGAAGCCGCTGAGCACTGCGGTCCGGATGAGCGGCCGGAACGCCGTCGAGACGCGGATCGCGTCGCGGTTCGCCGCCCGGTAGGCCTGGCTGTCGGCCTCGACCCGCTCCGCGTCCCGGTCCTCGGCGCTGAACGCCTTGATCGTGGCGATGCCGCCGAGGCCGTTGGTGAGGGTGTCGGCGATGTTGCCGGCCGCCGCCCGGACCTTGGCGTACCGGGGCTGGAGGCGGTGCTGGTAGAAGATCGACCCCGTCACGATCAGCGGGATGGGCAGGAACGACAGCAGCGCGAGCAACGGCGAGATCACGAAGAACGCGATGCCGACGAAGACCACGTTGGCCGCGGTGATGATCAACTTGTGCACGCCCATGTCGAGGAAGCGCTCGAGCTGGTTGACGTCGTCGTTCACGACGGCCATCAGGCCGCCCGAGGTCGCGTCCTCGAAGTAGCTCATCTCCAGCGACTGGACGTGCCGGTAGGTGTCCATCCGGGCCTCGTGCTCGATGGTCTGCGCGAGGTTCCGCCACGTCACGACGGCGGCGTACTCGCTGAGCGACTCGATCACCCACACGACGGCGTTGACGATCGCCAGGACGGTCAGCTGCTGGAACCGGTCCTCGATGCCGAAGAGGCGCCCGACGAACGAGTCGCTGTGGTTCACGACGACGTCGACGGCGGCGCCGATCAGCAGCTCCGGGGCGACGTCGGCCAGCTTGTTCAGGAGGGACATCGACACGGCCAGCGTCACCCGTCCCCGGTGCCCCCGCCCGTACCCCCAGAGGTCGCGCAGGGGCGGGGTCGTCGAGAGCGGGATGACGGTGGTGGGGCTGCGGGGCACGGATCGACCCTACAAGTGGAGGCCCGCAGCCCTTTCGAGGTTTCGGCCGGCAGGCGCCCCCTACGGTGGTCGGGTGCTGCGCCCGTACCCCGCCGTCGAGGTGACCGGCCTCCGGAAGCGCTACGACGATGTGGTCGCCATCGATGGCGTCGACCTCCGGGTCGAGATGGGTGAGTGCGTCGGGATCCTCGGGCCGAACGGCGCGGGCAAGACGACACTGCTGGAGATGATCGAGGGGCTCCGCCGACCCGACAGCGGCGAGATCCGGGTCCTCGGCGAGGCACCGTGGCCGCGGAACGCACGGCTGCTCCCCCGCATCGGCGTCCAGCTCCAGGCGACGGCGTTCATCGCCAAGCTCACCGCCGTCGAGCAGCTGCGGGCGTTCGCGGACCTCTACGGAACACCCCGCAGTCGCGCCGACGAGCTGCTCGACCTCATCGGGCTCGGCAGCAAGGCCGACGCCGTGGTCGACCAGCTCTCCGGCGGCCAGCAGCAACGGCTGTCGATCGCCTGCGCGCTCGTGCACCGGCCGGAGCTGGTGTTCCTCGACGAGCCCTCGGCCGGGCTCGATCCCGCCGCCCGGCGGAACCTGTGGGACGTGGTCGCCGCCGTCCGCCGCGACGGGACCACCGTCGTCCTCACGACCCACCACATGGACGAGGCCGAGGCGCTGTGCGATCGCGTCGCCATCCTCGACAGCGGCCGGATCCTGGCGATGGACACACCCCCCGGTCTGATCCGCGCGCTGGACGCCCCGTCGCGGGTGATCCTGCCGCCCGGGGCGCTCGACCCTGCCGTGGCTGCGACGCTCGACGGCGTCGATGCCGTCGCGCTCGACACGGGCGCGTTGACGCTGACCACGCGTGATCCGGCGACGCTGCTCGGCGGGCTCGCCGCACTGGACGCGCTGGAGGGGCTCCAGGTGCGCTCGGCCACCCTGGAGGACGTCTTCCTCTCCATGACCGGACGCCGCCTGATCGACGACGACGAGCCCGCGGCGGCGGGGGTCGGCGGCCGGCGTCCCGAGACCGCGTGAACCGCCACGCCAGGAGCTGGCTCACCCTCTCGGGTGCGATGTGGCGCGGGTTCACCCGAGACCGGGTGTCGCAGTTCTTCTACTTCCTCTTCCCGCTGATGTTCCTCGTCCTCTTCGGCCTGCTGCTCGGCAACCCCGACTCGGGGCGGATCACGGTCGGGGTCGCCGGCGAGGGTGACCTCGTCGCCGCCCTCCCCGCCCAGGTGTTCGAGACCCGTCGCTACGACGACTTCCGCGATGCGGTGGCGGCGGTCGAGGACGGGGACATCCCGGCTGCCGTGCGCCAGGACGGCGACGTGGTCGAGTTGCGGTTCTCGGCGGCGAACCGGGTGGCCGCGGGCACGGCGCACGGCGTGCTCGAGTCGATCGTCGGCGAGGCGAACCTCCGGGCGGCCGACGCCCCGGCCCGCTACCGCCTCGACGCCGCCCAGGTGGAGGACAGCTCCTTCGAGCCGATCCAGTTCCTCACCTCGGGGATGCTGGCGTGGGGCGTCGCGATGGGCGCGGCGTTCGGTTCGGCCCTCAACCTCGTGACCTGGCGCCGCACCCAGCTGCTGCGCCGTCTCCGGCTGTCGCCCGTGTCGTCGCTGTCGGTCGTCGGGGCGCGGGTCGGCGTGAGCCTGGCGATCGCCCTGTTGCAGGGCGCCGTGTTCGTGGGCGTGGCGGTGACGCCTCCGTTCGGGCTCCAGCTGGGCGCCGGCGCCTGGCTGATCGTGCCCTACCTGTTGCTGGGCACCCTCGCGTTCACGTCCATCGGGTTGCTCGTGGGGTCGCTCGTCAGGACCGAGGAGGCGGCGTCGGGTGCCGTCAACCTGATCGTGCTGCCGATGTCGTTCCTGTCCGGCGTGTTCTTCGAGACGGGAGGGCTGCCGGGCTGGTTGCAGGCCGTCTCGTGGACGTTCCCCCTCAAGCACATGTCGGCCGGGATGCTCGACGTGCTGGTCCGTGACCCCGAGGCGGGGACGGTGGCGCTGCACCTCGGCGTGCTCGCCGGGACGACCCTCCTGCTGGGCGGAATCGCCGCAAGGTTCTTCAGCTGGGAAGACTGAGCGGATGGAGCGACTCTCGGTACCACAGGGCGACTTCGATCTGGCCCGGCATCCGGTCCGCCCCAGGGAGACGCTGCGTGCGTGGGACGCCGCCGACGAGTACCTCCTGCAGCACGTGGCGGACGAGGGCGTCGACCTGGAGGGCACGGTGCTGCTCGTGAACGACGGGTCGGGCGCACTCGCCACGGCGCTCGCCACGCACGAGCCGTCGCTCTGGTCGGACTCCTACATGAGCCACCTCGCGGCCACGGCGAACCTCGAGCGGAACGGGCGCCGCGACGCTGTCGAGATGCTGGCCAGCATCGATCCGCTCCCCGACGAGGTCGACGTCGCGCTCGTCAAGATCCCGAAGAGCCTGTCGCTCCTCGAGGACCAGCTGCACCGGCTGCGAGGGGCGCTCCACCCGGGCAGCGTGGTGGTGGGCGCCGCCATGACCAAGCACGTGCACAACTCGACCATCGATCTGTTCGAACGCCTCGTCGGCCCGACCACGACCTCGCTGGCGCGCAAGAAGGCGCGGCTCCTCCTGGCGACCCCCGACCTCGGGATGGACGTCGGCCCGAACCCCTGGCCGACGCAGTGGACGGTCGACGGGATCCGGGTCACGAACCACGCCAACGTCTTCTCGCCGGGCCGACTCGACCACGGCACGCGGTTCCTCCTCGACCACGTCGGAGCCCTGGACGACGCAGCGCACCTCGTGGACCTCGGATGCGGCAACGGCATCGCCGGCACCGTGCTCGCCACGCGCCACCCCTCGGTGACCGCCACGTTCGTCGACGAGTCCTACATGGCGGTCGCGTCGGCGGAGGCGACGTTCCGGTCGACCCTCGGACCGGATCGCCCTGCCCGGTTCGTGGTGGGTGACACGCTGGGGCTGCTCTCGGAGGGCGAGCCGATCCAGCCCGGCAGCATCGACGTGATCGTCAACAACCCGCCGTTCCACATCGACCAGGCGCTGGGCGATGCCACCGCCTGGCAGATGTTCGAGGACTCGCGAACCGCGCTCCGTCCCGGCGGCGAGCTGTGGGTGGTGGGCAACCGGCACCTCGCGTACCACGCGAAGCTCAAGCGCCTCTTCGGCAACTGCGAGGTCGTCGCCAGCAACGCCAAGTTCGTCCTCTTCCGCTCCGTGCGGACCTGAGGCGCTGGACCAGGGCGAGGCTCAGGGCAGCACGGCGCGGGCGCCGTCGCGCACCCGGTCGATCACTCCGCTGATCATCCCCACGATGAGGTTGGACGGGGGCGCGTCGGGCGCACCGGGGTGCGGACGGGTCGGCGCGGCGGTCTTCGCGCCCTCGAGCGCCTCGCCCATCGACGCGAGGTCCGACCGTGACATGGCCTTGCGGAGCGCGGGGAACATCTCCGCCTCCTCCTCCTCGACGTGGTGCCGCACCGCTTCCATCAGCACCGTGACCTTCGGGTGGAAGCGCTCGTGGTCCGGGTCCATCTTCTGGAGCTCGGCGAGCGTCACCTTCACGAGGTGGTGCTCCTCGAGTGCTTCGAGCGTGTCCGTCTCCAGGTCGGCCGACACCTCCCGCGCGATCGGGTAGAGCACCTGCTCCTCGATCGCAGCGTGGATCGACAGCTCCTCGATCATCTTGTCCACGAGCTCCCGTCGGGTCACCAGGGCGCGGTCGGTGGTCTTCTCGTACTTCTTGAAGAGCCCCTCGACACGCCGGTGGTCGTCCTTCAGGAGCGTCAGTGCGTCAGGCATCGTGCATCCTCCTCAGGTGTGCCACCGCACGTACCCGCGCCCCGACGGTTCTACACCGGTCGGCTCAGATCCCGAACGACGCCGTCCGGACGGCCGCCACCGCGTCGTCCGGCCCCACGCACTCCACGTGCGCGCTGGCCTGCCGGCCGTAGACGAACAGGGCGAGCTCGCCGGCCGGACCGATGACCTCGACCTGTGGGGTCCCGGACTTCGGGGTGGTCGACTCGCCGTTCGGCACCGTCAGCGTGATCCCCGCAGGGGCCTTGCGCAGCATGAGCTTGGCGGCCCGGCGGGTCAGGTCCCACAGGCGCCGCTCCAGGCCGGCGTCCAGCTGCCGGGGCTCGGCGCCGCCTGCGCCTCGCCGGACGTCCTCGTGGTGCACGAAGAACTCCATCGTGTTCGCCGCTGCATCCAGCGCTGCCAGGCGGGTGGGCGACCACCGCGGCGGCCCGTTGCGGACCGTCGAGACCAGGTCCTCCCATGACCGCTGGGCCACGGCGAGCCGCACCTGCTCGGAGTGCCGGGCGAACGGCGGTGCGACGATGCCGAGGGCGGCGTCAGGGCGGTGCTCGCGCACCACCAGGTGGGCGGCGAGGTCCCGCGTGGTCCAGCCCTCGCACAGCGTCGGCACGTCGGGCCCGACCTCCTCGAAGAGCTCGCACAGGCGATGCCGTTCCTGCTGCGCGAAGTTCGAAGCCATGCGGAAGTATGGCCCGCAGGGTTTGCGGGCGCCCGCCGACCGGGCAGAGGAAGGAGGTCGGCGGGTGGTCGACCGGAGAGCGAGCGGCGGGAGCCGCTGGCGCTGAGAGAAGGGAGCCGAGCCGTGAGGATCGGCATCGTGGCGCCCCCGTGGGTGCAGGTTCCACCGAAGCAGTACGGGGGCACGGAGGGGGTGGTCGACCGGTTGGCGAGAGGCTTCGCCGAACGTGGACACGACGTGCTGCTCTGGACCGTGGGGTGCTCGACGTGCCCGGTCCCCATGGGTTGGGTGTTCCCCGAGGATCGGCCGCAGGAGCTGGGCACCGCGACCACCGAGATCCGTCACGTCATCGCGGGGTACGAGGCGGTCCGCGACTGGGGCGCGGAGATCGTGCACGACCACACGCTGGTGGGGCCCCTGCTGGCGCCGAGGTACCCGGAGCTGGAGGTCGTCGCGACGAACCACGGCCCCTTCGACGAGGAGCTCATCGACCTCTACCGCACGATCAGCGACCGGGCCTGGGTCATCGGCATCAGCCACGACCAGGCGTCACGCGCCGGCAACGTCCGGCTGGCCGGTGTGATCCACCACGGCCTCGACCTGCCGGACTTCCCGTACGGGCCCGGCGAGGGCGACGACCGGGGCGAGTACTTCCTGTTCCTCGGACGGATGGCCGCCACGAAGGGGGTTCGCCGGGCGGCCCTGGCGGCGCGCCGGGCGGGCGTGCGGTTGCTGATCGCCGCCAAGATGCGAGAGCCCGAGGAGCGCCGCTACTTCGAGGAGGAGGTGGCCCCGCTGCTGGGCGGCGGGGTCGAGTACGTGGGCGAGGTCGACGGACCCACCCGGCTGTCCCTGCTGCAGGGAGCGACCGCCCTCGTCAACCCGATCTGCTGGCCAGAGCCGTTCGGTCTCGTCATGATCGAGGCGATGGCCTGTGGCACGCCGGTCCTGTCGACCCCGTTCGGGGCGGCCCCCGAGCTGATCGAGCACGGCGTCACCGGCTACCTCTGCGAGAACGAGGACGAGCTGGTGGCCCGCCTCCCCCAGACCCGTGACCTCCGCCGGCAGGCCTGCCGGGACTGGGTTGCCCGCTGGTTCAGCTCGGACCGCATGGTGGAGGAGCACCTGGCGTTGTTCGAGCGCATCATGGCCGGGCACCGGCTGTCGACGGTGTGACCACCGAGCCCTCCCCGTACGCGGGCACGTCGAAGGTCGCCACCCTCAGCCACGAGCACGGGCTCGTCACGTTGGTGGAGGGGCAGACCTTCTGCCTCTCCGCGCCGTCGGGCAACATGTCGCCGCACCTGCCCCACGGCCTGTTCGTCCTCGATACACGCGTGCTGTCCCGGTGGGAGCTGCTCGTCGACGGGGTCGAGGTCGAGATGCTCGGTGTGGAGCACGAGGAGCCGTTCCACGCCGGGTTCGTGGGGCGCTCGCACCCACCGGCGGGCCGGGCGGACGCAGAGGTCGTCGTGATCCGGCACCGGCACATCGGTCGTGGCATGCGCGAGCGGATCGTCGTGACGAACCACGGGCTGGAGGCGACGCAGCTGGTGGTCGAGCTGCGCTGCGACGTCGACTTCGCAGACCTGTTCGAGGTGAAGGAGAGCCGGGTCCGGGAGCGGGGCGAGCACCGTCACGAGGTCGCCCAGGACGCCCTCCACTTCGGGCACGTGCACGAGGGTCGGAAGAAGGAGGTCTCGATCCGCTTCTCGGAGCCGCTCGATCCCCGCAGCGGCGCCGCACACTGGGCCCTCGACCTCGCGCCCGGCGCCATGAGGGAGCTCTGCGTCGAGGTGACGGTCCGCCTCGGGGACACGGCGCTCGAACCGCGCTTCACGTGCAACGGCGACGACGCCGACGCGGTGCCCCTGCGACGCATGAAGAGCTGGAGGGCCCGCCTCCCCTCGGTCGACACCGACGACACCGCGCTGTCCGATGCGCTCGACCAGTCCGGCGAGGACCTCGGCGCGCTGCGGATCTTCGACCCCGATCACCCCGACACGCCCATCCTGGCGGCAGGGGCACCGTGGTTCATGACCGTGTTCGGGCGAGACTCGCTCTTGACCGCCTGGATGACGCTGAGCGCCGACCCGAGGCTCGCCGACGGCGTGGTCGAGACCCTCGCCCGCTTCCAGGGGACGAAGGTGGTGCCCGAGACCGAGGAGGAGCCCGGCAAGATCCTCCACGAGATGCGCTTCGGTGCCGCCACAGGCCTCGCGCTCGGTGGCGGCGACATCTACTACGGCTCGATCGACGCCACGCCGATGTTCGTCATGCTCACGGGTGAGCTGCGGAAGTGGGACCCGAGCGACGAGCTGGTGGAGCGGATGCTGCCGCACGTCGACCGCGCCATGGAGTGGATCGAGCAGTACGGCGACCGTGACGGGGACGGCTACGTCGAGTACGAGCGGCAGAGCGACCACGGACTCGACAACCAGGGCTGGAAGGACTCGTGGGACGCCGTCCGGCACGCCGACGGTCGCCTGGCCGAGCCGCCGATCGCGCTGTGCGAGGTGCAGGGCTATGTGTACGGCGCCTACGTCGCCAGGGCCCACTTCGCGGCGGAGGCGGGCGATCGGGAGAACCATGCCCGCTACGTGGAGAAGGCACGCGACCTGCGCGAGCGGTTCAACCAGGACTTCTGGCTGGAGGACGAGGGCTTCTACGCGCTCGGCCTCGACGGGGACAAGCGGCCGATCGACGCGCTGGCCTCGAACGTGGGCCACTGCCTGTGGAGCGGGATCGTCGATCCGGAGCGCAGCCAACGCGTCGCGGACCGGCTGCTCGCCGACGACTTCTTCACCGGGTGGGGCGTGCGGACGCTCTCGGCCTCGATGGCGGCCTACAACCCGATCAGCTACCACAACGGCTCCGTGTGGCCCCACGACAACGCGATCTGCGCGGCCGGCCTCGCCCGCTACGGGCACATGGAGCACGCCAACCGGATCATCCGCGGTCAGATCGACGTGGCCACCGCACACGGGGGCCGGCTCCCCGAGCTGTTCGCCGGCTTCAGCCGTGGCGAGGTGAGCATCCCGGCGGCCTACCCCACGTCCTGCTCCCCGCAGGCCTGGGCGGCGGCGTCGCCGATCATGTGGCTCCGCACCATGCTGCGGTTCGAGCCCTGGGCGACCCACGACCAGCTCTGGGTGTCGCCGACGCTGCCCGAGGGCATCACACGGCTCACCGTCGACGGGATCGTGGTCGACGGGTCGCCGGTCCGCGTGTCGGCCCGGGACGGCGAGGTGCCGGAGCTGTCCGGTGCCGAGCGGCTTCGGGTGGCGCACCACGCACGTCCGCCGCTGTGGGCCCACGCCACGCCGCCGATGCCCGAGGACGACGGGACGTCGCGCTGACCCACCCGCGGGCCGATCGGCGACCGAACCGGGCCGCGCCGGACAGACTCGTGCCGTGAGGACCCGCACCCTCGACCGCCGGACCCTGAACCGCACGACACTCGAGCGGCAACTCCTGCTGCAGCGATCCGCGATGACGCCGCGCTCGGCGGTGGCGCACCTCGTCGGGCTGCAGGCCCAGATCCCGCTCGACCCCTACCTCGCCCTGTGGTCGCGGCTGGAGGACTTCGACCCCGAGGAGCTCGGCCGCCTGCTGACCGAGCGAGAGGTGGTGCGCGGCGTGGTCATCCGGGGCACCCTCCACCTCGTCACGGGCGACGACGCGCTCCTGCTGCGGCCGCTGGAGCAGCCGGTGCTCGACAAGGAGCTGGCGGCACACCGCGACCACCGGGCGCACCTCGCCGGCCTGGACCTGACGCCGGTGCTCGAGTTCGCGGCGCCGCTGCTCGCGAAGCGTCCGTCGACCGGTGCCGAGCTGCGGGCCGCGCTGGCGGAGCGCTTCCCGGATCTGGACGCTGCCGCGCTCGCCTACGCCTGCCGGAACCACCTCGCGCTCGTGCAGGTCCCGCCACGTGGCGTGTGGGGCCGCACCGGCACGATCCGCAACACGACCGCCCAGGCGTGGCTCGGTCGCCCGCTCGTGGAGGACCCGTCGCTCGACGAGGTCGTCCTCCGCTACCTCACGGCGTTCGGTCCCGCACTGCCCGCCGATGCCGGGACGTGGTCGCGCCTGACGGGGATGCGGGAGGCGTTCGACCGGCTGCTCCCCCGCCTCCGGACGTTTCGGGACGAGGCGGGCCGGGTGCTCTACGACCTCCCGGACGCGCCGATCGCCGACCCGGATCGGCCCGCGCCGCCCCGCTTCCTCCCGGAGTACGACAACGTGCTGCTGTCGCACAGCGACCGGTCGCGGTTTACGGCGGACGACGCGAGACGGGCACTGTGGCCGCCCGACGGGCGGATCGTCGGCCTCCACGGCACCGTGCTGCACGACGGCTTCGTGCTGGGGCCGTGGCGGCTCGAGCGGGACGAAACGGCGGGCCGCGCGACGCTGCGGGTGGCGCACCTGGGTCGGCTGCCGAAGGGGGCGGCCCGAGACCTCGAGGCCGAGGGGCTCCGCATGGTCCGCTTCCAGGCGGCCGACGCCACCGAGGTCGAGGTCCGGCTGGAGCGGGCGGACCCCTGATCGGCAAAGCTGGACCCATGACCAGCGCGTACGACTTCACCGCCACGTCGATCGAGGGCGAGGAGCGCTCGCTCGACGAGCACCGCGGCAACGTCCTCCTCATCACCAACGTCGCGTCGAAGTGCGGGTTCACGCCCCAGTACGAGGGGCTCGAGGCGCTGTACGAGCGCTACGCCGACGACGGGCTCGTCGTGCTGGGCTTCCCGTGCGATCAGTTCGGCCACCAGGAGCCGGGTGACGAGGAGCAGATCGCGGAGTTCTGCTCCCTGACCTACGGGGTGTCGTTCCCGATGTTCGCCAAGGTCGAGGTGAACGGCTCCGGAGCGCACCCGCTGTACCAGTGGTTGCGGACCCAGCGATCGGGTCTCCTCGGGGACCGGATCAAGTGGAACTTCACGAAGTTCCTCGTCGGGCGCGACGGCCAGGTGATCGAGCGGTACGCCCCCGCCACGAAGCCCGAGAAGATCGCCGGCGACATCGAGAAGGCGTTGGCCGAGTCGCCGTCCACGGACACCGCCGCCTGACGCGCCGCCAGACGCGCCGGAGCCCGGGGCCTCCCCGAAGGGCGACCCCGGGCTCCCGGATCAGCGCGGTCCGAGCGAGGGCTCAGACGTTCAGCAGGTCCTTCGCTCCGGTGTCGGAGCTGGGGTGCCGCAGCTTGGACATGGCGCGTGCCTCGATCTGGCGGATGCGCTCACGGGTGAGGTTGAAGTGCTCGCCGACCTCTTCCAGGGTGCGGGCCTCGCCCCGATCGAGCCCGAAGCGCAGCTTCAGGATCTCGCGCTCGCGCTCGTCGAGGGGCGACAGCAGTCGACCGATCTCGGCGGGCAGCAGCGACACGGCGGCCGCCTCGAAGGGCGACTCGGCGGAGCGGTCCTCGACCATGTCGCCGAGCTCGGCGTCGCCGTCCTCGCTGAGCTTGGTCGACAGGGACAGGGTGTCGGCCGCGAAGCGCATGGTCTCGGTGACCTTCTCCGGCGGCATCTCGAGGTCCGCGGAGAGCTCGGCCAGCGTGGCCGGGCGGCCGAGCTGGGTCTCGAGCCGGGCGCGGGCCTTCTGGAGGCGCGACAGGGTGTCGCCGGCGTGCACGGGCAGGCGGATCGTCCGACCCGTGTTGGCGATGCCGCGGGTGAGCGCCTGACGGATCCACCAGGTGGCGTAGGTCGAGAACTTGAAGCCCTTGCGCCAGTCGAACTTCTCGACGGCGTGCATCAGGCCGAGGTTGCCCTCCTGGATCAGGTCGAGGAGCGGAAGGCCCGACGCCTGGTACTTCTTCGCGATCGACACGACGAGACGGAGGTTCGACTGCACGAACGTGCGCTCCGCCTCCTCACCCAGGCGCACGGTGCGCTTCAGCTCGCGCTTGCGGGCCGGGCTGAGGGACCGGCCCTCGGCCTCGAGTTCGGTCGCTGCGGCGACGCCGGCCTCGATGGCTTGCGCCAGTCGGACCTCGTCGTCCTTGGTCAGCAGCGGGTACTGACCGATGTCGCTGAGGTACAGCCGGACGAGATCTTCCTCGTCGCGCTCTGCTCGCTGCTTCGCCAAGAGATGAACCTCGTTCGCTCGAAGGGCGGTCGAAGGGTTTCGACTGCCGGGTCTGCCCCTGCCCTGCGGGTGGGCTCAGGCGACCGAATGAAAATGATAAGGGTGGTGTCAAGGGGTACGACGTTCTGAGCCCACTTTCCAGCTTTTGTTTGCTGTGCATCAGTCACAGCGCCGCCCGAACGTCGTTCGATGGGGAAATCGTTCGGGCCGCCGTGCTCCCGCCGGGCACACTCCTCGGGTGACCGACGACGCCCCCGCTGCCGTGCTCGAGCCGACGGATCGGACCCGTCTCCGGCGTGCCAAGGACCGTGGCCGCTTCGACCGCGAGACCGTGTACGGCGTGTTGGACGAGGGCCTCGTCGCCCACGTCGCGGTCGTCGACGAGGGTCGGCCCCTCGTCATCCCGATGGCGTACGCCCGGATCGGCGACCGCCTGTACCTGCACGGCGCGGTGGCCAACCACCTGCTCCGCAGCGCCGCAGGCGGCCCTGGCGTGTGCGTGACCGTGACGCTGCTCGACGGACTCGTGCTGTCGAGGTCCTGGTTCCACCACTCGATGAACTACCGGTCCGTGGTCGTGTTCGGCGAGGCGACCCTCGTCGACGATCCCGCCGAGAAGATGGCGGCGTCCGACGCACTGGTCGAGAAGGTCCGCCGGGGTCGGTCGGCGCAGAGCAGGCCGCCCACGCCCGAGGAGCTCCGGGCCACCCTGTTCGTGTCGCTGCCGATCGAGGAGGCGTCGGCCAAGGTTCGGTCGGGGCCGCCTCGCGAGGACCCGGCCGACCTGGGGAACGGGCACTGGGGCGGTGTGATCCCGCTGCGGCTCGTCCCCGGTGACCCGGTGCCCGACGCCGACGTGGAAGACGGGACACCCGGCTGAGCCCGGACGAGCGTGGCTCCTCGAGGGCCCAGCTCGACGGTCGGTCATGTCGCCATCCTGCGCCGGGCGAGCGCCGGGAAGGAACCGCGCCGCTCGTCAGGCGCGGTGGATGACGTTCATCACCGCGGTGAGCGCCGGCTCACCGTCGTCGTGGCGGTACACCGTCTCGATCACCACGAAGGTCATCGTCCGCCCCCCGGACTCCTTCTGGTAGATGTCCTTCACCACCCCACGGTGGCTCAGCCGGTCGCCGACCACCACGGGACGGTGGTAGGTGAACTCCTGCTCGCCGTGGAGGATCAGGCCCCCCGACGCCATCAGCGTCCCCATCACCTCGGCCATGGGGTTGCCCTCGACCTCGTCCTCCGGCTGCTCCTCTTCACGCTGGTCGAAGCTCTGCGCCGCGGAGAACGCGTAGGTCGGGGGCGCGGGCACGTCGGCGAAGCCGGCGCCCAGCGCAGCGTCGCGGTTGCGGTACACCGGGTTGGTGTCGAGGACGGCCGCCGCGAACGCAGTGACGGTCGATCGGTCGACGGTGACCACGCCGACGTCGGTGACCCGGCCGATGTACCTGCTGAAGTCGATGTCGCCCACGTCGGCGCCCCCCTCGATCTCGGTGCGGGGCCATCTCAGCACAGCCCTCCGGACCGCCGCCGACGGTTCGGGTCAGTCGCCGGTGCGAGCGGCCGCGAGCGTGTCGAGCGCTGCCACGATGTGGGCCTCGACGGCCGCCTTCTCGATGCCGAGCGCGGCGAGCGGTCCGTCGCCGGGCGACTGCTCGAGCAGAGCGAGGAGGAGGTGCTCGGTGCCGACGTAGTTGTGCCCGAGGCGGAGGGCCTCGCGGAACGTGAGCTCCAGCGCCTTGCGGGCGGCGGCGTCGTAGGGGATCAGCGGCGGGACGTCGGCGTCGGGTGCCGGCAGGTGCTCGAGCACGGCAGCACGGACGTCGTCGAGCGAGCGGCCCTGGGCCCGGAGTGCCGTCGCGCCGAGCGCGTCCGGCTCGCTCAGCAGGCCCAGCACGAGGTGATCGGGACCGATCTCGGCGTTGCCGGCGGCGCGGGCCTCGTTCTGCGAGGCGGCGATGACGTTGCGGGCGCGGGGCGTGAAGCGGTTGAAGCCCTCGTCCGTGGTGAGCTCCGTGGCGCCGGGGGCCTTG
The DNA here is from genome assembly GCA_023437745.1 of Actinomycetes bacterium. Taxonomy (GTDB): domain Bacteria; phylum Actinomycetota; class Acidimicrobiia; order Acidimicrobiales; family Microtrichaceae; genus JAEZFI01. The sequence continues at coordinate 19,640 of JAEZFI010000239.1, forward strand.
GGGACGAACCGCTGCTGGGCGGCCTGCTTGGTGACGCCCATGCTGCGCCCGATGTCGGTCCACGAGGCACCGGATCGCCGGGCCTGGTCCACGAAGTGCCCGACCAGGTGGTCGGCGAGGTCGCCGAGGTGCTCGGCGGCCAGCACGGCATCGGAGAGCTGGGCGAGGGCGTCGCCGTGGACCTTCTTGATCCCCTCGATGAGGTCGTCCAGGCGGACGCCGGTGAGCTGGGTGGGGTTGACGGGACGAGGTTCCTCGGACATGCGTCAACCTTACGTTGACGCGGTGCGTTCGTCAACCGTCCGTTGACGTGGACGACGAGTGCTGATCGGCGATGAGTTCCGACCGGCCGCGACGTCCAATGGGCGTCATCGAGAGGAGCCCCCATGCCCGCCATCACGCCCAACCTGTGGTTCGACTCCGAGAGCAAGGAGGCCGCGGAGTACTACTGCTCGGTCTTCCCCAACTCCGAGATCACCGGGGTCACCTACTACAACGACGCCGGCCCCGGCCCGGCCGGCACGGTCCTCACGGTCAGCTTCGTCCTGGACGGGACCCCGTTCGTCGCGATCAACGGCGGTCCCATGTTCACGTTCAGCGAAGCGGTCTCGTTCGAGATCACCTGCAAGGACCAGGAGGAGGTCGACTACTACTGGAACGCCCTGACCGAGGGCGGTGAGGAGAGCCAGTGCGGGTGGCTCAAGGACCGGTACGGGCTGTCGTGGCAGGTCGTGCCCGACGGGATGGTCGAGGCGCTGAACGATCCGGATCCGGCTCGGGCCGAGCGCGCCATGCGGGCGATGCTGGGCATGAAGAAGCTCGACCTCGCGGCGCTGAAGGCGGCGGCGGACGGCGACGAGGCCGGCGTGCCCTCCGGCGGCTGAGGCGTCGTCGTCGAGGCGCGGTCGCGGCTCAGCCGGCGACGGCGACGGCGCTGCCGGTGACCTTGACCTGGCCGTCGGCGTTCGTCACCTGGCACTCGAGGTCGACGAGGTGCTCGCCGTCCTCGTCGAGGATCGCCGCGACGACGATGCGGGTGCTGAGCACCTCGTCGGGCCAGGTCTGCTGGGTGAAGCGCACCTTGTACGACCGTAGGTTGCCCACGCCGACGTAGTCGGTCAGGGCGGTGGCGAGGATCCCCGCGGTGAACATGCCGTGCCCGAACACGCTCGGCAGCCCGGCGGCCTTCGCCGATGCCTCGTCGGTGTGCATCGGGTTGAAGTCGCCGGACGCGCCCGCGTAGCGGACGAGGTCCATCCGCGTGAGCGTGTGGCGGACCACGGGCGCCGTGTCGCCCTCGGTCAGCTCGTCCATCCGCAGTCGTTGCTCGGCCATCGTGCTCCCCCGGTCCGCGACCCGCCGTGAACCTACCCGGGTGAGGCGGCCGGTTCTCGTAGGCCTCCCGATCGCGGGTGCCCGCCACGCCGGGCGCCGCTAGCGTCCCCGCGATGACGCAGGCTGTTCAATCCGACGAGATCGCCGTCGTCATGGCGTTCCTCGACGCCCTGCAGCGCACCGACGTCGACGCCGCGCTCGCGCTCCTCGACCCTGGCATCGAGTACCAGAACGTGCCGTTGCCCCCGGCTCGCGGGTTGAAGGAGGTCGAGCGCCAGCTGCGCTCGCTCGAGCGCTTCTTCAACGGCTTCGAGGTGGTCCACCACAACATCGCCGCGAACGGTCCGGTGGTGCTCACCGAGCGCACCGACGTGCTCGTCGTCGGCCCTGTCCGCGGGGCGTTCTGGGTGTGCGGCACGTTCGAGGTGCGGGACGGCAGGATCACGCTCTGGCGGGACCGGTTCGACTACGTGGACTTCACGTTGTCGTTCGTCCGGGGCGCCGGGAAGGCGCTCGTCCGCGCGTTGTCCCGGAGCGGCTCATGAGCAGCGGCGAGCACCCCAACATCGAGCTGGCGAGGCGGCTGTACGACGCCATGGCGGCCAAGGACGCCGGCACCCTGATGACGCTGTTCAGCGAGGACGTCGTCGTGGAGCAGACCCCGGAGCTCCCGTGGGGTGGGCACTACACCGGGCACGACGGGCTGGGCACGTTCTTCGTCACCCTGGTCGGGACCATCACCTCGCAGGTCACGATCTCCACGATCTTCGCCGCGGAGGACGTGGTCGTGCAGGTGGGACGCACGGCGGGCACGGTCAACGCGACCGGTCGCCACTTCGACGTCGACGAGGTGCACCTCCTCACCATCGAGGACGGCAAGGTCGTCCGCTTCGAGGCGCACATCGACACGCCGGCGATGCTGGCAGCCCTCGCCCCCGACTGACCGGGGTCGACCGCCGGTCCCGGCGCCTGTGCAGCGCTGACGCCCGCGGCACGCCGGGCCTACCGTGGGGTCGTGGAGCGCGTGTCCGAGTGGGCGACCTCGTTGCCCTCGCCCCGGCTTCGTCCGTTCATCGAGCAGTACGTCGGCTATCGCTACCTGGGTTTCGAGCCCGGGACCCACCGAGGGCTGCCCTCCCGGCACGCCACGTTCATCGTGAGCATCGGCCCGTCGATCGACGTCGCCCAGCAGACGGATGCCGACCAGGCCCCCGCGCGCTACCGGACGGTGCTGAGCGGGCTGCAGGCCACCTCCGCGCTCATCACGCACAGTGGGGACCAGGAGGGGGTGACGATCAAGCCCACGCCCCTGGGCTTCCGCAGCCTCTTCGCGATGCCGGTCCGGGCGCTGTGGAGCACGTCGATCGAGCTCGCCGACGTGGCGGGCTCGGTCGCCGACGAGCTCTGGGAGCGGATGCAGGGCACGACGACGTGGCCGGAGCGCTTCTCGCTCTGCGACGAGGTGCTCGGACGGTTGGCGACGGGGGACGCGTCGCTGCCGCCCGAGCTGCACGAGGCCTGGACCGGGCTCGTCGCCTCCGGCGGCACCGCGTCGGTCGCCGACCTCGCTCGGCGCGTCGGGTGGAGCCGCCAGCATCTGGCGCGCCGCTTCGGCGACGAGTTCGGACTGGGACCCAAGCTGGCGGGTCGCGTGGTGCGCTTCGAGCGGGCCCGGCGGATGCTCGAGTCGACGCCCTCGTTCGTGACGCTGGCTCAGGTCGCCGCGGCGTGCGGCTACTACGACCAGTCCCACCTCAACCGGGACTTCCTCGAGCTCGCCGGCTGCAGCCCGACGACCTGGATGGCCGAGGAGCTTCCATCTTTCCAAGACGACGCCGCCGTGCCCGTGTGATCCTCGGAGCATGACCGAGACGAACGACACCACCAGCACCACGCCGGCCCCGACCGTGTGGCCGCTCATCACCTACCGCGACGCCCGCGCCGGCATCGCCTTCCTCGTCGAGGCGTTCGGCTTCGAGCAGGTGGCCGTGCACGCCCGGGAGGGGGACGACTCGATCGTCGAGCACGCACAGCTCCGGTGGCCGCTCGGCGGCGGCATCATGCTCGGCAGTGCGGGCAAGGACGACACGGCCTTCGGGCAGCGTCGACCTGGGAACGACTCGGTCTACGTCGTGTGCGACGAGCCGGATGCGCTGCACGACCGGGCGATGGCCGCCGGTGCCACCCTGGTGCGGGGCCTGGCGGATGAGGACTACGGCTCCCGAGGCTTCACCGTGCGTGATCCCGAGGGGAACCTCTGGAGCTTCGGCACCTACCGGGGCGAGTGACCGGGTTTGGCCGCTCGGGCCCTTCGGGTACGGACCCCTTGATCGTCACCGGTCACGGACCCTCGGGAGGCCACGATGGACACCACCACTGCGATCGTGCTGGCGATCGTCGTCGTCATCGCTCTGATCGTGATCGGCGCGCTCGTCGCACGCTCGCGAGGGGCAGCTCGGGCGGAGGCCCGCCGGGTCGAGGCCGAGCAGCAGCGTCGCGCGGCCCGCGTCCAGGCGGCGGAGGCCGATCAGATGGCGGCCCAGGCGGACATGCGTGCCGCCCGGGCGCGAGAGCAGTCAGCGCTCGCCGAGCGTGAGGCCGCCCAGGCCGAGGAGGCTCGGGCGGAGGCACAGGCCACCGCCGAGCGGGCCCGGCAGCTGGAGGCCGACGCAGGCAAGCGAGGCGGCCGTCGCCGGCAGGACGAGGCCCGCACGAGCGACGAGACCCGGACGAGCGACGGCGACCGAGGTGAGACGGTTCGGCCCGCCGAGCGGTACGCGGATCGCGGGCCGATTCGGTCGGATGGCGGCTCGGAGGAGATGGGCCCCTTCGGCGACGACGAGCAGGTCCCGTCCGATGCTCGGAGCCTGGACGAGGCACGACTCCACGACGAGCCGCTCCCCGGCAAGCACCGCCGCCACTGACGGCTGACCACCACTCGGCGTGCCGACGCCGAGGTCGCGGCCGCCTTCAGGTCTGTTGGTCGCGGAAGGCGGCTGCCTCGCCCTCCTTGGCCGCGGCGGCCGCCTCGGCTGCCTCGGCCTCTCGCCGAGCCTCCACGGCACGTACCGCCGCGTCCTCGGCATCGCGCCGCAGCCGGTCCGCCTTGCGACGGAGGCGATCGGCCTCGCCGTCGAGCTCACGTTGACGCCGGAGGTCGGCCCGCCGCTCGAGCTCGGAACGCCCGGCAGGCGCAGCGTCGACGCCCTCGCGTTCCGCCCCTTCCGGTGCGGCCTCTGCACGGGCCCGGCGTGCTGGTGCGGCGAGGCGTTGCGCGGCGGTCGACCTCGACGCGTGCTGGGCGGGTCGCTGGTCCGCCGAGCGCGCCGCCGGCGCGTCCGTTCGCACCGAGGGGTGCGCCCCCGGCGGCGCAGCATGGACGGTCGGACCCAGACCGAAGCCCGGCGCCTCGTGGTCGTCCCGGAGCACTCCGGCGACCAGCGCCTGCGCGACGGCAGGATCGGCCCCGGCGGCGAAGAGGGTGTCGCGCATGCGACTCCGGAGCGCCTCCCCCGCGATGCCGGCGCGATCCGCAGCGGCGGTCACCGCGTCGTGGATCGCCTCGCGGTAGGCCGACTGGGCCGAGCGAACGTCGCTCTCGCCGTCGAAGGCATGAGCGAGCGAGGTGGCCGAGTTGATCACGGCCTCGATCAGCGCGGGCTCCGTCCGGGCGAGCGAGTTGAGGGCCCAGGCGGTCTTCGGGGGGCGTCTGAGGGCCTTGACCTCGGCGGCCGACTCCGTGTCACCGGTGGCGCGGAGCCGACGGGCGAGGGCGTCGCGGGCCGCGACGAACGCTCCGGGGTCGACGCCGTAGAGGTCGGCGAGCTCCTCGACGTCAGGCACGGGATCCACGCCTCACGCACACTACGAACCTGGCCGGAAGTCGGTGGCGGA
>JAEZFI010000278.1 GCA_023437745.1 Actinomycetes bacterium
GGGCCACGTCGACCACGGCAAGACCAAGCTCCTCGACCGCATCCGCAACGCGAACGTGGTGGCCGGCGAGGCCGGCGGCATCACCCAGCACATCGGTGCGTACCAGGCGGTCAAGAACGACCGCCTCCTCACCTTCATCGACACCCCGGGTCACGAGGCGTTCACCGCGATGCGCGCCCGCGGCGCCGAGGCGACGGACATCGTCGTCCTCGTCGTGGCGGCCGACGACGGCGTGATGCCCCAGACGATCGAGGCGATCCAGCACGCACGGGCGGCCGAGGTGCCGATCGTCGTGGCGGTGAACAAGATCGATCGCGACAACGCCGATCCGAACCGCGTGCTCCAGCAGCTGTCCGAGCACGGTCTCGTGCCCGAGGAGTGGGGCGGCGACACGATCGTGTGCCAGATCTCCGCGCTGAAGGAGATCGGCATCGACGAGCTCCTCGACAACCTGCTGGTCGTGGCGGAGCTCGAGGACCTCCGCGCCAACCCGACGGGACGTGCCACCGGTGTGGTGCTCGAGTCCAACCTCGACATCGGGCGTGGCCCCGTCGCCACCGTGCTCGTGCAGCGTGGTGTGCTCAAGGTCGGCGACCCGCTCGTGGCGGGTGGCGCCTGGGGCCGCGTGCGCGCCCTGGTCAACGACCACGGCGAGCAGGTCAAGGAGGCCGGTCCGTCCACCCCGGTGCAGGTCCTCGGGCTGTCCGACGTGGCCACCGCGGGTGACGACTTCGTGGTCGCCCCCGACGAGCGCCGCGCCAAGTCCGTCGCCGAGACCCGGGCCCACTGGCACCGCGAGGCCAGCCGCGGTCGCGACGCCTCCGTCATGTCCGGGGGCGCTCGCCTCGAGGACATCTTCGACCAGATCCAGAAGGGGGAGCAGGCCTCCCTCAACCTGGTCATCAAGGCCGACGTGGGTGGCTCGCTCGAGGCGGTCACCGAGAGCCTCCGCAAGCTCGAGCGTCCCGAGGTGAAGATCGGCTTCGTCCTCCGCGGCGTCGGCGGCATCACCGAGTCGGACGTCTCCCTGGCGGCCACCTCGAACGCCACGATCATCGGCTTCAACGTGCGCCCCGATCGCAAGATCAGGGAGTTCGCGGACGCCGAGGGCGTCGAGCTCCGGACCTACGAGATCATCTACAAGCTCCTCGAGGACCTCGAGGCGGCCATGGTCGGCATGCTCGCTCCGGAGTTCGAGGAGGTGGTCACCGGCGACGCCGAGGTCCGCGAGATCTTCCGGGTGCCGCGCATCGGTGCCATCGCCGGCTGCTACGTCACCAACGGCCAGATCACCCGTGGGTCGAAGGTCCGCTTCATCCGCGAGGGCACGATCATCTGGAAGGGCGAGATCTCGTCGCTCCGGCGGTTCAAGGACGACGTCCGTGAGGTCGCTGCCGGCTACGAGTGCGGCATCGGCCTGTCGGACTTCCAGGACCTCAAGCCCGGCGACATCATCGAGACCTTCGAGCTGCGCGAGATCCCCCGGAGCTGATCCGTGGCGAAGCGACGGCCGTCCGGCGGACGGCAGCAGTTCTCGCGCAGCGACCGCGTCTCGGAACAGGTGCGCGGCATCGTCGCCAACGAGCTGGAGCGCATCGGTGACGAGCGCCTCGACATGGTCACCATCACCGGCGTCCGGATCGACAACGAGCTGGCCCGCGCCGAGGTGTTCTATTCGGCGCTCATCGCCGAGGCGGAGGGTCGCCTCGACGAGGTGGCCGAGGCCTTCGACGAGGTCAGGTGGCCGATCCAACAGGTCGTGAACCGGAACGTGCGCGCCCGCCGGACGCCCCAGATCGAGTTCCTGCCCGACGACGCGCTGAACTCGGCGCTGCGGATCGACGACATCATCGCGGGGCGGGTGGAGCTCCCGACCGACGAGTCGGAATGAGCCGCCGCGGCGGCCCGCCGGGTCCGGACGGCATCGCCGTCGTCGACAAGGACACGGGCTGGACCAGCCACGACGTGGTGGCGAAGGCGCGCGGCATCCTCGGGACCCGCAAGGTCGGGCACTCGGGGACACTCGATCCCGACGCCACCGGCCTGCTGGTGCTCGGGGTCGGCCGGGCCACGCGCCTGCTGCGCTTCCTCCAACTCCTCCCGAAGTCGTACGAGGCCGAGATCACGTTCGGCACCGAGACGTCGACGCTCGACGCGGCAGGGGAGGTGGTCGCCGTCCACGACATGACGGGGCTCGACCCCGACGCGGTCCGGCGGCATGCTGCGGCGCTGACCGGCGACATCGAGCAGGTGCCCCCCATGGTCTCGGCGTTGAAGGTCGGGGGCCGCCGCCTGCACGAGCTGGCGCGCGAGGGCATCGAGGTGGAGCGCCAGCCGCGGCCCGTGCACGTGTCGCGGTTCGACGTGGCGCCCACCGCCGACCCGCTCGTGTGGCGGGCGACCGTCGACTGCTCGTCGGGCACCTACGTGAGGACGCTCGCCGCCGACCTCGGTCACGCGCTCGGCGGTGGCGCTCACCTCTCGGAGCTGCGCCGCACCGCCGTGGGCGCCTTCACGATCGCCGACGCCCAGCCGCTCGAACAGTTGACGCTGCGGCCGCTGGTGGACGCGGCACGCGGGTTCGACTCGATCCGGATCGACGACGACCTCCGGGCGGCCGTGGCCGTGGGCAGCGTGCTCGACGCCGACCGCCTGGGTGCGACCGGCGAGGGCCCGTGGTTCCTGATCGATCCGGCCGGTGAGCTGGTCGCGGTCTACGAGCCGCACCGCACGGCCGGACGGGTCAAGCCCGCCGTGGTCCTCCTCGGGAACGACGATCGGTAGCGTGCGCCCGTGCGCGTCGTCACCGACCCGATCGGCCCCATCCCCGGCCTGACCACCTCCGCCGTGACCATCGGCGCGTACGACGGCGTGCACCTCGGGCATCGCACGGTGCTCGAAGCGGTCTGCGCCGAGGCGGCCGGCTTCGGCGGCACCTCCGCCGTCGTGACCTTCGATCGGCATCCGGCGCAGGTGGTGCGTCCCGAATCGGCACCGCTGCTGCTGTGCGACCTCGACCAGAAGCTCGAGCTGCTCGAGCGAACCGGCGTCGACCTGGCGGTCGTGATCCACTTCGACGAGGCGCGTGCGCAGGAGACCGCCGAGGACTTCGTGCGGACCGTCCTGGTCGAATCGCTCCGGGCGAGGTCGGTGATCGTGGGGGAGGACTTCCACTTCGGCCACCGGCGGCAAGGGAACGTCGCGCTGCTCGCCGAGCTGGGCTCGGAGCTCGGCTTCACCGTGCGCGGCCACCACCTGGTGGGGCCCGACGGCAGGGACGCCCGCGACGAGGCGCAGGTGTCGTCCACGGCGATCCGGCGCGCCCTGGTGGAGGGGCGTCTGGCCGACGCCAACCGGATGCTCGGACGCGACCACGAGCTGCGCGGCCCGGTGGTCGAGGGCGACCGACGCGGCCGGACCATCGGGTTCCCGACGGCCAACGTCGCGATTCCGGACTCGATGCTCGTGCCGGCCGATGGCATCTACGCCGGTTGGATGGACGAGCGGACCGGCAAGGGGAGGACCGTGCCCGCGGCGATCTACATCGGTCACCGTCCGACGTTCTACGACGACGGTGCGGCCACGGTCGTGGAGGTGCACGCTCTGTCGGAGGTGGGCGACGTCTACGGCGTGGAGGTCGGCGTGCGGATGAGCCACCGCATCAGGGGTGACCTCCGCTTCGACTCGGTCGAGGACCTGGCCGCCCAGCTCGCACTCGACTGCGACGCAGCCCGCCTCCTGCTCGGAGTGGCCGACCCGCCCTGAGCGCATCGCTCCAGGGCGCCCTCGGAGCGAAGGTGTTAGGTCCACCTATTGCATAGGGGCAGGTGGTCCTTCTACAGTGCCCGGGACCAACCCACGACGACCCGGGAGACTGTGATGACCAACCTCGAGCCCACCGCTGCGTGGCGACGTGCGGCCCTCGCCGCCACCGCGTTCCTGGCCCTCGGCGCCACGGCCTGCGTGCCGGATGCCGCACCGTCGGGCGGCGGGACGCCGACCACGACCGTCGGCTGCGTGCCGGCGCCGGGGACGGTCACCAGCCCGTCGGGCGCGACGCTGACCGTCTCGAAGGCCACCTGCCTCGAGGTCGGCGACGTGGTCACCATCACGGGATCGGGTTACACGGCGACCGGCAACCTCGGCACCCGGCCGCCGTTGGCCGGCCAGCCCGCCGGTGTCTACGCGGCGTTCGGCCGCTACCTCCCGGTGTGGCAGTACTCCGCGAACGCGCCCGCTGGAGCCCGGATCAACGGGGACAACCGCTGGGTCCTGCCCGCGTCGTCCTACGCGGTGCTCGCCGGCGCCGAGGGCACCGTCCTGATGGCGGCCGATGGCTCGTTCCGGAGCACGCTCATTATCACCGAGATCGAGGCGTCCGCCGACCACGGCTACTCGTTCGTGACCTACGCCGGTGGTGGCGCCAAGAACGCGAACGAGGAGCTGCGCCTCGCTGCGAGCTTCGCGCCCTGACGTCGGTTCAGTGCGGCCGTGGCGGCACGCCGAGCACCTCGCACGCCCGCTCGTACATCGCCACGACCTCGGCCCGCACCTCGGTCCGCTCGGTGAGCCGCTGGGACCAGGGGATCCGCACCGGCGTCTCCACGCCGTCGACCACGGCCACGTAGTCGCCGCCGTCGGCATCCCAGGCGGTCATGCGGGCGCTCGTCGCGGCGTCGAGCCCGCCCAGCGCCCTCACGATCAGCAGCGTGTCGTCGGCGTGGTCCTCGTTCATGTGGCGGACCACCGCCGTCACCACCGACACGTCGAAACCTGCCACGACCAACACCTTCCTCTCGGCCGGCGACCGTCTCGTGCGGCAGCCCTTGCAGCGACCATCAGCCTACCCTTACTCACTCCCTGGAGATCCCGTGACCCACACCGACGAGGCCGTGTCGGCCCCCGCCCGCTTCTCCGAGCAGCTCCGGGCTGCGACGTGGGGCGACCACAGCGCTGCTGAGCGCGTGGCCGTCATGGACGAGCTGATGGACGGCCGTCTCGGCCTCGGTCGGTACGCCGAGATGGTGGTGCAGCTGTGGTTCGTCTACCGGGAGCTCGAGGGGCCGACCGAGCGGATGGCGGCCGACCCTCTCGTCGCACCGTTCCTCGATCCCGGGCTCCTCCGTCTCGGCGCGCTGGAGTCCGACCTCGACGTGCTGGTGGGGACGGGGTGGCGTGACGTCGCAGCGCCGACCCCCGAGACGCAGGCGTACCTCGGGCGACTCCGCCAGGTCGCGACGACCTGGCCGGCGGGCTACGTCGCCCACCACTACACGCGCTACATGGGGGACCTCTCCGGCGGGCAGTTCATCGGCAGGGTCGTGCGGTCGACCTACGGGCTGTCCGACGACCGCGGCGCTGCGTTCTACCGCTTCGGCGAGATCGGGGAGCCGGGCGCGTGGAAGCAGCGCTACCGCGAGCGGCTCGACGCGCTGGAGCTGGAGGCGGGCGAGGCCGAGCGCATGATCGCCGAGGTCCGCACGGCCTACCGGCACAACACCGACCTGCTGGCGGGCCTCGGCGACCGCATCCTCGACCAGCGCTGACCCGACCCCATCGCACGGAGGACCGACAGTCGACCCAGCGTGCGTCTCCCGCACCTTCCGCTGACAGTCGACCCAGCGTGCGCGCACGCCGCGCCGACAGTCGATCAGGAGTGCGTCTCCCGCACGCGCAGTCGACTGTCGAGCGAGGGGCCATCCGCCGCTTGCGCACGTCGAGCGGGTAGGCAGGGGATGCCGTCGAACCGTATCCTGTGACACTCGTCACCTCGATGGCTCCGTCCTGGAGGTCAGCGGGCGCGGCCCGCTGCCGATGGAACGGGCACCGACAGGAGGGACGCGACGGATGAGCAATGTGGTGGAGCCGATCCCGGGACCGGTGGTCGACGAGCCGGTCGACGCCGCCGCCATCGCGGCGCCCCGATTGGCACGGCACCAGATCCGGCTCAAGGACGGTCACCTCGTCGGGGTCAGCGTCGCCGGCTCGGGCATCCCCCTCGTGGTGGTCCACGGCTTCAGCGCCGAGGGATTCCTCTACGCCCAGACCCTGTCGCGGCTCGTGAAGATGGGCTTCCGGGTGATCGCAATCGACACCGCGGGCCACGGCAACACCCAGGGGCTGCCGGCCAGCGGGCAGAACCTCGCCGAGTACAGCGCGCTGCTCGGCCGGATCCTCGACGAGCTCGGCATCGAGCAGTGCATCCTCGCCGGCCACTCGATGGGTGGCCGCCTGGTGACGCAGCTCGCCGCGGACCGTCCCGAGCGCACGATCGCGGTGATCCTCATCGACGCGATCGTCGGGGACACCTGGGACAAGATGGTGTACCTGTTCCGCCTGGCGCCGCCGTTGCTGGCCGGCGTGAGCGTCGCCCTGCTCATCGACTCGATGTCGGTCCTCCCGCTGTTCCGGGACCCGAAGCAGGCGGCGAAGCTGGTCCGCCTGGTCGCGCCGACCATCGCCGGTCACGTCGTGCGCCCGTGGCGCCTCGCCGGCCCGATGGTGTCGATCCTCCGCTCGCGGTCGAGCCGCTACGCCCTCAACGAGCTGGCGGCGACGGACGTGCCGTTGTTCGCGCTCCATGGCGACCACGACCTCGCGGTGCCCCTCAGGACCGCGCGCGAAGCCGCGGTCCGGGCCGAGGGCACCCTCGTGACCATCCGCCACGCGGGGCACTCGTGGCTCCTCCGCGACCCCGAGACGTTGCCGGCGATCGTCGGCGAGCTCCTCGACGGCCCGCTCGGCGACGCGTGCACACGCGCCCTGCGCCGGGCCGGCATCACCCGGCGCAAGCCGACGGCGGCCGACATCGACGCGGCGTGCTACCGCAAGCGGGCGAGGGTGTTCACCCTCACCCCGGCGATGGGCAACGTGGTCGTCCGCGGGCACCACGGGCGACCCCGCTACAAGTGGGTCGTGGACGACGAGGGCTGATATCGTCGGGCCCTCAACTGCGTCGGCCCGTCGTCATGTCGGGCCGAGGCCGGGTCCGACACCCACAGGAGACACCATGTCCTCGAGGCCACCTGCGAACCTGCCGCCCAAGGGCGACACCATCGCCAAGCACCGCACCCACGAGACCGACACCGGCTCGCCCGAGGTGCAGATCGCGCTGCTGACCGATCGCATCGTCCACCTCACCGAGCACCTGAAGATGCACAAGAAGGACCACCACTCGCGTCGTGGCCTCCTGATGCTGGTCGGCAAGCGCCGCCGGATCCTCGACTACCTGAAGGACAACGACATCGAGCGCTACCGCGCCCTGATCGCCGAGCTCGGCCTGCGCCGCTGACCCGTCCTGGAGACGTTCGTTCTGTCGCGTCGATCGTGACGCAGGCGTCACGGCTGACGCGACAGAACGATGCGGTGCCGCCCTTCGGGGCGGCATTCGCCGTTTTGGCGTGCGGCCGCACTAGGGTGTCGCCTGGCGTGAAGGTCACGCCTGGCCCCGGGGAAGGTCCTCGACGGCCCACAGTGCGACAACCGGTCGGTTGTCAGTCGCCGGTTTCCGAGCGGCACCACGCCCAGCTGGCCCCCTTCGGAGGTCGACCACTGGGAATCGACCAGGCGTCGCACATCGATTGCGCCCCGCTGAAACGGCGAGGTGCGAGGAGAGTGCACTATGGGCGACGCCATCAGCGTCTCCGGTGTCGTCGGAGCCGACGACACCAAGGTCATGTCCCTCGAGACCGGGAAGCTCGCCGGCCTCGCCGACGGCGCCGTGCTCGCAGGTCTGGGTGAGACCCGGATCCTGATGACGGCCACGGCCTCGAAGGGTGTCCGAGAGGGCATCGACTTCTTCCCCCTGACCATCGACGTCGAGGAGCGGGCCTACGCGGCCGGCAAGATCCCCGGCTCCTTCTTCCGCCGTGAGGGGCGCGCCAGCGACAAGGCGATCCTCGTCGACCGGCTCATCGACCGCCCGCTGCGGCCGAGCTTCCCCGGCGACTTCCGCAACGAGGTCCACATCGTCGGCACCGTGATGGGCGCCGACCAGGTGAACCCCTA
>JAEZFI010000297.1 GCA_023437745.1 Actinomycetes bacterium
CCATGCGCCGGCGTGCCGGCTCCTCCAGGCGAGCGCCGTCGAGCTCCCGCTGCGCTCCCAGAGCCTCGACTTCGCGTTCTCGCTCGGGGTCCTGCACCACCTTCCCGACACCGAGGGCGCGATCGCCGAGATCCATCGTGTGCTCAAGCCCGGGGCGCCGTTCCTCGTGTACCTCTACTACGCGTTCGAGAACCGCCCGGCGTGGTTCCGTCTCCTGTGGAGGGCCAGCGACGCGGTGCGTCGTGGGATCGCCCGGTCCCCGCACCGGCTGCGATTGGGGTTGACCAAGGCGATCGCCGCCGCGGTGTACCTGCCGCTGGCGCGGCTCGCCCGCCTGCTGGAGCGGCGCGGACGTGACGTGGAGATGCTGCCCCTGTCGGCGTACCGCGACCAGCCCTACTACGTCATGCAGACCGATGCGCTGGACCGCTTCGGCACGCGGCTCGAGAAGCGCTACACACGAACCGAGATCGAGGAGCTCCTGACCGGAGGTGGCTTCACGGGGATTCGCTTCCGTGAGGACTGGCCGTACTGGGTGGTGGTCGCCCGTGCCTGAGGCGCGCTCCTCGCAGCGTGGACCGCTCCGGGTGCTCTGGCTCTGCAAGGGGCTGGGGGCCGGGGGCATGGAGCGGCTCCTCGTCAACCACGCGCGCATGGGCGACCGGTCGACCTTCCACTACGAGGTGGCCTACCTCGTCCCGGCGAAGGACCAGCTGGTGCCGGAGCTCGAGGCGCTCGGTGTCCCGTGCACCTGCCTCGATGCGTCGTCCGACGTGGACGTCGCCTGGTACGCCCGCCTGCGGGCGCTCGTCGCGGACCATCGCATCGACATCGTCCACGCGCACTCACCGGCCGCCGCCGTCGGGGCCCGGCTCGCGTGCCGCACCCTCCGCCGTCGGCCGACCGTCGTCTACACCGAGCACAACAGCTGGGAGGTGTACCGGTGGCCCACGCGGCTCGCCAACCTGCTGACCTACCCGCTCGACGACGCGCAGCTCGCGGTCTCCCAGGCGGCGTTCGACTCGGTGCCCGGCCGCCTCCGTCGCCGGCTGGAGGTGCTGGCCCATGGGATCGACCTCGACGAGGTGCGCGCCCAGAGGGTCGCTCGGGAGGAGGTCCGCAAGGAGCTGGAGGTCGGCGACGACGAGCTGCTGGTCGGCACCGTGGCGAACTTCCGTCCCGAGAAGAACTACGAGGGACTGCTCAGGGTCGCCGACGCCGTCACGCACGAGGGCGGTGTCGTCGTCGTGAGCGTCGGCTCCGGCCCGCTCGAGGCCGAGCTCCGCGCGCTCCACGCGTCGCTCGGCCTCGGTGACCGGTTCCGGTTCCTCGGCCACCGGCGCGATGCGGTTCGCGTCATGTCCGGGTTCGACCTGTTCGTGATGTCGTCGCACATGGAGGGCCTGCCGGTCGCCTTCATGGAGGCACGGGCGCTCGGCCTCCCGGTGGTGGTCACGGCGGTGGGCGGCCTCGCCGAGCAGGTCCACGACGGGCTCGACGGGCTCGCCGTGCCGCCTGGTGACGACGACGCCCTGGCGGGTGCGATCGAGCGGGTGCTCGGCGACCCGGCGCTGCGGGCGCGGCTGGCGAGCGAGTCGGCGGCGGCGGCCTCGGCCTTCGACGCCGCTCGCTCCGTGGCCTCGATCGAGGCGCTGTACCGGAAGGTGGCGCAGCGCCGCCGCGGGCGGGCCCGGGGTGCCGCAGCCCGCCGGCGGGTCGGGGCGCCGACGGTGCTCCACCTGATCACCTCCAGCGACCGGCGGGGCGCCGAGGTGTTCGCCGTGCGGCTCGCCGAGGAGCTCGGGGGCGCACCGCGCAACGAGGTCGTCGCGATCGCTCCGGGCGCTCGGGGCGAACGACTCGACGTGGCGGCACTCGGCACCCGGAGGGCCGATCCGCTCGGGTGGCTCCGGTTGGTGCGTCGGCTGCGGCGGGCGGACGTGCTCGTCGCGCACGGATCGAGCGCGTTGCTCCACGGGGCGAGCGCCGCCTGGGTCGCCCGGCGCCCGTTCATCTACCGGAACATCGGTGATCCCGACGCCTGGCGGGCGGTGCGCGGCGCCGACCTGAGGATCGGGCTGCCGCTCCGGCGGGCGGCAGCGGTGGCGGCGCTCTACCCGGCGGCGGCTGCGCAGCTGGTCGACGCCCACCGTCTCGACCCCGAGCGCGTGACGGTGGTGCCCAACGCCGTCCCGGCGTTCGACGCGCCCTCCGTGTTCGAGCAGGAGGCGGCCCGTCGCCGGCTCGGCCTCGGCGACGACCTGGACTGGGTGGGCTTCGTCGGAGCGCTCTCCGAGGAGAAGGGGGTGCTCGACGCCATCCGCGCGGTGGCGAGCGACCCTGCGCTCGGCCTGCTCGTCGTCGGGGACGGCCCCCAGCGCGAGGAGGCCGGGGTCCTGGCCGACTCGCTGGCTCCCGGGAGGGTGCGGTTCCACGGGGTGACCGACGACCCGATCGGTGTGATGTCGGCCGTCGACGCCGTGGTCCTCCCGAGCCGAACGGAGGGCATCCCGGCTGTGGCGATCGAGGCGGCGATGTGCGGCGTGCCGGTGGTGGCGACCGCCGTCGGCGGGATGGCGTCGGTCGTGGTGGACGGTGAGACGGGTGTGCTGGTGGAGACCCCCGAGGTCCAGGAGCTCGCCGCCGGGCTGCGCCGAGCGATCCGGCACCGCGACGAGATGGGCGAGGCAGGCCGGCGGCGGTGCCTCGAGCGGTTCTCGATGGCGCAGGTCGCCCGGGACTGGCAGCAGTTGATCGAGCGCGTCGCGGGTGAGGCGTGAGCCGACCCGAACCCGGTTGGCCGCTGCGGTCCACGGGTACGCTCCCGTTCGGTTCACCTCTCAGCAGCTGGACGAACGGCATGCTCGATCGGCTCCTCGGCCACCCGACACTCACCAGGATCGCCATGCGCGTGACTCGGCCGCGCCTGCGGATCCTGGCGATGCACGGGGTGGCGGACCTCGACGCGTTCGATCGGCAGCTCGCCGAGATCTCCCGGTGGGCCACCCCGGTGCGGCTCCCGCAGGTCCTCGACTGGCTCGACGGCGTCTCGCCGCTCCCGCCCGACGCCGTGTGGCTGACCTTCGACGACGGCGAGCGTTCGACGGTGGTGGACGCCGCGCCGGTGCTGGCCCGGCACGGCATCGGTGCGACGCTGTTCGTGTGCCCTGCCTTCGTGGAAGGCCTGGCGATCCCCTGGTGGGAGGTGGTGGAGGCTGCCGTCGAGGCGGGCGAACCGATCGTGGTGGAGGGCCGGACCTACCGCGACCACCGTGCCGTCACGGAGCTGAAGCGCGTCCCCGACGCCGTGCGCCGGGCGGTGATCGACCAGTTGAAGGTGCCCGACCACGTGCTGGAGGCGCCACGGGTGACCCGCGACGACCTCGAGCGCTGGCGTGAGCTCGGGGGTGACGTCGGAAGCCACACCTGGGACCACCCGTGCCTCGACCAGTGCGACGCCGCCGAGCAGCAACGCCAGATCGACCTCGCCGGTGCCTGGCTCGACGAGCAAGGACTCTGGGACCGGCGGGTCTTCGCCTACCCGAACGGGGACAGGACCCCGGAGGCCGAACGCCACCTCCGGGAGTCGTCGTACGCAGCCGTCGCGCTCTTCGACCACCACCTCGTGCCCCGCGAGCCCGTCCCGTGGTCGCTGTCGCGGCTCCGGCTCGACGCCGGCCACACCCCGAGCCGGACGCGCGCGGTGCTCTCCGGCTGGCACTCAGCGGTCTTCCGGCTGCGGGAGTCGGCGCGAAGGCTCGCGGCGCGTGTCACACGCCTCCGGCGCCCGGCAGGTGTCGGCGACTCGCTGGACGGCGCTCGACGGCGTCTGTCACATTGACGTCGTGCACAACGAAAGCTACTCGGCTCGCGAGTACTACCGCGGCGAGGTGGCGGCGAACTACACCGACCATCGGGTGAGGTCGGCAGCCGCCGCGCTGAAGTGGCAGCGTGAGTCGGACGCTGCGCAGGTCCTCCTGGACGAGGTCCCGAAGGGAGCGCGCGGGCTGGACCTGCCGTGCGGTGACGGCCGGTTCGCCGACACCCTCGAGCGGCTCGGGGTCCGTTGGGCGGGCGCCGACATCTCGATCGACATGATGCTGGCCGGACGCCGCCGCCACGAGTCGATGGCGCGGGCGGAGGCGCTGATCCAGTCGGACGGCGAGGCCCTGCCGTTCCGCGACGGCACCTTCGACTTCGTGCTGTGCGCCCGGTTCGCCAACCTCGTCCCCCTCCCGGTGCTCCAGAGCGTGCTGACGGAGCTGCGCCGTGTGACCGGTGGCTTCCTGATCCTCGAGGTCAGGGTCGAGCGGGACACGTGGTGGGCGTCGCCGGCGCGTCGCGCCCGCCGGGCTGCGTCCGGTCTTCGCTCCCGGCTCAGCGGCCGACCGGGCGACGCCGAGCGGTCCACCATCGTCCGCGATCCGCTGCGCGTGCACCACGAGGCCGCCTTCCGCTCAGTGGTGCGCGATGCCGGTTGGCTCGAGCGGCGCCGGGTCGAGGTGGTGACCTCTCGCTGGCCCCTGCGGCCCGACCCCCTCTACTTCGTCCGGTTGGACGCCAGTTGATCGTCGAGTTCGCGGGCCTGCCGGGCGGCGGGAAGACCACACTCCTCCACGAGGTCGACCGGATGCTGTCGCAGTCGGGCATCGAGGTCCGCTCCGGCGCCGACGTCCGCCGCTCCTGGATCCACCCCGAGCATCGGGCCGCGACGCTGCCGGGCCGGCTCCGGCGGGCCGGTGCGCTGGTGCTGCGCGCCCCCCTCCTCGCCGTGGTCGCCGTGACCCTCATCCGCAGTCCGCGGCCGCGGGCCGAGCGGTGGGTGGCGTTCCGGTGGTTCGTGGTGGCGCTCGAGCAACATCTGGCGGCGAGCCGCGTCGGCGACGACGTGGTCGTGCTGATCGACGAGGGCATGGTGCAGCGGACCTTCCTGCTCTTCGTCGAGGCCGCCGGGGTGTCGCGCGGTCGCCTCGTCGACCGCTACCGCCGGCGGGCGCCGCGCGCCGACCTCGTGGTCCTCGTCGACGCCGAGCCCGACGTGGCGCTCGGCCGCCTGCGGGGGCGCAGTCGGGGTGTCGCGCCGCGCCTCGAGGCGCTGGGTGACGAGGCGCTGTCCGCCCGGTTCGTGGAGGCGCGAGGCCTCCTGGAGGGTTCGGCGAACCGGGCCGGGGGAGTGGTGGTCACAGTGGCCCTCGACGGCGTGGACGTCGGCGCGTCGGAGGTCGTGCGGGTGATCGAGCAGCGGCGCGGGCGTCGGTCGGCGACGCTCACCCCGCCCGGCGCGGGCGGCGGCGCGTGAGCGTGCGCGTCCTCCACGTCATCGACTCCCTCGGCAGCCTCGGCGGCGGCGCCGAGCGGTCGACCTTCGAGTTGCTGCCGGAGCTGCGCCGTCGAGGGATCGACAGCTCGCTCGCGGTGCTGCTCACGAGGAACGCCGAGGTCGAGGAGCAGCTCCGTGGGCAGGGCGTCGAGGTCCACCACCTGGACGGCGCCGGCTTCCCCGGCCGGATCCGCTCCATGCGGCGTCTCATCACCACGCTTCGGCCCGACCTGGTGCACAGCACGCTGTACAACGCCAGCCTGGTGGCGCGCCTCGGTGCAGCCGGCACGGGGATCCCGGTGGCCACGAGCCTGGTGAACATGCCGTACGGCGGTGCGCAGCTCGACGACCCCGGCGTCCGGCCCCGTCGGCTGGAGCTGGCGCGACGGATCGACGCCTTCACCGCACGGCGCTGGACGGCGGCGTTCCACTCGATCACCGAGGCCGTGAAGGACTCGTACGTCGCCGAGCTCGGGCTCGACCCCTCGACGGTGACCGTCGTGCCGAGGAGCCGGTCACGGGAGCGTCTCGGCGTGCCGGGTCCCGAGCGGCGCACCGCCGCTCGGGCGCGGTGGGGGGTGGGACCGGATCAACCGCTCGTCGTGAGCGTGGGCCGGCACGAGTACCAGAAGGCGCATGCGACGATCGTCGACGCCTTCGCGCTGGTCCGGGCCAGCCACCCCGATGCGCTCCTGCTGGTCGCCGGGCGGTCCGGGAGCACCACCGAGGCCTTGCAGCAGCAGATCGCCGCGTGCGGGCTCGACGGCGCGGTCCGGTTGCTGGGCCACGTGGAGGAGATCCCGGAGCTGTTGGCGGCCGCCGACGTGCTCGCGTTCGCCTCACGGTTCGAGGGTCTCGGAGGGTCGGTGCTCGAGGCGCTCGCGCTGGAGGTGCCGGTCGTGGCCGCCGACATCCCGCCGGTGCGGGAGATCCTCGCCGACGGGGCCCTCGGTGCGCTCGTGCCCGTCGACGACGCAGCGCGGATGGCGAAAGAGCTCGCCGCGGTGCTCGACGGCGACCCGGAGGCCCGCCGCAGGGCGCAGGAGGGCCGGCTGGCGTTCGACCAGCTGTACGGGCCCGACCAGGTGGCGGACGCGACGGCAGCCTGGATCCGCCGGGTCGCCGCCGAGCACAGCCGGGCGACGGGTGACGACGCAGGTGCCGTGAACCGGCAGCGGTTCGACGCCGAGGAGGTCGTGAGCGACTACGAGTCGGTCGCAGCGACGCTCACCCCCGCCGAGGACGAGGTGCTCGCGGGGCTGCTGGCCGAGGGGCGTCGAGTGCTCGACCTGGGCGTGGGGACCGGTCGCACGGTCCCGGCGCTGTCGGCCGGGGCGTCCCGGTACGTCGGGCTCGACGTCGCGCCGCGGATGGTGGAGGGCGCGCGCCGGCAGTTCCCGGACCAGGAGTTCGTGGTCGGCGACGCAGCGGATCTCGCCGAGTTCGACGACGGATCCTTCGACCTCGTGGTCTTCTCGTACAACGGCATCGACTACCTCGACACCGACGCCGCCCGGCAGCGGTGCTGGCGGGAGGTGCGGCGCGTGCTCCGGGACGGCGGGAACTTCGTGTTCTCCTCCCACAACGCGCGAGCGGTCCTCCGCCGCCCGTCCCCGACGGGCGGGCCACGACGGCTCGCCGTCGCCGCGTTCCAGACCGCCGCCCGGTGCCGTCGTCTCCTCCCCTCGAGCTCGTTCTGGCGAGGCCACGGGTACGTGCTCGATCCGGTGCGCGGCGGATTGCACACCTGGACGTCGACGCCCCGTGTCGTCATCGACGAGCTCGAGCGTGCGGGCTTCGTCCACGCCTCCACGGTGCCCGGCGATCATCCTGCACGGCCGCGCAGCCTCGTGGCCCCGTGGTGGTACTACGCCTTCGCGACCTCGCCCGCGGCTGCATCGTGAAGAGCTCGGCCGTCACCCGATTCGAGGGTCTGGGGGCCGTCCGCCCGCATGCCGACGACATCGACGCACTCGCCGTCGCCTCCGGCAACTACTTCCAGACGCTTGCATGGTTGGAGGCGTGGGCCGGCGTCGGTGGGCCCACGGAGGACGAGCTGATCTCCCTCGCCGTCGTCGAGGGGGGACGTGTGGTGGCGCACCTGCCGGTGTGCCGCATGGAGCGCCACCTGCACCGCCGGGTCCCGTTGCCGCTCCGGTACTGGGGCATCGCCGGAAGCGGCTACGGGGCCGCCGACCACCTCGGTCCGGCCGGGGACCCCGCGTGCTTCGACGTCGTCCTCACTGCGGTGCGTGAGCTCGTGGGCACGTCGGCCACCCTCTTCGAGGGAGTGGACCCGACGCACGCTCCGCTGCTCGCACGCCACGGGTTCCGCTCGATCGGGGAGCACAGCTGCCCGCGACTCGACCTCCGAGGTGTGGCGTCGATCGACGCGCTGTGGCCGAGGAAGGTGCGGAAGGAGCTGGGCCGGCGGGCTCGCCGCATGGCCGACGAGGGGGTCGAGGGTCGATGGATCGAGGACCCTGAGGAGGTCGAGGCGGCGCTCCGGGAGCTGCGACGGGTCCACCTCGCCAGGTGGGCGTCGCAGGGGGGCGCCGGGCTGTACGACGAGGCCCGGCACGAGCTGCTCGTCCGACTGTGCCACCACGGGCGGGGCGAGCAGCGGCCGCTCCTCTACGTGCTCGAGGCGGAGCGTCGCATCGTGGGTTCATTGCTCCTGCTGCGCTGCGGGCCTTCGATGTCCTCCTACAAGAGCGGCTGGGAGCCCGCCTATCAGGCGTTGTCACCGGGCGTCGCCATGCACGTCGCTGCGATCCGCCGCGCGATCGACGAGGGTCGGCACACCTACGACTTCCTCCGGGGGACCTCCAGCCACAAGTACACCCTCCGGGCGCAGGACCGGATGGACTCCACGCAGTTGCTCGGGCGAGGTCCGGTGGCCCGGCTGCTCGAGCTCCGTGAGGGCGGTGCCCGATCCCTGGATCCCCGAGCCCTGGTCAGTCGTCGGCGCCCAGCATCGCCTTGAAGAACGTCGACTCCTCGGCGACCTGCTCGGGGGTGGCGTCGACCTCGAGGTGACCGCGGGCGAGGACGACGATGCGGGAGCACGACCTGAGGGTCGAGTAGCGATGGGCGACGATGAGCGCGAGGCAGTGGGCGGGCAGCTCGTCGAGCGCTCGGCGGATCGCGTTCTCCGAGATCGCGTCGAGCGAGCTCGTCGGTTCGTCGAGGATCAGGATCTCGGGATCGCCCGCCAGGGCGCGGGCGATGGTGAGGCGTTGGCGCTGGCCACCCGACAGCATCCGCTCGTCCGGACCCACCTTGGTCTGCATCCCCTCGGGGAGGGCGTCGACCTCGGCGGACAGGTGGGCGGAGTCGAGTGCCGCCCGGACCCGCTCGTCCGGGAGGTCACGGAAGAACCGCACGTTGTCGGCGATCGTGCCCTCGATCAGCGTCGGGACCTGCGGCACGAAGGCGACGCGCCGGGCGAACTCCGCGGGCGCGACGTCGTCGATGGGCACCCCTCCGAGGGTGATGGCCCCCGCGGTGGGCGGCCGCAGTCGGAGCAGGAGCTCCACCAGCGTCGACTTGCCGGCGCCCGAGGGGCCGACGATGCCGACGAGCTCGCCGGCGGCGAACTCGAGATCGAGCTGGCGCAGCACGTCGGTGGTGCCGTCATAGGTGAAGCCGACGTCGTCGAGGCGGATCGGGGAGAGGTGGGCGGGGCTCGCCTCGCCGAACACGCGGGGTGTCGACTCGAAGAGCTGGAGCAGCTCGGTCAGACCCTGCGCGTAGGTGCCCATCTCGAGCACGCGCTGGTGGGCGATCACCAGCTGCTGCGCAGCCGACATGGATCGGATGAGCAGCAGGACGATCGCGCCGATGGTCGCCAGGTCCCCGCCGTCCGGCGGCCGGTCGCCGGCGATCGAGACCACGACCAGCAGGCCGGCGACGGCTGCGCCGAGCAGCGCTGCCTGGAACAGCTGCGGGACCGCGGCGCTGAGGAAGCGGAGCCGCCGGAACCGGTCGCCCCCGAGCGACACGCTGCCGCCGAGCACGTCGAGCACCCTCCGCCCGACGTCGAAGATCCCGATCTCGAGGTGCAGGGTCTCGATCTGGGTGGCGCCGCTGCCGACCCTTCGCGTCACGTCGGCGAACTCGTGGGCCGCCTGGCGGCCCTGCTTCCGCAGCGGTCGGAGCGCCAGGATGAGGGCGCCGCCGACCAGGGAGATCGCGGTCATGGCGAGGGGGTTGAGCGCCAGCGAGGTCCCGCCGAACGCGAGGATGCCGCAGACCCCGCCCGCCACGAGGGTGAACGAGCTGGCCAGCTCGCCGGTGTTCCGCCCGTGCGTGAGCAGCACCGCCTGCAGGTCGCCGGGCGGCCGCGCCACCCGGGTCTCGTGCGACGTTCCGAGGTACGCCGTGATCAACGCCCGCTGTGCGTTGACCATGACCTGCGAGCAGAACCGGGCCGAGGTCCGTGACGTCAGGAGCGTCAGCGAGACCCGGGCCCCCACCGCGACGAGGGCGAGCACCACAGCGGTCATCCGCGAGACCGTGACGCCGAGCGTCGTGACCTCGTCCGTGCCGCGGATGAGGCTGTCGGCGGTCAGCGTCATGAGCACCAGGACGGCGGACTCGGCGAGGCTCCCGATGAAGGAGGCCAGCCCGAGGCCCGACATCCGCAGGACGCTGTGCGGGGGGAGGTAGGGCTCGAGGTGACGCCAGTTCGAAGTTCGGAGCAGGTTCGCCCGTCGTCGCCCCGGTTCTGACCCCTCGCCCACCGGCGGAAGGGTACCGGTCGGCGATGTGGACCCGGCGCGAGGGGCGTCCTCGATCACCCGATCCGAGTGGACGGGGACCGCACGTGGCATCCTTCACAGCGTGTGCGGGAGCGTCGCGTCGTGAGGGTCCTCGTCGTGATGCCGGGGATGACGCCCGAGGCGGGCGCGGAGCAGTCGTTCATGACGACCGTGCCCCACCTCCTCGCCCGTGGCTACGACCTCCACCTCGCGCTGCTCACGCCGCTGCAGACGTTGGTGCCGGCGCTGGAGGCGCTCGGTGTCACGATCCACGACCTCTCCTCGCACCGCACGCTCGTCGGGAGGGCCCGGGCCGTCCGTCGTGTCGTGGCCGCGGTGAAGCCGGACGTGGTGCACGCGGTGCTGTTCGAGGCGACGGTGCCCACGCAGCTCGGGCTCATCCGCCAGGGAACCCCGATCCTCATCACGTGGGCGAACACCCACCAGCTCGACCCGTCGGTCACGGACGAAGGGGGCGGCGCGCGCTGGAAGATCCAGCTGGGCGCCTGGCTGGAGCGCCTGCTCGGACGGCTGAGCCCCACGCGCTACCACGCGGTCACCCACGGGACCGCAGCGTCCTACCGCTCGGTCCTGCGGGTCCCCGAGGACCGCGTCCGAGTCGCCGAACGCGGCCGGGAGCTCGACCGGCTGGCCGAGGGCAACGTCGATCGGGTCGAGAAGCTGCGTGCCGAGCTCGGCCTGGATCCGTCGAACCAGGTGCTGCTCGCGGTCGGCCGCCAGGAGCCGCAGAAGGGACTCGACGTCCTGCTCGACATCGCCGACGAGCTGGCGGACGAGCGCGAGAACCTCCGGGTCCTCGTGGCGGGACGGCCGGGCCGCTCGACCGCCGGGCTGCAGGTGCAGCACCGCTCGATGCGGCACGGCGACCAGGTCCGGTTCCTCGGCCACCGCGACGACGTGCCCGACCTGCTCCACCTCGCCGACGTGGTCGTCTGCACCTCTCGCCGCGAGGGGGCGGCCGGCGCCCTCCTCGAGGCGATGGCCGCCGGGCGGGCGATCGTGTCGCTGCCGCTCCGGGGCCTCGACGGGGTGCTGACCGACGGCGTCGATGCCGTGCTGACGGATCGCGCCGCGATGCCCGGCGCGATCGGCCGGTTGCTCGACGATCCAGAGCGCCGCACGTCGCTGGGCGGGGCCGCCTCGGCCGCCTTCGCCCGGCGCTTCACCGCGGATCGGTCCGCCGCAGCGATGTGCGACGTCTACGAGTGGGCGGCGCGGCCCGGCTGACCGTCGGGTCCGGCGGGGGCGTCGTCGACGACCACCGGCTCGAGGAGGAGGGCCAGGCTGCTGCGCCGGTCCGGGACCGGTCGGCGTGAGAGCAGCCGGTAGACGGTCCGGTTGAGGTCCACGCGGGTGGCCGAGTACGAACGGGGGAGCAGATGGCGCTGCTCGACCACGCGGAAGCCCGCCGACTCGCAGAGCAGCGCCAGCTCGTCGGCCGACCACTCCCGCACGTGCCGGGGGTTGCGGGGCGGGCCCAGGGGATCCACGCCCTCGAGGCGCGAGCGGTCGGGGGTCGACAGCAGGATGCGCCCACCCGCGCCGGCGACCTGCCGCAGCCGCCGGAGGAGGTCTCTCGGCTCGACGAGGTGCTCGATGACGTCCGAGCAGATCACGAGCCGGGCTCGGCGGGACGCGAGCAGTCCCCAGAAGGTGTCGTCCTCGAGGTCGCCGGCGAGCCAGTCCCGACCCGGGAACGTGGACTCCGCCAGCTCGATGCCGCTGGGCTGGTCCGCTCCGGTGAAGCGATCCGTCACCGCACCGACGCGGTGGACGAGCTTGTGCCCGCCGCCGCATCCCACGTCCAGCACCGGCAGGTGATCGATGTCCTGGGCGAGGCGGGCCGCCCACCGGTACACCGGGTCCTGGTAGCGGACGTCGTTCGCGGCCGTCCCCTCCTCCCAGAACGGGGTGCCGTCGCGGTCGGCGGACGCCGGGGCGTTCTCCCGGTACCGCCACGGCAGGAAGAGGCTGTCGGTGGCGTGCGCCTCGTCGCTCATCGCCTCGACGCCCGCGAGGCCCTGGCGAGCCATCGCCTCCCGGTCCACGTGGCCTGCGTCGGTCCCCCACGCCCGGGCGGCGAGCGGGCGGGCGAGGGTGGCCGCGGCGCGGGCGACGGTCGCCGCGTCCGGCCGCAGGCGGAGGGATCGGAGGAAGTGCTGGCGGGCGGACCGGAGGTCACCGATCCGGGCGTAGTTGACGCCGAGGATGCGGTGCGCGGACGCCAGCTCGTCCGGCGCGCGGTCGTAGGCGGCTGCGTGACGGGCCAGGATCCAGCGGGTGCCGTCGACGAGGAGTCGCGGGTTGCCCAGCCGGCGGTCCTCGGCGGCTCGGCGGTGGATGCGTGTCAGCGGGCGATCGACCACCTCGGCGCGCAGGCCGCGCTCGCGGCACACGGCGGCCATCCGGATCCAGAGCTCTGTCTGGTGCGACCACATCAGGCCCGGCAGGTACCAGCCCGCCTCGTCGAGGACGTCGCGGCGCGCGGCCCAGCAGCCGGCGAGCACGTTGCCGTGGAGGTCCGACATCAGCGGTCCGAGGGCCTTCGGCTGCAGCGTCGCCGTCACGGTGCCCCGGTCGTCGACCATGTCGTTGCCGCAGCTCACGAGCCCGACGCCGGCGTCGGATCCTGCCGACAGGAGGGCCTCGGCCCAGCCGGGGCCGACGTGGTCGTCGTCGTCGAGGAAGGCGATCCACGGGGCGCGGGCGTACCGACCCCCGTCGTTGCGCAGCCCGCAGAGGCCGCGGTCCGGGACGCCCACCAGCGACCAGCGCGGGTCGATCTCGTAGGGCCGCAACGCCTCGGCCGTGTCCTCGACCTCACCCGCGTCGGCCACCACCACCTGCAGGTCCTCCACCGGCTGTGCCAGGAGGCTGGCCAGCGCCCGGGCGGCACCGTCCGGTCGGCGGAACGTGCAGAGCACGACCGACAGCGACGGCTCCCCGGTCACGCGTGGATCCCCGAGAGGCGGAGCGCCTCCTCGTAGAAGCCGCCGTCGGCGCTCAGCTCCCCGGCCGTGCCCAGTGCGACGCCGCGGCCGTCCACGAGCACCAGGATCCGGTCGCACACGTTGAGCGTGGACAGGCGGTGGGCCACGACGACCATCGTGACGCTCCCTCTGAGCTGCTCGAGCGTCTCCAGGATCCGGGCCTCGGACAGCAGGTCCAGCGCCGACGTCGGCTCGTCGAGCACGAGCATCTCCGGCCGGCCCAGCAGGGCCCGGGCGATGCAGATGCGCTGCCGCTGACCCCCCGACACGGCGCCACCCCCCTCGCCGACCTGCGTGTCGTAGCCCTCGGGCCACGCGACGATCTCGTCGTGGAGGTGGGCGGCGCGGGCGGCCGCCTCGACAGCGTGCGGCGTGCTGTCGCGGAGGAACGCGATGTTGTCGGCGACGGTCCCGGCGAAGCACCGCCCCTCCTGCGGCACGGCGGCGACCAGCTCGCTCCACCGCATCGGGTCGATCGCCTGGACGGACACGCCGCCTGCCTCGATCGTCCCGGTGGTGGGCGGCCGGAGGCCCAGCAGCAGATGGACGAGCGTGCTCTTCCCACCGCCCGACGGGCCGACCACGCCGATCACCTCGCCGGGCTCGATCGCGAGGTCGACCCCGTGGAGCGCCGGCACGTCGCCGTACGAGTAGCCCACGTCGCGCAGCACGAGCCGGCCGAGGTGGGCGGGTCGTTCGGTCCCGCGGGGAGCGGCGGACGTCCGGTACTCGTCCTCGACGGTGGCCAACCGGTCGAGGTGGGGGAGCAGCTCGGCGAGCTGCTGGTTGGCGACCGAGGCCTGCTGCCCGTACGCCAGGCAGCGGAGGAGCAGCACGACCACGGCGCCGAGCCCGGCGACGTCGGTGTCGCCTCGGGTCACCACGATCCCGATCGCGCCGGCGACGAAGGCCAGCGCGAGCCCCTGGAAGAGCTGGGGCAGCAGTGCACCGAGGAAGCGGCTGCGGCGATAGGACTCCGAGGCCGTCCGCTCCGCGTCGTCGATCCGGGCGGCGGCCCGACCCGCAGTGCCGAACAGGGAGAGCTCCCGGGCGAGCGACACCGTCTCGGCGACCTCCGACGCGTAGCGCTGCGCACGGGTGACGTACACGCCGGCGTTGCGCTTCGAGAGCCGGCTGACGGGGGACAGGAGCGCCAGGAGCGCCGCCCCGGCGACCATCACGCCCAGCGCCGCAGCGGGGTTCACGACCACGGCGACGACCAGCAGGATCGCCAGGTTCACCGCGGCGGTCACGCCGTAGCCCACCGTGAGGAAGATCGAGGCAACCTTGTCCACGTTCGTGGTCATCAGCTCCTGCAGGGCGCCGGGCCGGTCGCGGCTCTGCCGGTCCCAGGAGGCGTGGAGGAAGGCTCGGACCAGCGTGCGTCGGGCGCCCGAGAGCGACCCGGCAGCGAGCCGCGACGTGACGACCGCGACGGCGACGCCCATGGCCAGCTTGAGCACGACGAGTCCGAGGCTGAGCAGCGCCCATCGTTCCGCCGACGCCTCGACCCCGAGCACCTCCACCTGGCCCTCGCCGCGTGTCGCGGCCAGCGCCAGCCGGGTCACGAGCACGAGGACGCCCGCCTCGGCGCCGCCCGCCAGCAGCGACGTCACCACCAGCGTGAGCAGGCGTCGTGGCCCGTGGTCGGCGAACGGTGCCAGACGTCGCCAGGTCGATGTGGGCGGGGACAAGGGGCACTCCTGGACGACGGCGCTTCGACGGTACCGGACCGCACCCACGGTCGCGCTCGACCCGCGCTTCGGTTCTGCGGACAACTGTCGATATCCTTGCATGGGGCGCAACCGGGGGCGGTGTACGTGAAGGTCGAGGCGAACGGGGTCGACGGCGCAACGTGGCCCGCCCGCGGTCCGGTGGGACGTCGTGGCTGAGGTCCGGCAGCGCCAGCAGCTGGGGGTCCGGCTCTCCAGCGGCGCAGGCGACGCGCTCGACCGCGGGGTGATCGTCGGTGGGCTGATCGCCACCGCGCTGCTGCTGGTGGGCACCATGTTCTTCCTGGACAAGGCGAACCTGGACGTGTGGACCGCCACCATCACCTGCCTGGTGATCCTCGCCGTCTCGGTGCCGCTCTTCCGGCGCATCGCCCGCTCGGAGCAGAGCCCGAAGCTCTTCGGCATCCTCATGGGCGGCCTCGTCCTGAAGTTCGCGTCCTCGCTGGTCCGGTACTTCGTCATCTTCGTCATCTACGACTCCGAGGGCGACGCCGGCGTCTACCACGAGGCGGGGGCGGAGTTCGTCCGCCGGTTCCGCGAGGGCATCCCGATCCACCCGCTGCCGATCATCCGGAACTTCCCGATCGAATCGCAGCGCATGGGCGACTTCACCGGTGGGATCTACCTGGTGACGGGCTCCAGTGCGTACGCCGGGTTCTTCGTCTACACGTTCCTGTGCTTCATCGGGCAGATCCTCTTCGTGCGGGGGCTGAAGGCGGCCGTGCCCGAAGCGGACCACCTCCGGTACGCACGGATCCTGCTCTTCCTGCCGTCGCTGCTGTTCTGGCCGTCCTCGATCGGCAAGGAGGCGCTGATGATCTTCTGCCTGGGCCTGATCAGCTACGGCGCGGCGCTCCTGCTGTCGCCCAAGCCCCGGGTCATCGGAGCCGCCTACTTCGCCGCGGGTGTCGCGCTCGTCATGCTGGTGCGCCCGCACATCGCGCTGATGTCGATCGGCGCGCTGATCCTCGCCACGGCGGTCGGCGCGGTGGCGAAGGGCGACCGGGTCGGCGGCATGGGACGAGCGGTCCGGCTCGCGGCGCTGGTCGGCCTGCTCCTCGCCGTCGGTGTGGTGTCCACGGCGGTGGGCGGGATGTTCGATCGCTCGGGTGACAACGACTCGGTGGCGCTGTCGTCGGACGGCACCACGAACAACGCGGCGTCCCGGCTGGACGAGACCCTCGCCCGGACCTCGATCGGCAACTCGGAGTTCGCGGCGCCCGCGGTGACGTCGCCCGAGAAGCTCCCGTGGGCCGTGATCTCCGTGCTCCTGCGGCCGTTCCCGTGGGAGGCGAGCAGCATCAACTCGCTCATCGCCGCCTCGGAGGGGGTCCTCCTGGGCTACCTGTTCGCCTCGTCGTGGCGCCGCCTCGCCCGGTTCCCGGCGCTGTCCGCCCGCCGGCCCTACCTGGTGTTCCTCATGGCGTTCATCCTGGTGTTCTCGGTCGCCTTCTCGTTCGTGGGCAACTTCGGCATCCTCGCCCGTCAGCGCACGCAGATGCTGCCCGCCGCGGTGGCGCTGCTCGCCCTGCCGGCCGTCGTGGAGCAGCGTCGACGCCGCAGGGCCCCGGAGGATCCCTCCGACGGCGAGGTGGTGGTGCCACCGGTGGAGTCGTTGGCTACCGTGGAGCCCTCCCCATCGTCCCTCGTCCCATCACGAATGCGAGTGCTCACCGTGCCGACCACCCCTGAGATCGGAGCCCGCTGATGGGCAAGGCTCGCGCGATCCTCGGTCGTCGGTGGCTGGTGCTGCTCGTCGCGGTCCTGCTGGGTGCTGCGGCGGGGGTGTTCTCGTCGCAGTTCGGCGAGGAGGACGCCAAGCCGGTCTGGATCGCCCGGCAGGTCATCGTCTCCAACCGTGACGCCAGCGGCACCCGAGCCTTCGTGCAGCAGGACGCGCTGAAGGTCACGCGTGGCGCAGTGCCCGGGATCGCCGCCGAGAAGCTCAAGTACGACGGCAAGCTGTCGTCGCTGGTGGGGAAGATCACGTCGACCTACGACGAGGACAGCAGCTCGATCCGCATCAGCAGCGTGGACAAGGACGCCGACGTCGCCAACGCCCGCGTCCAGGCGTTCACCGACGCGTTCCTGGACGTCGTCAACAAGGAGCTCCAGTCCGACGAGCAGCGCCAGCTCGAGGAGCTCAAGCGACGCTCCGACGAGGCGAACCAGGCGCTCGTGGAGTTCGATCGCAAGAACGGCGACCTCAGCCGCTCCGACCAGAAGCTGCCCAGCACGCAGGCCGTGGACGAGCTGGTCGCCGAGCGCCGGCGCCTCAGCGACTACGCAGCGACGGCGAAAGCCCAGTACGACGACGCGACGCTGAGGACCAGCAGCACGTTGCCCTACGCCTCGCTGGGTCCCGAGACGCCGACGGTGGAGACCTCGATCCTGCCCAAGGTGCCCAAGTCGCCGGTGTTCCGCGCCGGTCTCGTCGGCATCATCGGGTTGCTGCTCGGCATCGGCCTCGTGATGCTCGTCGAGCGACTGAACAACCGGATCGACACGCGCCAGGAGCTGGCCGCCGTCCTGCCCGTCCCGATCATCGCGGAGATCGGCCACCTGTCGAAGAAGCGCATGTCGTTCCACACGAACGGCCGCATCCGCCTGGACGGCATCTGGGCCGAGCACTACCGGCGCATCCGATCTGCCATCCAGTTCGTCCAGGCGCAGGGCGCCGTCGCGCTGCCCAACCTCGGCATCCCCGGCACGCCCGGGGCTGCGCCCACCCCGGACAGCAACGCGCTCCCGGTCGCCGACTCGGGCCGCCCACCGCGGGTGTTCCTCTTCACCTCGACCCTCCCGGACGAGGGCAAGTCCACGTCGGTCGCCCTCACCGCGCTGGCGCTGGCCGAGGTCGGCACCGAGACGTTGGTCATCAACGCCGACTTCCGCAAGCCGAAGGTGGACCAGCTCCTCGGTGCGGCGGAGCGGCCGTCGCTCGACGACCGGGCACGCCTCGACCTCGAACGGCCGAGCATCGACGAGGTCGTGCAGCAGAGCGACACGCCGCACCTGTGGCTGGCGGCCGCCGGTCCGCCCACGTTCGAGGTCGGCGGGCGGCTCGCCGCGGCACGCGAGGTGGCGGAGGAGGCGGCGTCGCGTGGGGCGACGGTCCTCATCGACTCCACGCCCCTGCGGGTGGCCAACGACCCGATCGACATGTTCCCGGTGATCGACGGCCTGATCCTCGTCATCCGGGCCGGCAAGTCGACGGTGAAGTCCCTGGCCGACACGATCGAGCTGCTCGAGCTGCACCACGCACCGATCCTCGGAGCGGTGCTCATCGGCACGCAGGGCACCCGCGAGCTCTACACGTACTACGACTCGTACTACAGCACCGTCGCACCGCTCACCCCGGGCCCGGCGGGCAGCACCGCCCGCCTGGGCGGGGACGACGACGCTGCCGACGTCGCCGAGGCGGCACCGCCGGTCGCCCCGCCACCCCCCGTCGTGTCG
>JAEZFI010000300.1 GCA_023437745.1 Actinomycetes bacterium
GCGCGGGCCCCCCCCCGCGGCCCCCCCCCCGGGGGCCACCCCGAGAAGCGCTGAGTCGGTCGGCGTCAGCGACGCTCGACGTCGGCGCCGACGCCAGCGAGCTTGTCGGCGAGCCGCTCGTAGCCGCGATCGAGGTGGTGGGCGTCGTGGATGACCGTCTCCCCCTCGGCGCGGAGTCCGGCGACCACCAGCGCCGCACCGGCGCGGATGTCGAATGCCCGCACCGGAGCGCCCGACAGCCACTCGACCCCGTCGATCACGAGGTGGTGGCCGTCGACGTCGATCTCGGCGCCCATGCGCGCCAGCTCGCCGATGTACCGGAACCTGCCGCCGAAGAGGTTCTCGGTGGCGAAGCTCGTGCCCTCGGCCACGGCGAGCGCCGCGACGAACATCGGCAGCACGTCGGTGGCCACCCCGGGGTACGGCAGCGTGGCCACGTCCACCGACTTCAACCTGCCCGAGCTCATCGCCCACAGGCCCGACGAGTCGGGAGCCACCCTCACGCCCATGTCGCCCAGCTTCCGCACGACGGACTGCAGGTGCTCGCCGTTCGCCCCGACGAGCGTGACCTCGCCCCCGGCCACGGCGACGCAGGCGAGGAAGGTGGCCGCCTCGATCCGGTCGGGCACCACCTCGTGCGAGGCGCAGCGCAGCTCGGTGACGCCTTCGATCACGATCTGGGGGCTGCCGGCGCCCAGGACCTTGGCGCCCATGCGGTTGAGGAAGGCGGCGAGGTCGGCGATCTCCGGCTCCCGGGCAGCGTTCTCGATCGTCGTCGTGCCGTCGGCGAGTGTGGCGGCGAGCATCACGGACTCGGTGGCGCCCACCGACGGGTACTCGAGGACCACCCGCGCGCCGGTGAGCCCCGTGCTGCGCGCCGAGATGGTCCCGTGCCGCAGCTCGAACGTGACGCCGAGCGCCTCGAGGCCGCTCAGGTGCAGGTTGATCGGCCGGCTCCCGAAGTCGTCGCCACCCGGCATGGCGATCCGGGCCTGCCCGCACCGGGCGACGAGCGGCCCGAGCAGCGCGGTCGACGCCCGCATCTTCTCGACCAGCTCGTACGGCGCCTCGGGTGAGGGCTCCTCCGGTGAGGTGACCTCGAGCACGTTGTCCTCGATCCACTCCGAGGTGGCCCCGATGGCGTGCAGGACCTCGAGCATCCACTCCACGTCGCTGATGCGCGGGACGTTCGACAGCCGGTAGGTGCCCGGGCACAGCACGGTCGCGGCCAGCAGCTTGAGGACCGAGTTCTTCGCACCGCTGATCGGCACCGTGCCCTCGAGGGGACCGGAGGGGCGAACGAGCAGCGTCGACATGATTGGAGCAGTATTGCCGCCCACATGGCGACGGTACGGATCTCGAGAACCCTCCCGCACGGGGAGGCGGGGGCCTACGCCAGCCCCCGCGACGACCTCATGGTCGCCGAGCGCCCGGTGCCCGTGTCGGCCGACGTCTCGACGAACGCCGAGTGCCACGAGTTCGAGGGCACCGACGGGCCGTTCACGACGTGGCGACGCGCCGTGCGCCTCGAGCGCGGGGCGGACGGGACGACGGTCGTCCACGAGCAGACCGACTTCCGCCTCGCCATGCCGGTGTGGCGCGTGCTGTTCGGGCCGCTGATGCGCCGTCAGATCGCCGCTCGCTCCACCGCGATCGCGGGCGACGACCATCGACCGTGGTGGTCGCCGCCGAACCGCTTCGACCCGAGGGCGAGCGCCGTCGCTGCGTCGTGCGCCACCCTCGCCGTCCTCGGCGGGTTCCTGGGTGGACTCGTCGGCGCGACCCTCACCTACGTCGGTTCCGAGATGCACGCCGGCGCCCGGACCCAGACCAGCGTGCTGGCGATCATCCGCGTCGGCGCCCTGCTGACCCTCGTCGGGATGATCCTCGCCGACCGCATCGGCCGGCGGACGGTCATCCGGACCTCGTTCGTCGTCGCCGCACTCGCGGCCGGGGTCGGCGCGCTGGCGCCGGACCTGGTGACGGTGACCGCCGCGCAGACCGTGTGCCGCGGCGCCGTCGCCGTGGGGGTGATCCTGCTCGCGGTGGTCGCCGCCGAGGAGGTGCCCGCAGGGTCGCGGGCGTTCATCCTCGGGCTGATCACCTTGGCCGGCGCGCTGGGGGTCGGGGGTGTCGTCGCGCTGCTGCCGGCCGCGGACCTCGCGGTGTGGGCGTGGCGGGGGATCTGGGCCCTCGGGCTCCTGGCGATCCCGGTCACGCTGCGCGTGGTGCGCGACCTGCCGGAGAGCCGGCGCTTCGAGGCCCTGACACGACCGGCCGAGGAGGTCGACGTGCCCGCCACCGCCGGCCGGGAGGGAGGACTGCGTGCCCGCCGCCTCGTCGCCGCGTCGCTCATCGCCATGCTGCTGAACCTGTTCGCCACACCGGCGAACCAGCTGCAGAACGAGTACCTCCGCACCGAGCGCGGCTACAGCGGCCTGCTGCTCGTCCTGTTCATCTTCGGCACGAACACCTGGGGTGGCATCGGCGTGATCCTGGGCGGCCGCCTCGCCGACCGCCGATCGCGCCACCTCGCTGCGATGATCGGCCTCGCCGGTCTCGCCGTGGGCAACGCCATCATGTTCTCGACGAGCGGCTGGTTGATGTGGATGGGGTCCCTGATCGGCTCGATCGTGGGCGCGGCGACCATCCCCTCGATCGGGATCCTCGGCCCCGAGCTGTTCCCCACCCGGAAGCGGGCCACGGCGAACGGCTGGATCAACGTCGCGGCGGTGTCGGGCGCGGTGATCGGCCTCTGGCTGGCGGGCTGGCTGATCGACCGCTCGGGCTACGCCACCGCGCTGTGGTGGTTGACCTTGGCGCCGCTGGCCGTGGCGATCGTGATGTGGTGGGTCCCCGAGACGGCGCGCCACGAGCTCGAGGAGATCAACGACACCCAGTTCGACGACGACGCGAGCACGATCGTGCCCTGAAAAACCCGTTCTCGAGTCAGAGCGACCGGATCCAGGCGGCGACGACCTCGGCGATCTCCGCGTCGGCACCCTTGAGGTCGTGGCGCTTCCCCGGGAGCCAGTGGTGGGTGACCGTCCCGGGGATCGTCGAGGTCGCTGCGGTGAGCTCGTCCGGCGTGCCGAACGGGTCCCGGTCACCGGACACGAAGAGGCACGGGACCCGGAGGTCGACGAGGTGCTCCACCCGGAGCTTCTCCGGCTTCCCCGGTGGGTGCAGCGGGTAGCAGATGGCCACGACCCCGCCGATCGCCGGATGGCCCTCGGCGGCGACCATGGAGCACATCCGGCCGCCCATCGACCGGCCGCCGACCACCAGCGAGCCCGCGCCCCACTCCTCGCAGGCTGCGTCGATCTCGTCACGGACGGCCTGGAGCAGCACGGGCGCGCGGTCCGGCGCCCGGCGCCCCGCTCGCCGGTACGGGAAGTCGAACCGCCGGACGGGCATCGGCGCGACGGCCTCCTCGATCGCCAGCAGCGAGGGATGGTTGCAGTCGGTGCCCGCGCCGGGGGCCAGCAGCAGCCCGTCGGGTCGGCTCCGCTTCGACCTCGCCATGGTCAGGAGCCCTCCATCGTCAGGAGCCCAACAGGATGCGGCGAGCCTCGCTCAGCTCGGCGATGCGATGGGCGGCGTCGTCGTTCTCACCACCGTGGTCGGGGTGGACGCCGCGGAGGCCCTCCCGGAACGCCTGCTGGATGCGCTGGCGGGTGGGCAGGCTGACGGGCTCGTTCCGGAGGTCGAGCACGCCCATCGCCCACCCCACGGGGTCGCCCACGACGCTCGCCTGCGCACGCAGCGGACCCCGGCCGCTGAGCGCCGCCACGAGCTGACCGTCGACGCCGCCCCGCCAGGCGAGACCGGTCCGCACGGTGGCCATCACCGTCGAGCGGGCGGCGTCGGGCACGGCCCCCGCCGCGTACACGGCGCAGAGGACGTGCTGCGCGGGTGTGCCCTTCTCCTCCTCGAGGTCGAACCACAGCTCGTCGCCGTGCCCCCGCAGGCGGTGGACGCTGAGCTGCAGACCGACGCGGTCCTGCTGCAGCCGGTGGCGGAGCCGGGGCTGTGGCACCCGCCGGCCCAGCTCGAGCTCGGCGGCGAGGCTCAGGACCTCCGGCAGCAGGTCGGGATCGATCTCGGGCGCGAACCTCGCCACGATCCCGCCGAGCAGGATGCCGCCGAAGCCCGGCGCCGGATCCACCGGCAACCTCCGGTCGCCGAGCGCGACTCGGCGGGTGGGAGCGATCGGCCGGCTGAGATGCACCTCCAGCTCGGCCAGGACCATCCGGAAAGGCTACCGCCGCCCCGATCCGATCCCGTCTCGACCCGCCCCCCGACCCCAGCCCCGTTCTGTGTCGTGAGACGCGCCAGATCGGGCGCGTTCCACGCCACAGAACGGGAGGAGGGTCGAGGTCGGCTGCCCTCAGACGAGGGGGCGGATCACGTCGCGCAGGGTGCCGGCGGCCTCGATGACCTCGTCGTCGTCCCAGGCGCCGTCGTCCACGGTGGTCAGGCCGTCACGCAACCCGGTGGCCTGGTCCACGATCGACCGCCAGACGGCCGGCTCGAAGCCGAACGGCAGCGGTGCGTGCTCGAGCGTGTCCGCCAGCTCGGCGGTGGTCACGATGGCCGACGGGTTGGCCGGGTTCTTCGCGAGCTGCCCGGCCGCCGTCCACAGCTCCGACAGGGCGGCCTGGACGTCGACCTCGGCGTCGCCCTGGCGATCCGCGTCCTCCGGATCCGGCATGGCCTCGATGATCGTGTCGACGGCGTCCTCGTCGTCGGCGTAGACGACCAGATCGCCCCGCTCGTCCCACTCGTAGGCGATCTCCGCCACGGCGAGGGAGTCCGCCAGGCTCTGCTGCATCGCCGCGGACCACTCGCCGACCTCGTACACGCACTTGTCCCGGTCGTCGTCGAGTGAGGCCGTCGCGGACGCCAAGACCTCGTCGATGATGAGGTCCACCCGTTCCTCGGCCTCCTCCTCCACGCTGAGGGCGGTGCCCTGCCAGAAGTGCTGGATGCCCGCGCTCGTCAACATCGAGTCGAGGAGGCTGCGGGACTCGCCCGACCACTCGCTCACCTCGTAGGTGAGGAAGCCCTCCCCCGACATCGCCACCGGCCGGGCCGAGGTCGGGTCGATGTCCTCCGTGCCGGCCAGCTCGAACGGACCCTCGTCGGCTTCGTCGTCGACGAGCTCGTCGTCCACGTCCGGCGCATCGAGCTCGTCGGCCCCTTCCGGCTCGTTCTCCGGGTCCACGTGCTCGTCATCCATGCGGCACATGC
Organism: Actinomycetes bacterium; assembly: GCA_023437745.1. GTDB lineage: Bacteria > Actinomycetota > Acidimicrobiia > Acidimicrobiales > Microtrichaceae > JAEZFI01. Next base: position 5,254 of record JAEZFI010000300.1, read on the forward strand.
TGGCACTCCGGCCCGGTCCCGACGGGCACCTCGGATTCGGGCGCCGTCGAGGCAGCTCGGTATCGTCTCGTCATGCCGACGTCACAACCGCCCGATCGCAACCTCGCCATGGAGCTCGTCCGCACGACCGAGGCCGCGGCACTCGCCGCCTCACGCTGGGTCGGTCAGGGCGACAAGAACGCCGCCGACGGCGCTGCGGTCGACGCCATGCGCACGATGCTCACGACCGTAGCCATGCGGGGTGTCGTGGTGATCGGCGAGGGCGAGAAGGACGAGGCCCCGATGCTGTTCAACGGCGAGGAGGTCGGCGACGGCACCGGGCCGCAGTGCGACATCGCCGTCGACCCGGTCGAGGGGACGACGCTCACCGCCATGGGGCGGGGCGGCGCCATCGCCGTGATCGCCGTGGCCGAGCGCGGCTCGATGTTCGATCCCGGCCCGTGCGTCTACATGGACAAGCTCGCGGTCGGCCGTGAGGGTCGGGGCCTCGTCGACATCAATGCCCCCGTCGCCGACAACCTCCAGGCGCTGGCGAAGGCGAAGGGCGAGCAGGTTCGCGATCTGACCGCCGTCGTGCTCGACCGCCCCCGCCACGCCGATCTGATCGCCGAGATCCGGGCCGCCGGCGCCCGCATCCGACTGATCCAGGACGGCGACGTGAACGGCGCCATCTCCACCGCGTGGCACGGCTCGGGCGCGGACATCATGTTCGGCATCGGTGGCACCCCGGAGGGCGTGATCGCCGCGGCAGCCCTCAAGTGCATGGGTGGGACCATCCAGGGGAAGCTCTGGCCGCGCGACGACGCCGAGCGCAACGCTGCGCTGGAGGCCGGCTACGACCTCGATCAGGTCCTCACCGAGGACGTGCTCGTGAACTCCGACAACTGCTTCTTCGCCTCGACCGGCATCACCGACGGCGACCTGCTCAAGGGCGTCCACTTCACGCCCGAGGGCCCGACCACGCAATCGCTGGTCATGCGCTCCCGCTCCGGCACGGTCCGCATGGTCGACGGCTTCCACCGGCCGGACAAGATCGACCACGAGTACGCCTGACCCTCGGCCCGCTGCCGCACGGCGGCGGGCTGCTCAGGGGTGCACCGGGGTGCGCACCGAGCGTGCGTGGGCGGCGATCGCGTCGGTGATCGACGGCCACAGCGGCCGAGGCAGGTCGTGCGCCATCTCGTTGTAGACGACCAGCTTGGCCGCCGGGATCGCCTTGGCGGTCGCCTCGCCGGCGCTGAGGCGGATGAGCGGGTCGCGCCGACCGTGGATCACCAGCGTCGGCACCTCGAGGCGCCGCAGCGAGCGGGTCCGGTCGCCCGACGCCAGCATCGCCGCAGCCTGGAACATCAGGCCGTGCGGGTGGACGGCGCGCTCGAACCCGAGCGCGATGTGATCGCGCATGGCGTCACGGTCGAACAGCGGCCCGGCGATCAGCTCGGAGCGGGCGAGCTCGTACTCGATCGCCTCCTCCAGCGACTCCGGAGACCGACGCACGATGTTCCGCCACACCTTGCGGGCCGGGATGGCGAGGGGCAGCGAACCCGTGCTCGACATGATCGAGGTGAGCGACCGCAGCCGGTCCGGATGCTCGATGGCCATCGTCTGGGCGATCATCCCGCCCAGGGAGGCGCCGACCACGTGGGCCCGCTCGACGCCCGCGGCGTCGAGCACCGCGACGCCGTCGGCCGCCATGTCCGAGAACGTGTAGGGCGGTTCCCAGCGGCGAGCCCGACGGTGACCTCGGCCCAGCACCACGGTCGCCAGGTGCCCGAGCCCGGGCGGCTCGCCCTCGGTCGCCGAGGAGAGACCGGCGTCGCGGTTGTCGAACCTGATCACGCGGTGCCCGTGCGCCACCAGGTGGTCGCAGAAGCCGTCGCGCCAGGCGATCATCTGCGCGCCGATGCCCATCACCAGCAGGATCGGGTCGCCGTCGGCCGGGCCCCGCTCGTCCCACTCCAACTCGACGTCGCCGTTGGTCGCCCGGGCCATGCCGACACGGTATCGGCGGACCTCCGTGTCCCCGCAAGGTCACCCACGAAAGGGAGGCCGGGGCCCGTCGATCAGCCGTGACCCAGCGTCGACTCGGCGACCACACTCCAGGTCGCTCCTGCGTCGGGGCTGCGGCGGAGGAGCGCCATCGTGCCGACCTCGCACCGGTGCTCGAACCCCCTCAGCCGAGCGACAGCCCCCGCGAGACGGTCGGCACGCACCCGGTTCCTCAGGGTGACGTGCGGGACGTAGGGGCGGCGCTCGGGTCGCCCCAGCCCGGCGGCGTGCAACGCCGCCGGCAGTCGGTGCAGCGCGATGGTCGCCTCGCCGTCGGCACCCTCCACCGCCAGGTGCACCGTCGGGGTACGGGGCGCGAACGTCGCGGCCGGGCCGAGGACGAGCGGGAGGGGCGGGACGCCGGCTGCGACCTCGGCGACCGCGGCCGCCGCAGCTCCGGTCCCGGCGTCGGTCACGTCGAACGGCGCGACCGACGTGACGTGCGGTGGGATGCGCTCGAGCCGCGTCTCCCCCGCCTCGACCCGCAGCGCGTCGAGCAGCACGGTCGTGGAGGGGTCGAACAGCAACGCGACCATCAGGCGCACCGACACGAAGTTCGCGCGTTCCTCCGCAGCAGGCGCGGATGGGCGCGCGAACTTCAGCAGGGTGGCGTCAGTGACCGGTGGGCGACGTGATGCGGCCGGCCGTCTCGAGGCGAACCTCGGCCCGGCGCAGTGCCGCCTTCGCATCCTCGTCGTCGGGGTTCGACGCGAGCATCGTCGTGGCGCGGTCCCGGGCGGCCTCCGCCCGGGGGACGTCGATCTGCTCGGACATCTCGGAGACGTCGGAGAGGACCGTGACCTTGGTGACGCCCTCGGCATCGGGGGGCGACACCTCGACGAAGCCCTGGTGCACGGCGATCACGGCGACGGTGTCGTCCATGAGCGTGACCCGCACCGGGTGGGTGACGAGGACGCCGATGAACGGCACGTGCCCCGGCAGGAACGCGATGTCCCCGTCGAGCGTCCGCGCCGTGACCATCTTGGCCTCGCCGGAGAAGCCGATGCGCTCCGGGGAGACGAGCTCCACCTGGAGTCGACTCATGCGTTCTTCTCCAGTTCCTTGGCCTTGCGCTCTGCGTCCTCGGCACCGCCGACGTTGTAGAACGCCTGCTCGGGCAGGTGGTCGAGGTCACCGTTCACGAGGGCCTCGAAGCTGTCCACCGTCTCGTCGACCGGCGTCGTGATGCCGGGGAGGCCGGTGAAGACCTCGGCGACGTACATCGGCTGGGCGAGGAACTTCTGCACCTTGCGGGCCCGGTCCACGGTGATGCGGTCCTCTTCGGACAGCTCGTCGAGGCCGAGGATCGCGATGATGTCCTGCAGCTCCTTGTAGCGCTGGAGGATCTCCTGCACCCGGCGGGCGACGGCGTAGTGGCGCTCGCCGACGATCTCGGGGGCGAGGATCGACGAGGTCGAGGCCAGCGGGTCCACGGCGGGGTAGATGCCGAGCGCCGCGATGTCACGGCTCAGCTCGGTCGTGCCGTCGAAGTGGGTGAACGAGGTGAACGGCGCCGGGTCGGTGTAGTCGTCGGCGGGCACGTACACGGCCTGCAGCGACGTGATCGAGCGGCCGCGGGTCGACGTGATGCGCTCCTGCAGCTGGCCCATCTCGTCGGCCAGGGGGGGCTGGTACCCCACCGCCGACGGCATGCGGCCGAGCAGCGTCGACACCTCGGAGCCCGCCTGCACGAAGCGGAAGATGTTGTCGACGAACAGCAGCACGTCCTGGCCCTTGGCGTCGCGGAAGTACTCCGCGATCGTCAGGGCGGCCAGGGCGACACGGAGGCGGACGCCCGGCGGCTCGTCCATCTGGCCGAACACGAGGGCGGCCTTGTCGAGGACGCCCGACTCCTCCATCTCGATGAACAGGTCGGTGCCCTCACGGGTGCGCTCGCCGACACCGGCGAACACGGACACGCCGCCGAACTCCTGGGCGACACGGCGGATCATCTCCTCGATGAGCACCGTCTTGCCCACGCCGGCGCCGCCGAACAGGCCGATCTTGCCGCCCCGCAGGTACGGGGTCAGGAGGTCGATGACCTTGATGCCGGTCTCGAACACCTCCTTCTTCGGCTCGAGCGTGTCGAAGTCGGGGGCCGGCCGGTGGATCACCCACTGGTCGTCGATCTTGGAGGCATCGAGCTCGGGGACGTCGAGCGGCTCGCCGACCACGTTGATCACGTGGCCGAGCACGCCCTCGCCCACCGGCATGGTGAGACCGTGGCCCAGGTTGCGCACGACGGCGCCCCGGGTCAGGCCGTCGGTCGGCTTCAGGCAGATGGCCCGCACCCGCGACTCACCGATCTGCTGGGCCACCTCGGCGCGCACGGCGATGCCCTCGCCGTCGACCGTGATGGTCATCTCCAGCGCGGTGTTGATGGCGGGCACGGCGTCGGACGGGAACTCGACGTCGACCACCGGGCCGGCGATCGCGACGACACGGCCGTCCTTGAGTGCCGCCCCGGTGTCGGTGCTGGTGTCGGTGACGGTCATTCCGGTTGCTCCTCTTATGAGCGCGAGCGGTTGAGGGAGTCGGTCAGCACGTCTGCCGACGTGAGGACCCGGTCGATGAGCAGGTCGCTGCCGTCGGACTGCGCGGCGCGCATGGCCTCGGCGCCACCGACGATCTCCATGATCTCGGTGGTGATGGCGTCCTGGCGGGCCCGGTTCATGGCCCTGCTGTACTTGACGATGAGCTCTTCGGCGTTGTCGGTGGCCGACTTCATGGCGCGCTGCTGGGCGGCGAAGAACGACGCCGAGCCTTCGAGCAGCGCGGCGTAGAGGCGGGCCTCGGCGTAGCGCGGCAGCAGGCGATCGAGGATCTCCTGCGGGTTGGGCTCGAACTCGTAGTCGGCCGCGGGGCCGTCGCTCGCCTGGGTGAGCATCGAGGAGTCGAGCGGCACGAACCGTCGGATGGCGACCTTCTGCGTGGCGGCCGACAGGAACTGGGTGTAGGCCAGCTCGACGAGGTCGTACTCGCCCCGCTCGAAGCGGGTCGTGACGTAGTCGGCGATGAGCCGGGCGTCCTCGTAGCTCGGCGTGTCGGACATGCCCTGGTAGGCCTGGTCGATATCCCAGCCGCGGAAGCGGAAGTAGGTCATCGCCTTCTTGCCCACCGTGATCAGCCGGGTCTGGCGACCCTCGGCCCGCTGGCGCTGCATCGAACGCTCGGCCGCCCGGATGACCGAGCTGTTGTAGGCACCCGACAGGCCGCGGTCGGCGGCGACCACCACGTAGGCGACGGTGTTCACCTGGTCGCGCTCCATGAGCAGGGGCGAGCCCCCGCCGGCGCCCGCCGCGGCCAGGTTGCGGATGACCTCGGTGATGCGCTCGCTGTAGGGGCGAGCGGCGGCCACCCGCTGCTGGGCCTTGACGATGCGGCTGGCGGCGATGAGCTCCATCGCCTTGGTGATCTTCTTCGTCGACTGGACCGACTTGATCTGCCGGCGCAGCGCCCGTTCCTTACCGCCAGCCACGGGCTACTCCTGGCCGTCGGCCGGAGCGTCGGCCGGGGTGGCGTCGGCCGGGGTGGCGGCGGCAGCCTCGTCGGCGGCCTGCTCCCAGCTGAACTGCTCGCCGAAGCCCTTGATCGCCGCCTCGAAGGCGTCGATGTCGGTGATGTCGCCCGTCGACTTGATGCTCTCGAGCAGGTCGGTGTGGCGGTTGCGGAACCAGGCCAACAGCTCGGTCTCGAAGCGCCGCACCTCCTCGACCGGCACCGGGTCGAGGTAGCCGTTGGTCGCCGCGTACAGCGACACGACCTGCTCCTCGACGGGCAGCGGGCTGTTCAGCGGCTGCTTGAGCAGCTCGACGAGGCGGTAGCCGCGGTCGAGC
>JAEZFI010000158.1 GCA_023437745.1 Actinomycetes bacterium
GGCGAGGCCCGCACCCGGTGCGCCCGCTCGGCGGCGCCTTCCACGTCGTGCCGGGTGATCCGCCCGCCGGGTCCCGTCCCTGCGACCTCGTCGAGCCGCACGTGCTCGTGCTCGGCCAGGTGGCGGACGAGGGGTGAGAGGGGCGGCGACGAGGTGCCGACCGGCGGCACGCCCCAGGCCTCGGGAGGTGGAGCAGATGGCGGGGCAGATGGCGGGGGTGCCGCCGACGGCGCCGCGGGCGCGCTCGGGGGCGCCTCGTGGACGGGCGCGGCACCCGTCGAGATCGTCGCCAGCGGCGTGCCCACCGTGACCGTGGTGCCGGGCTCCACGAGCAGCGCGTCGACCACCCCCTCCTCGAACACCTCGACCTCGACGGAGGACTTCTCGGTGTCGACCACCGCCACGATGTCGCCGCGGGTGACGTGGTCGCCCGGCGCGACCCGCCATTCCAGGAGCGTCCCCTCGTCCATGTCCGCGCCGAGGGACGGCATCACGAACTCGCCCATCAGGCGGTGACCCGCTCGACGGCCGCGACGACCCCGTCGACCGAGGGCAGCGCCGCGGCCTCGAGGTGCTTCGCGTAGGGGATCGGCACCTCGACGGCCCCGATCCGCTCGACCGGGGCGTCCAGCTCCCAGAACGCGTCCTCGGCGATGCGGGCGGACACCTCGGCGCCGAACCCACCGGTGCGCCACGCCTCCTCGAGCACCACCGCTCGGTGCGTCCGCGAGACCGAGCCGAGCACCGTGGCCGCGTCGAAGGGTCGCAGCGTGCGCAGGTCGACGACCTCGACGGAGATCCCGCGCCCGGCGACCTCCTCCGCGGCGGCCAGCGCGAGGCGGAGGGACCCCCCGTAGGTGACCAACGTGACGTCGGTGCCCGACCGGCGGACGACGGCCCGGTCGATGTCGACCGGGGCCCGCTCGTCGGGCACGTCCTCCTCGACGGCGAACAGCCCGGCGTGCTCGAAGATCACCACGGGATCCGGGTCGGCCAGCGCGGTGCGCAGCATCCCACGCGCGTCGGCGACGGTGGCCGGCGCGACGACCCGCAGGCCGGGGACGTGCGCGTACCAGCCCTCCAGGCTGTGGCTGTGCTGCGCCGCGAGCTGCCGGCCTGCCCCTGTGGTCATCCGGATCACGAGCGGCACGTGGAACTGGCCGGCGGACATGTGCTGCAGCGTGGCCGCCGTGTTCACGATCTGGTCCAGCGCGAGCAGCGAGAAGTTCACCGTCATGATCTCGACGACGGGCAGCATCCCCCCGAGGGCCGCGCCGATGCCGGCGCCGACGAAGCCCGACTCGGACAGCGGGGTGTCGCGCACCCGCTCCGGCCCGAACTCCTCCCACAGCCCGAGGCTGACGGCGAAGCTGCCGCCGTAGGCCCCCACGTCCTCGCCCATCAGCAGCACGCGGTCGTCGGCGGCGAGCGCCTCACGGAGCCCTTCACGCAGTGCCGCGCGGTAGGTCATGGTCGGCATCAGGTCGTCTCCGTGCCGGCGCCGACCTCCCGGTCGTCCGACATGACCCACCGGGTCAGCTCCTCGACCGGAGCCGGTGGGGAGGCCGTGGCGAACTCGACGGCGTCGTCGATCTCGGCTGCGACCTCTTCCTCGATCCGCTGCCGTTCGGCTGCGACGTCCACGCCCGCCGCCTCCATCCTCCGGGCCAGGAGCTCGATGGGGTCCCGCTCCTTCCACCGCTCGATCTCCTCGCGCGGCCGGTAGCGGTCGGGGTCGTACATCGAGTGGGCCCGGAAGCGATACGTCTTGAACTCGAGGAAGACCGGGCCGCCGCCGGCCCGCAGCAGTGCGAGCGCGTTGGTCGTCGCGGCGGCCACTGCGGCGACGTCCATGCCGTCGACGGACCACGCGGGGACCTCGTAGCTCGACGCCTTGACCGCGAGGTTCGTCTCGGACTCCGACCGCTCCAGGGCGGTGCCCATGGCGTAGAGGTTGTTCTCGCAGCAGAAGAGCACCGGGAGCTTCCACAGGGCCGCGAGGTTCATCGCCTCGTGGAACTCGCCCTCGGCCATCGCGCCCTCGCCGAAGAAGCAGGCGGTCACGGCGTCGCGTCCCTGCAGGCGATCCGCCAGGCCGAGCCCCACCGACAGGGGGAGCCCTCCGGCGACGATCGCGTTCCCGCCGTACAGCCGAGCCTCGGCCGAGAAGAGGTGCATCGACCCACCACGTCCCCGGCAGCAGCCGTCGACCCGCCCGAACATCTCGGCCAGCAGGGACCGCATCGACAGGCGGCAGGCCAGCGCGTGGCCGTGCTCCCGGTACGTGGCGACGACCGCGTCGCCGTCGTCGAGGCAGGACATCACGCCCGTCGCGACGGCCTCCTCGCCGATGTAGAGGTGGAGGAACCCCCGGATGGACTCGTGCGAGTACAGCTCGACGCAGCGCTCCTCGAACCGGCGGATCCGGATCATCTGCCGCAGCCAGGCCAGGTCGCGGGCGGTGTCGGGTGCCGCATCGTCGGTCACGTCGCCTCCGGCAGGAGTGTGGAGAGGTCGCCCTCGGGGAGGCCCAGCTCCCTGGCCCTCAGGAGGCGTCGCATCACCTTGCCGCTGCGGGTGAGCGGGAGGTGCGACTCGACGACGATGCTCCGGGGAGCGATGGCGGCGCCCAGGCGCTTCCGGGCGAAGCCGAGCACCTCGGCGATCAGCTCCTCGGATTCCGAGTGGCCCGGTGCCAGCGTGACGAAGGCCTTGATGACGTTGCCGGCGATCGGGTCCGGCAGGCCGATCACTGCCGCCTCGCCGACCGCGGGATGCTCCATCAGGACGCTCTCCACCTCGAACGGTCCGACGAGGTGGCCGGCGGTCTTGATGACGTCGTCGGCCCGTCCGACGAACCACAGGTAGCCGTCGCCGTCCCGGCTGGCGAGGTCCCCCGAGAGGTACCAGTCGCCGAGGAAGCTGCGTCGGTAGCGGTCCTCGTCGTGGAGGTAGGCCCGGAACATCGACGGCCAGCCGGTGTGGATGGCGAGCATCCCCTCCCGGTCGTCCTCGTCGACGAACGTGGGTCGGTCGCCGTCGCGGATCGGCTCGTTCATCTCGTCCACGGCCACGAGGGCGACCTCGAGTCCGGGGAGCGGCCGTCCCATCGACCCCGGCCGGATCACCCCGCCGGGGACGTTGCCGACCACGATCCCGCCGGTCTCCGTCTGCCACCAGTTGTCGTGGATGGGCAGCCCCAGGACCCGCTCGCCCCACAGGACAGCCTCGGGCGCGAGCGGCTCGCCCACCGACGCGACGAAGCGGAGCGCCGAGAGGTCGTAGTCACGCGGCAGGTCGTCCCCGGCCCGCATGAGCATGCGGATCGCCGTGGGCGCGGTGTACCAGACGTCCACGCGGTGCTCGGCGAGCGTCCGGTACCAGCGGCGGGCGTCGAACTCGCCGCTGTCGACGATCGACGTCACCCCGTTCGTCAGGGGCGCCACGATCCCGTACGAGGTCCCAGTGACCCAGCCCGGGTCGGCCGTACACCAGTAGACGTCGTCGGGGTGGAGGTCGAGCGCCACCCGTCCGGTCAGGTCGTGCTGGACGACGGCCCGGTGGACGTGGACCGCACCCTTCGGGAGACCCGTCGTGCCGGACGTGAAGTGGAGGAGCGCCGGGTCCTCGGGGTCGGTGCGCGGGATCTCGTAGTCGACCGACGCCGCCTCGAGCAGCGGGCGGAGCGCTCGCACGCCGTCGCCCGCGGGGAGGTCGTCCGGGTCGCCGTCCACCAGGAGCACGTGGCGGAGGCCGGGGAGCCGGTCCCTGATCGGCGCGACCTTCTTGCGGTGGAGCGCCGTGGTCGTGACGAGCACCGAGCCCTCGCCCCGGTCCAGCCGCTGGTGGACCGGCTCAGGACCGAAGGCGGAGAACAGCGGGCAGAACACCGCGCCGCGCTGCAGGGTGCCGAGCACCGCTGCGTACAGCTCCGGCACCCGACCGGTGAGCGAGAAGACCCGCTCGCCGCGCTCGACGCCCAGCTCGCCGAGCACGTTGGCGAACCGGGCGCTCGACGCGCCCAGCTCCCGGTAGGTGACGTCCGTGGCGGCGCCCTCACGGTCCAGGACCCGGAGCGCCACGTGGTCCGCCCGTGGCCCGGCCGCGTGGCGCCCCACCGCCAGCCAGCCGATGTTCAGCCCGGAGGGCGCGCCGCCGGCGAGCTCGGCCTCCGCCTCGGACCAGGAGAACCCGGTCACTTCGTCGGCGACGCCTTCGCGGCTGCCTTCTTCGCGGTCGACCGCTTGGCCGGGGCCTTCTTGGCGGACGCCTTGGCGCCCGTCTTCGACGGCTTGGCCGGCCCGTCGACGGCTCGCTCCAGCCGCGCCAGCGCCTGGTCGGTCTCCTTGTGGAGCCGGTCGAGGAGGCGCCGGACGTCCTTGATCTCGGAGCGCAGCGCGCGGGAGACGCTCGACTCGAGGTCCCTCGCTGCGTCGGCCAGCGCCTTGGGGGCCTTCGGTCCCTTCGCCGTCTTCGTGCTCTTCGCCCGCTTGGTCGTGGTCGCCGTGGTGGTCGACCCGTTGCCGGTGGTCACAGCCATCTTCGTCCCTCCATCTCGCGAGTGGTCGTCGCTGGTGACGAGCCTAAGAAGCCCTCCTCGCCGGCGGCAGGGCCGAACGTCCCACGTCGCGTCGGCTACGACCGAGGGACGACGCGACCGGCGACCACCTCGATGCGGCGACTGGCCCGGGCGATGAAGCGCGGGTCGTGGCTGACCGCGAGGACCGTCCGCCCTGCCGAGAGCAGCTCCTCCAGGAGTGACATGGCCACCTCGGCGGACGCGTCGTCGAGCGAACCCGTGGGCTCGTCCGCCAGGATCACCGCCGGGTCGTTGGCCAGCGCACGCGCCAGCGCGACGCGCTGCCGCTCGCCGCCGGACATCGTCGGGGGCGTCTCGTCGGCCCGGTCGGTCAGGTGCAGGTGGTCGAGCAGCTCGGCGGCCCGCTCGGTGCGCTGGGCGCTGCGCCGGTGGGTCCCGAACATCGCCACCTCGACGTTCTGCCGGGCCGTCAGCCCCGGAACGAGGTTGTGCAGCTGGAACACCATGCCGACCTCGCTGCGCCGGTAGTGGTTGAGGTGCCGGGCGTGCTGGCCGAGGCGGTGACCGCTGACAGAGATCTCGCCGGCGTCGGGGTCCTCGAGCGCACCCAGCAGGTTGAGGATCGTCGACTTGCCCGAGCCCGACGGGCCCGTGAGCACCACCAGCTCGCCCTGCGCGACCTCGAGGGTCGCGTCGGCGACGGCCTGCGTCCGCCCGTACCGCTTCGACACCGACCGCATCAGGATCGCGGGCTCGTCGCTCCGGGGCGCCTTCCGCTCACTCACGGCGCATCGCTGCCAGCGGGGCCACCGAGGCCGCCCGCAAGGCGGGGTAGAGCGCGCCGAGGAACGCCACGACGACGCCGAAGACGAGGGAGCGGGTGAACACGTCGACTTCGTAGACCGGGTCGAGGATGCCGCGGAGCTGTCGGAGGTTCTGCAGGAGGTTGATGGCCACCCAGCCCAGGAACACCCCGATCGCCGCGCCGGCGAGGCTGACGATCACGGCCTCACCGATCACGAGGCCGATGACGCGCCGGCGAGCCCAGCCGATCGACCGGTAGATGCCGAACTCCCGGATGCGCTCGAAGAACGACAGCAGCGAGGTGTTGAGCACGCCGGTGATCGCGATCAGTCCCGCCAGGATCGAGCCGCCCGTGTTGGCGGCGCTGATCAGGGTGAGGTTGCGATCGGCCCGCCCATAGTCCTCCGCGGTGCGGATGGTGGTGAGCTGGGCGAAGCGCGCGTCGATGCGCTTCGCGACGTCGTCGACCTTCGCCCCCGGCTCCACCTTGACGAAGCCGAGCGACACCTGCCCGCTCAGGCGGTTGCGGCCCTGCAACCATGCGAGCGGGAACATCATCGTGCTGTTCCCGAACGAGATGTTCGTGGAGTACAGGCCCGTGACGGTGAACCGGCCCGCCTCGATGTCGAGCGTGTCGCCCACCTTCTTCCCGAGGCGCTCCGCCAGCGAGTAGCCGAGCATCACCTCGTCGGTGGCGGTCGCCGTGTAGGAGCGGCCCTCGAGGATCGTGACGCCGAAGGGGTCCTGCGCGTCGGGCTGCAGGCCCACCTCGATCACGAGCGGGTTGTCGGCGTCGTAGGAGGTGGTCGAGATGAGCGCGCCGATCACCTGCTGCACGCCGGGCATCGTGGCGATCTCCGCGATCGCGTTCTCGTCGATCGTGCTGTTGATGATGTCGTCGGTGTGCTTCTGGGAGATCGTGAAGTCGGCGGCGCCGACCTGGAGGATCTGGGTCGCCGTCTGCTTGAGGCTGTTGGTCAGCACGCCGAGCGCGACCACGGCCATCACCCCGATGGCGACCGCCGTCGCGGTGAGGAGCGCGCGCAGCGGACGTGCTCGGATGTTGCGCAGGATGAGTCCGACGAACGTCACGTCGGTCGAGGCCTCGTGCTCATGCGAGCTCCTCTCCGATGAAGTGCTCATCCTGCCCGCTCGGAGGTCCACCGCGCAGGGATGCTCCACCGCGTCCTCGCGCGCTCCGTCGCCGGCGCCAGGCCTTGTGCGCCTCGTCGACGAGCAGCACCGCGGGGAAGGCGGCGAGCGCCACGAGCCACCCCTCGAGCGGCGGCACGGCGTGCTCGAGGAGTCGGGCCACGGGCGCGATCGTGAGCAGTGCGACGAGCAGGAGCAGCTGGACCGCGAGCGCACCGAGCAGGAGGCGGTTCGTCGAGGCCCATCCCAGGCGTCGTGGCGGCTCCGACTCGCTGCGGCAGGCGAGCGCGTTCCCCGCCTGCCCGATCACGACCGCGGAGAAGGCCGCACCGGATGCCGCGAGGAGTGCGTGACCGGTGGGGAAGTCGGCGCCGGGACGCCAACCCGCCGCCACGAGCGCCACGACGAACGCCACCATCTCGACGACGGCCTCGGTCGGGCCGAGCACCCCGAACACCCGGCGGAGCAACGGCGCGTCGATCACGTGCCGACCGGTGAGGGGCCGATCGAGGACGCCCCGGTCCGGTGGCTCGGCACCGAGGGCGAGGGCGGGGAGGAGGTCGGTGGCGATGTCGAGGCAGAGGACCTGCAGCACGCCGATCGCGAGGGGGAACCGCCCGCCGGACAGGGCCCACACGACGAACGGGGTCAGCTCGGCGACGTTGTCGGTGAGGTGGTAGGTGAGGAACCGTCGGATGTTCGTGAACGTCCCGCGGCCTTCCTCGATCGCCGCCACGATCGTCGCGAAGTCGTCGTCGAGGAGCACCAGGTCGGCGGCCTCCCGGGCGACGTCCGTGCCCGACCGGCCCATCGCGACCCCGATGTCGGCCTCCCGCAGGGCGGGCCCGTCGTTGACGCCGTCGCCCGTCATGGCCACCACGTGGTCGCGGGACTGCAGGGCGCGTGCGATGCGCAGCTTGTCGTCCGGCGCCACCCGGCTGATCACGACGCCGTCGTGGTCGACGAGGTCGGCCAACGCCTCGTCGTCGTCGGGGAGCTCGGCGCCGAGCAGCACCCTCGGCTCACCGACCACGAGCCCGACCTCGACGGCGATCGCGAGCGCGGTGGCCGGGTGGTCGCCCGTCACCATCGCCACCCGGACGCCGGCACGGCGGCACGATGCCAGGGCTGCGCCGACGTGGGCCCGGGGTGGGTCCTCGAGGCCGATCAGGCCGAGGAGCTCGAGGTCCCGCTCGACCTCGTCGACCGGTGCGTGGCGGTCCACCTCCGCGGCGGGTCGCCTCGCCACTGCGAGGACTCGGAGGCCACGCGCCGCCATGTCGTCCAGCGCGGGGCCGGCGTCGCCCGTCGTCCGGCAGCGGGGGAGCACCGCGTCCGGGGCGCCCTTGAGCACCAACCACTCGCCGGTGAGGGCCGACGCCCTCCGCCGGACCGGGTCGAACGCGAAGCGCTGACGAGGCTCCTCGACCCCCGCCCGGTCCGGGGCCAGCCGGACGTCGAGGGCGTCGATCGCCGCCTCCATGGGATCACCCGTGGCCGTCCAGCCGTCCGGCGTGCGGGTCGCCCGCCCCTGCGAGCACACCAGCGCGGCACGGGCGGCGCGCGAGGCGGCCGCCCGGGCGGCCTCGGACCCCGTCACGGTCGCCTGCGGTGCGTAGCCCTCGCCCCGGATCGTCAGCCGACCCTCGGCGGTCCACACCTCGACGGCCTCCATCTGGTTGCACGTCAACGTCCCGGTCTTGTCCGTGCAGATGAACGTGGCGGCCCCGAGCGCCTCCACCGCGTGGAGGTGCCGGACGAGCGCTCGGCGGCGGGACATCCGCTGGGCTCCCGTCGCCAAGGAGAGCGTCACCGTCGGGAGGAGCCCCTCGGGGACGAGCGCCACGGTCACGCCGACGGCGAAGAGGAATGCGTCGCCTGCGGGCATGCCGATCGCCGTGCTGACGCCGAAGAACCCGAGGCCGGCGCCCACCGTCATGACCGACATCGTCCGGACCGTGCGGGCGAGCTCCCGGGCCAGCGGGCTGGGCGGACGCTCGGCCGTGGCGGTCAGGCGTGCCACGCCGGCGAGGCGGGTGCGATCGCCCGTGGCGGTCACGAGCGCCGCGCCCTCGCCGCCCACCAGGAAGGTCCCGGCCCACGCACGACCGCCGGTCTCGACGGTGACGGGCAGGCTCTCGCCCGTCATCGCGGACTCGTCCAGCTCGAGGCCGTGGGCGTCGACCACCTGGAGGTCCGCCACGATCCGGTCGCCGGCGGTGAGGACGACCAGATCGCCCACGACCACCTCACCGGCGTCGATCGTCGCGACCGTGCCGTCGCGGCGCACCGTCACGCTCGCGGGCAGGAGATCCCTCAGCCGCCGGGAGGCGGTCTCGGCCCGCTGCTCCTGCGCGAACGCGAACACGCCGTTGACCACGATCACGACGACGATGGCGACGCCCAGCTCTGCCATGCCGGCCACGAACGCGAGCCCCGCGGCGACCCACAGCATCAGCGCGAAGAAGTGCACGAGCTGTGCGGCGAGGGACCTCCACCACGGCGTCCCTCGGCGCGGGGTCAGCCGGTTCGGGCCGTCACGCTCCAGGCGCTCACGAGCCTCCGCCGCGGACAGGCCGCGCGGGTCCCACGTCACGGAGGCATCGCCCCCGACGGTGTCGTCGCGCTGGATCAGCCGTTCACCCGACCGTGGTGGGCTCACCGGCCGGGGGGCGGGTCGCGTCCGGGCCGGAGGTCACGGGTGGTGGCGCGACCGGCCAGTTGGGTCCCGTCACGGGTGGGCCGGGCAACGAGCCCGCCGGGTCGTCGCCGCCGGGGTCGAAGCGGAAGGGCGGGTACTCGTCGCGCATCAGCGCGGCGTACGCCACCACCCGCACGCACCAGCGGCTCATGCCCATGACCATGTCGTAGATCGATCGCGGGTACCTGCCGCTGAACAGCAGGATCACGGCAGCGACGAACACGAGGATGCCGATCAGGCCGCCCGAGACGAACCGGACGTCGTCGTCACCCCCTGCTGCCCAGCCGCCGGCACCACCGGCGAAGATCGCCACGATGACGTAGTGAGGGATGGCGAGGAGCCACCACTTCACGAGCACGAGGCCTCTCGAGAGCCGCTCGGGATAGGCGACCTGGAGGTCGGCCGGGAACTGCGGGTCGGGCTCGAGGGAGAACGGCGGGTAGCGGTCGGTGGCGAGGAGGCCGAACGAGTAGCACCCCACGCGCCAGCTCCACCGCATGACGCCGACGTTGAAGTCGAAGATCGATCGCGGGTAGCGACCGGTGAACAGGATGGCGACGCCGGCGACGACGGTGAGCAGGACGAACGCGACCCAGAGGAACGCCAGCACGATGTAGTGCGGGATCGCCAGGATCCACTTGACCAGCCACAGCCAGCGGCTGAGCGGCTCGTCGAGCCGGCCCTGCACGGCGACGGGGTAGGGCAGGGCTCCGTCGGCGAGAAGCGTGACCGGGGCGCCGGCCACACCGCTCGCCTCCGGGGGAACGGCCGCAGGATGCCGGCGTTGCGGGCGGGTCGCCGCCACGAGCATCAGCGCGCCGCCGATCATCGCCAGGATGCCGACGACGAGCAGCGTGACGGCGAGCGGGACGAGCAGCGGGGTCTTGCCACCCACGCTGGCGTCCACGGCCACACCGCGGGCGCCGTCGGCGTTCATGACGACCACCGTCCACTCGCCCGTCTCCACCGTCCACTGCAGGCGCTGCGCGCCGGTGCCCGCGACGTCGGCCTTCCAGAAGCGCTGGTCCTGCGGTGCTGCCGGCTCCCGCGTGCCGGGGCTGCGCTCCTGGTGCGAGTTGGCGTTCGGGCCGGACACGTGGACGTGCTCGACGTCACGCAGGTAGGCGGCGACGTCCGACTGGTGACCGATGCCGACGAAGACCGGGCCGTCGCCGGTGGGCTCCACGTCGAGGCGCACGGTGCCCAGGGAGAGCTCCGTGATCCAGTCGTCGGGTCGTGGTTCGCCACCCAGGTCCAGGTCGGCGGTCAACGCGTAGGTGTCGGTGGTGATGCGCTGGGTGTTGGTGGTGAAGAAGCCGTCGGCGTCCCGCTGGGTGCCGTTGGCCCACAGGAGCGCGCTGCCACCCGCGGTGAGGCCGAACCCCACCAGCGCGACGAGCAGCCCGATGATCATCAGGATGACGTGGCGAGTGCGCATCGGGTGCTCCCCTCTCGGTGGAAGTCCGCGGCCCTGCCCCGTGGGCTGCGTCCCTCGTCCGATCATCGTTCGTCGGTCGCGCCCCGTACAGGGCCGAACGTCCCGGCCCCGGGCGCCGGGCCAAACGTCCGGCGACTCGGGACATACAGCCCTGCTCGTCGCCGGCCCGGGCACGCAGAATGGAGCCATGCGCGTCAGCGGAACGGAACGATGAAGCAGCCGGTCGCCGGGAGCGTGGACCGCCACGGCCTCGAGGTGCTCGACGAGGCCGAGTGCCGCCGCCTGATCGGCGAGGAGCACGTGGGGCGCCTCGGCTTCAGCGCCGACGCGCTCCCCGTCATCTTCCCGGTGAACTACCTGTCCGACGGTGAGCGCGTGTTCTTCCGGTCCGAGACGGGCCAGAAGCTGAAGGCCGCGGCGTCCGGTGCGGTGGCCTGCCTCCAGATCGACCGCTTCGACCGCTTCGGGCACACCGGGTGGAGCGTGCTGGCCACCGGCCGCCTGCAGCTGCTGCGCGACGACGCGCTGGAAGCGCACGAGATGCCCGTGGTGCCGTGGGGGCTGGGCAGCGAGACCCACCTCATCGCGCTGTCGATCGAACTGCTGTCGGGCCGCCGGATCCACCACCGCTCGGGATGAGGACACGATCATGACCGAACTCGACCTCGACTGGTCCGGCCTCGAGATCCTGAAGTTCGAGGAGTGCTTCGACCTGCTGCGCAGCACCCCCGTGGGCCGGCTGGGCTTCGTCGACCACGGCGAGCCCGTCATCCTGCCGGTCAACTACGCGATCGACGGGAGGTCCGTCGTCTTCCGGACCGCCCACGGTTCCAAGCTGTCGTCGGCGATGCTGCAGCGGCCGGTGTGCCTGGAGGTCGACGAGTGGGACGCCGGCGACCACACGGGGTGGAGCGTGCTCGTCCGGGGCATCGCCGACGAGGTGCTGGACGACGACGAGATCGAGCGCTACCTCGCGCTCCCCGTGCTGCCGTGGACGCGGCCCGACCTGCGCCACCACTGGGTCCGGGTCATGACCGAGGAGGTCACCGGCCGGCGCATCGTGTCGACGCGCTGACGGTCGGATACGTTCGCGGCCATGGCGGAGCCCTCGAGCGCCGGCGACGAGGTCACGGTCTCGATCGCTGCCCCACCCGAACGGCTCTACGCGATCGTCACCGACATCGCGAACATGGGTCGGCTCAGTCCCGAGTGCACCGGTGGCAAGTGGCTCGGCGGGGCGACCGGTCCGGCCGTGGGCGCACGGTTCAAGGGCTACAACCGGCGCGGCATCGCCCGCTGGTCCACGACGAACCGCGTGGTTGCGGCGGAGGCCGGTCGTGAGTTCGCGTTCGAGACGCAGCAGAGCGGCACCCGCTGGCGCTACCGCTTCGAGGCGGACGGCGACGGGACGCGCGTCACCGAGTCCCGAGAGCCGTGGCGGGACCGTCCGCTCGTCGCGAGGCTCTTCTCGACCCTGGCGCTCGGCGGTGTCGGCAGCCACGACGACGAGATGCGCGAGGGGATGCGCTCGACCCTCGAGCGCCTGCGCCGGGTCGCCGAGCAGTAGGCGGGGTCGTCAGCTCCTGGGAGCGAGGCTGCGGAACATCCGCGTCACGAGGGTGACCCACGCCTCGGGGTCCATGGGTTCGTCGTGGTTGATGTCGTCCACGACGAGCCCGAGGGGGAGCGCCTGGATCAGCGTGGCGATGGCTCGGTCGTCGAGCGAGGGGTCGACGAACCCGCGGGCCTTGGCCAGCCCCATGATGGCGACGAGGTGGTTGGTGCGCTCGCGCTGTGCGTCGGCCAGCGCGCGTGCCAGCTCCGGATGGTGGCGGGCGACCCCGGTGACCTCGGCGCGCAGCCGCCGGAACGGCGCTCGTTCGGCGCCGTAGGCCTCCCTGGTCAGCATCGCCGCGCGGGTGTGGAAGTCGTCGAGGTCGGTGGCCTCCCGGACGAGCTGCTCGAGGCGCTCGGCATCGTCCGTCACCGCTCCGTCGAACTGCTCGATGCGTGCCGCCACGATCAGGCCCTCGCGGCTCCCGAAGTGGTGGTAGATCGCACCGACGGAGACCCCCAGCGCCTCGGTGACGTCACGGATGCGGACCGACTGCTCACCCCCGTGCTCGAGCGCCGCCATCGCGGTGCGCAGGATGCGGCCGCGGATGTCGGCGGAATGACCGGTCACTTCTTCGGATTCCGTCGCTGGTGCGGTGTCGATCGACGCGGTCATGGAACTCTCCCCGGCGGTCAGGGGGTGCCCCGGCGCCCCTGGTGCAGTGGGTGCAAGATAGCAGCGGCACCGACGGTGGTCGGATTGTTCACCCAATGTGCCGTTTTCTCCGCAACGAGAGCGCTCGCGCCGACGCTGAACGGAACTCAACTTCCCCAGCGCTTGATCCCGCTGCCGTACACGAACGCCAACCCCAGCGACACGATGACCAGCGGGTACATGATCGGGTTCGCGTCGAGCGTTCCCTTGGCGAGCTCCCGCGCGATCTCCTGTCCCGTCCAGAGCGGCACCTCGTAGTCGGCCCCCAGCTCCTCCACGAGGTCGGTCCGGGCGACGAAGTAGAGCATCACGACCGTGGACACACCGGTGACCGCCAACGCGTAGAACCCGCGGGGGAGGCTGGTGTCGACGGTGCCCAGGGAGGCCAAGGCGCCGACGCCGAGACCTGAGACCGCGGTGAGCCAGAGAGGGATCGTGTCGGCGTGGGCGAGGAGTCCCCACCACGCTGCGGCGAAGGCGGCCCCGCCCGCGAGCGCGGCGACCGGACCCAGGGCGGGGTGGATGCCGCGGTTGGGCTTGATCGTCAGCTTCCCCACAGGATCGAACCGACCCGAACCGGGTGGCGGCAGGGGCGGGTACGAGGGCTGAGAGCTCACAGCGATCTCCGATGCTCGGCGAACGTCGACCATCGACCGTTCGGGGGCGCACCTTAAGTCCTGCCTCCCGACCGGGGGCGGCTCAATCGTGGGTCGGCGTGTGCTCCGTGGCGCGCAGGGGCGGCGCGTCGAGCGCGCAGTGGCTGTCCGGGTGCGGCTGCTCGGCGGCCGGCACGCGGGGAGGGTTGCGGATCCCGACCCAGGAGATCACAGCGCCTGCTGCGACCAGTCCGACGCAGATCCACATCGCCGTCCGGAACCCGGCGGCGAACACGATCGGGTCCTCGTACGCCGCGCCGCTCAGCCCCGCGAGCGCCGGCAGCATGGCGATCGCCAGGAGGCCGGCGGCCCGTGCCACGGCGTTGTTCACCCCCGACGCGATGCCGGCGTGATCCGACGGCGCCGCCCCCAGCACGGTCGTGGTGAGCGGGGCGACGAACAGGGACAGGCCGGCGCCGAAGACCAGGACCGAGGGCAGCACGCCCGTGACGTACGAGGTGCCGTCGTCGATCCGGACCATGAGCGTCAGCGAGACCGCGACGATGACGGGACCGAGCGACATGGGCAGGCGCGGGCCGATGCGCTGCGACAGCGCGCCCGCTCGGGACGAGAACAGGAGCATGAGGACGGTGACGGGGAGCACTGCCGCGCCGGCCTCCAGCGGGCTGTACCCGAGCACCTGCTGGAGGTGCACCGCCAGCAGGAAGAAGACGCCGCTCAGCGCCGCGTACAGCACGACCGTCGTGAGGTTCGCCGCGCTGAACTGGCGGGAGCCGAACAGGGTGAGCGGCAGGAGCGCGAACGTGCGGCGACGTTCGAGCACGACGAACCCGGCGAGCGCCGCGACGCCGAGCACGGCCATCACGACGACCGGCGCCTCCGAGCCGCTGCCCGGCGCCTCGATGAGCGCGTAGGTGACGCCCGCCAGCCCGACGGTCACGAGGGCGGATCCCGCGATGTCGAGTCGATCCGCCATCGTGCCGCCCACCGTCTCCGGCACCCGCCGCGACGCCACGAGCACGAGGGCGGCGAGCGGGAGGTTGAGGAGGAAGATCAGGCGCCAGGACACGGCGTCCACGAGGTAGCCGCCGAAGAGCGGGCCGATCGCCGTCGCGACGCCGCTCAGCCCCGACCAGGCGCCGATCGCCCGGCCCCGGTCGTCCTCGACGAAGCTCGCCTCGATGATCGCCAGGCTGCCGGGTGTGAGCAGCGCCCCGCCGATCCCCTGCAACGCCCGCGCCGCGATCAGGGTGGTGAGGTCGGGTGCCAGTCCGCAGAGCAACGAGGCGAGGGTGAACCACGTGACGCCGAGCACGAAGATCCGACGCCGGCCGAACCGGTCGCCCAGCGCGCCGCCGAGGAGGATCAGCGACGCGAGCGTGAGCAGGTAGCCGGTGAGGACCCACTGCAGGCCGGCCACGTCGGCCCCCAGGTCCTCGCCGATGGCCGGAAGCGCGACGTTGACCACCGTCGCGTCGAGTGAGGCGATCCCCGACCCGAGGATCGTGGCCACGAGGATCCAGCGTCCTCCCGGCGTCCCGTAGCGGACGGTGCCCGCGGTCACCGCCGGGACGCTACTCCCGAGCGCACGACCCTGCGGGTGGGCGAACATGTGCCATGGAGCTCGCCGAGTTCGTCCGTGACGTCATCAGGGGCGGTGGCCTCGACCTGGTCGCCTCCGCCGCCGGGATCCGGGAGTCCCTCGACCCCGACGAGGTGCACCGGGCGCGTGTCGCGACCCGCCGGCTCCGCTCCGACCTCCGTGGGCTCCGGGGACTGCTGCTGCCCGACGAGGTGGATGCGCTCCGCGGTGAGCTCGAGTGGTTGGGCGCGCTGCTGGGCGGGGTCCGTGACCACCAGGTCCTCCTCGCCCGGATCGAGGGTGACCTGGGCGCCGGCGAGCCCGCCCTCGCCGAGCGGCTCCGTGGACGCGTCGCCGATCAGCGCGACTTCCGGGCCGGCCTGCTGCTCTCGGCGATGGGCGGGCACCGCTACACCGACCTCCTCGACCGGCTCTCCGCCGCCGCCGACCAGCCGCCGTTCCGCGACGGCGTGGACCCCGAGGGACCAGCCGAGCCGGTGGCCCGCACGATGGCGACCACGGCGTGGGCTCGCACGGTCCGTTGGGCGGAGCACCTCGAGGGCGAGGACCTCGACGGCCCGGAGCTGGAGGCGGGCCTCCACGAGCTGCGCAAGCGGGTGAAGCGCGCCCGGTACGCCACGTCGGCGGTGCGCCCGTTCACCGGCGCACGGACGCGTCGGTTCGCCAAGGCGCTGCGCGGTCTCCAGGACGAGCTCGGAGCCATCCAGGACGCGGCGACGGCGCAGCGGTTCCTCGAACGGACGGCGCCCCGACTGGACGCAGCGTCGGCGTTCGGCGCCGGCCGGTACTGGGGGCGGATCGCGCGCGACGCGGAGTTGCGGCGGCAGGGCTGGCGTGACGACTGGGCACGCGCCGCCCGCCGGGCGCCCCGCTGGATGAGCTGACCGACTACTCGACGAGCGTGACGATCGGCTGGTTCGTCTGGAACCCGAACTGGAGGTCGGCGATGCCCGACTCGGTCTCGATCAGTGCCGGCTCGAACACCCAGGAGTCGACCGCCTTCACCTTCGTCGAGGAGCTGTAGAGGCGGTACATGAACACGGCCCAGAAGCGGGCGATCGGCATCGCCGTGCTCGAACCGTTCGACCAGTTCTTGATGACCGGGATCATGCCGAACCGGGGGTCGGTGACGATGCCGTTGTCGAACATCGGCCAGAACGTGGCGCTGTCGGTGAGGCTGGAGAGCTTCTGGTTCACCGTCGTGGCGTCGAGCCCGCAGGTGTTGATCAGGTAGGTCTTGGCGGCGGCGAGCGAGAACTCGGTGCCGTCGCCCGTGTTGGCGTTGATCACGCTGTTCGGGTCGATGAAGAACTCGGTCTGGGCGGCGTGGCCCTTGGAGTACGTCCCGCCGTAGTCGAAGCGGTAGCTCTTCAGGAAGCACTGGAACTTGGCGTCGCCGGTGGCCCAGGCGCTGCTGGTCGTGGCCTGCGTCGTCGGGTTGACGGTGCCGTAGAACAGCGAGCGGTACTGCGGCTTCATCCAGTAGGCGGCGTGGCGGCCGTTGATCTTCTCGCCGATCACCGTGATCGACGGGCCCGGACCCGGCGTGGTGGCCCAGTGGTTGCACCCCTCGGGGTCCGGTTGGGTGAGGTTCTCGTCGGTGATGTCGGGGCGCCGGAGCCTCCCGCAGAAGGTCGTGTCACCCGTGTCGGTGGCGATCGTCGCGTTGTCGACGAGCCCGTCGGTGAGCGGGGGCACCGCGTTGCCGGTGAACGGGATGAGGTGGTTGGCGTCCTGACCACCGGCGTTGGTGGTGTTGCACGGCGACAGCATGAGGACGTCGCAGATCCTCGGCGCCCCGGTGCCGTGGATGGAGAGGGCGTGGTCGATCCCCATCGAGTAGTTGATGCGCAGCGAGTTGGCCTGCGCGCTCGAGGTCGGCAGGTGGAGGCTCGTGCGGCGGGCGTCGAACGAGCCGAAGTTGCCGCTCGACCGAACCGCGCACGCCGAGTCGTTGCCGCTGTTCTCGATGCAGAGGTTGCCGGCGCCCGCCGAGGTCGCGACCGTGGCGGGGATGATCCGATCGTCCCGGCGGAGGCGGGACTCGGCGACCGCGTCGGCGCTCACGGGGATCTCGTCGACGCCGAGCACGCCGGCGAACATCGTGTCCACGTCGATGTCGGGGATGCGGACGCGCACCCGGGTGAACGCCTCGTCGATCGAGATGCACGAGTTGGACACGCCGAGGTCGGGGAGCTCCGGGAGCCGGTCGGGGTCGCTGCAACCCGTCCACGCGGAGGTGGGGATGTCGAAGTTCTCCCGTGCGTAGTCCTTCACGGTCTGCACGACCTTGGTGGGGTCGGGCAGGTCCTGGGCCCCGGCGAGCGCCGCCGCGTCGGCCGAGGCCTGCGCCTGGCGACGCTGCTGGCGGGCGTTCGCCACGTCGAGCGTGAGGGCGGCGACGGCGAGCAGGCCGAGCAGCACCAGCGCGGACAGGACGACGATGGCCCCGCGATCGGTGCGCGAGGTGCGATCGGTGCGCCGGGCCCTCAGCACCACGACCAGTCCTTCGTGGCGAAGGCCGCCTCGCTGAGGTTCGCCAGCGGTGCGTCGGTGTCGATCCGCTCGAGCCGCATGGAGACCTTCGACGTCAGCACCCGGTTGTCCAGGAGGAACCCGAAGAGCCCGGTGATGCTGGACGCCCGGTACATGGCGCAGACCGTGACCTGGTCGCCGCTCTCGTAGTCGCCCTCGAGGCGGATCTTGATGCGGGTCCGGTTGGCGTCGAGCCCGATCCGGTGCTTCGTCACGCAGGCCGCCCGCGTGCTCGAGCTGCCGGACGTGCAGCCGTCGGTGCTCCAGTCGCTGACCACGACCTGCCGGGCCCCTTCGCGGACCCCCTGTCGCACGGAGTTGTAGTCGTTGAACGTCATCCCGAAGTCGAGCGCGCCCATCACGATGGTCAGGAACACGGGCACCACGAGCGCGAACTCGAGCAGGGCGGCGCCACGATCGTGGCGTCCTCGGGTTCGTCTGCGGTGGCTCACGCTTGCGCTCCTCTGGTCGATCGGGCCGTCGACGCTGGTGCTGTCGACGATGCATCGCGCAACATGTGGTCGGCGTTTCACTGTGCGTGAACAATGGGCCGAATGGCCCATGCGCTGCGTGCGGCCGTGATGTCGTACAAGATGGATGGGCGACCACCGCCTGAGGATCGCCGGAGCCCGGATGGACGAGCACGAGTTCGCAAGGATGCTGGCCGGTGCGCAGCGCGGCGATCCCGAGGCGGCATCCGCCCTGTTCCGTGCGTACCAGCCCCGGCTCCTGCGCTACCTGCGAGCACGCGAGCCGCGTGTCGCGGACGACCTGGCCGGCGAGGTGTGGGTGATCATCGCCCGGTCGCTCGGCGACTTCGAGGGCTCCGAGGCGGGGTTCCGGGGATGGATCTTCACGATCACCCGTCGGCGCGTGATCGAGCACCGGCGCCGTGGCGTGCGCCGGCAGACGGATCCCGTCGATCCGGACACGCTCGTCGACCAGATGGCGGTCGAGGACCCCGCCGCGGAGGTCGCCGTGCGGGTGGACGCCCAGGAGGCGCTCGATCTCATCGCCGAGCACCTCACCCCTCAGCAGGCGGAGGTGGTCATCCTCCGCGTCGTGGCGGACCTCGACACGGCGACCGTCGCGTCCATCCTGGGGCGGCCGGAGGGCTGGGTGCGCGTGACCCAGCATCGTGCGCTGGCGCGGCTCGCGTCGCGGCTCGGTGCGAGGTTCGAGGTAACGCCATGACCCCCTGGCGCGATCCTGACGACGTGGACGGGCACCAGATCGACGCGACGACGGCCGAAGGCCTGCTCTCCGGTCGCCTGACGCCCGACGACGCCCCGCCGGAGCTGGCAGCGCTCGCCGCGCTCATGCAGGCGGCGCACGGGCCGGTCGCCCCGTCGGAGCTGGTGGGGCACGACGCCGCAGTCGCCGCCATGGTGTCGGCGGCGGGTGAGGAGATCGATCTGCGCCCCGGCTCACGATCGGGCTCGGCGTTGCGACGCGCTGCGTCGGCGCCACTCCTGGTCGTGATGGTGGTCGGCTTCGGTGCCGCCGTGGCCGCCGCCGCGACGGGCGCGCTCCGGGAGCCGAAACCGGACGTGGTGGTCCTCGACGACGTCGCCACCACCGTGGAGTCGACCACGGTGGCACCGACCGCCGTGGCCCCGAGCGCCGCGCCATCCACGGGCGAGGCGGCGCCCCAGCCGACCTCCGAGGCGGGACAGGGCACGTCCCCGACGACCCCCGGCGGGGATGCCGGCGACGCGCCGACCACCGAGCCCCCGCTCATCACCGAGGCACCCGAACGGCCGTCGGTCCCGACCGTCCCGGCGGCGACCCCGGCATCGCGACCGCCCCAGCCGTCGGCGGCGACCCCCACGACCTCCCTGCTCCCCGGCAGCACCCCGGATCCGTCGGCGGGACCACCGGCCGTGACCCGAGGGATGTGCGTGGCGTTCGGGAACCGCGCCGACCCGCCCGGACGGTCGGTCGCCGCCGCGGCGCTCGCCCAGGCGGCGTCGGAGGCCGGCGTGACGGTCGAGGAGCTGTGCGCGCCGTTGCTGCAGGGTGGATCCTCGAACCCGAAGGGCTCATCGAATGAGCCTCCAGGTCGCCGTTGATGAGCCTCGCAGGCGCTCGCCACTGATCCCTCCGCTGGAGTCTGATGCCCCTTGGGGCGCGGATGACGAGGGAGGACACGTGAGCAAGCAGGTCGCCGCGCTGGCTGCCGTGGTGGTG
Organism: Actinomycetes bacterium; assembly: GCA_023437745.1. Taxonomy (GTDB): domain Bacteria; phylum Actinomycetota; class Acidimicrobiia; order Acidimicrobiales; family Microtrichaceae; genus JAEZFI01. The sequence goes on from JAEZFI010000158.1 coordinate 19,850, forward strand.
CTCGGCGGGACGGGAGCACCCGTCGCCGCCGCCCAGGAGCGCAGCGCTCGCCCCACGGAGGAGCACTGCGTCGTCGGCGTCACCGGTGTGCGCCGCTCGGGCGAGCTGGTGATCTCGGAGCCGGAGTGCTTCGGCACCCTCGCCGAGGCCCTGGCGGCCGTCCCGACCGTCGAGCTGGGCCCGGAGATCGCCCTCTCCCCGCTCTTCCAGGCCCAGCTCGACGCGGCATCGGTCGTGCTCTCCACGCACTTCGACGGATCGAATCGGACGGGGAGCAGCCTGACCATCGCCGGGACGGAGTGCGGCGGCGGGTACGTGAACCTCAGCTCCGCCTGGGTGAACCGCATCTCGTCCACGTCCAACGGGTGCAGCACGGTCCGATTCTTCGACGGGTTCGACAAGAGCGGTGCCACCGAGGTCACAGGCCTGAGCACGGTCAACCTCGGCGGTCTGGACAACGCCGCCAACAGCGTCCAGTACGCCACGTGACGGGCGGCGGGAACGTCGCGGGAGGTGAGGGGTGGGGGCCTCTCGCCTCCCGCGCCGTGGCTCTGCGCCCGGTCAGGGCGGGTGACCTCGACTGGCTCTACCAGCTGCTCACCTTCGAGGCGGGCAGCCGGTGGCGCTACTGGGGCAGGACCCCGTCGCATGCCGACTTCGCGGCCGACCTGTGGCGCGGCGTCCACGCCCAGTTCGTCGTGTGCACGGCGGACGGCGAGGCGGTCGGTCTCGTGGGGTTGGTCAACGCGAACCACGCAGCGGCCCACTGCCACGCCTTCGCCGTGGGCGCACCCGGTCGCGGTGACGTCGTCAGCGAGGGGTTCGGGCTGCTCCTCGACTGGGCGTTCAGCGAGCTGGACTTCGACAAGGTGTGGATCGAGGCGCCCGAGTTCAACCTCGAGCAGTTCGCCGGGCTGCGACGGTTCGCCGCCGTCGAGGGGCGGCTCCGCGACCACGACCACTGGCGCGGCCGGTTCTGGGACCTGCTCATCCTCGCGGTTGAGCGGGGCACCTGGCGCTCGGCGGCGCATGACCTGCTGGAGCGGGCGCGGGCCGACCTGGGTGCGCCCGGAGCGGACGACCCGCGCGGCGACCTGACCCGGATCCTCGCGGGTGCCTGGCCACCCGACTCGCTCGGGCGGGTGGAGCTCCGGCTCGTCCTCGAGGAGCTCGTGGCCGGCCCCGTCCCGTCGTGGCTGCTCGACCTGGTGAGCAGCGCGCCCGCCTCCGAGGTCGCTGCACACCTCGACGCGATCGTCGCCGGCCTTCGGCGCGACGCACCAGGGGATCAGCAGCTGGGGTCCATGACCGGCCGCATCGACGCATCCGGGAACGGCCAGGAGCCGTCGCTGGTGGCCTGCACGAGCGCGGCGTCGTCCGAGGTGGACATCACGGAGATGACCCGCCACGACCCGTAGTCCGAGCGGCGGTCGGTCACCTCCTTCTCGGTGGGGTCGAAGACGAACCACCTGACCGTCAGGCCGAGCTCGTCGAGCGCGGCGGCGGCGTCGTCGACGGTGGCGCCGAGCAGCTCCCGGCAGGCGGCCGCACCACCGGGCGCGAGCGCGTCCGCGACGCCGACCCACTCCTCGCCGTCCCTCGCCGGCCGCCCGAGCGAGAGCGACAGCGTGCCGCTCCAGTCGCGGGGGATGCGGAAGCCCGTGAACGCCAGGGTCGACCCGTCCGTCCGGCGGAGCTCGGGGGGCAGGGACGTCGCGGTCGCGCCGATGAAGCGCCCGACCTGCGAGGGGCCGACCGGCACCGTCTCGACCCTCACGTCGAGCCCCGCCTTCTTCGCCGCGGACACGATCTGCTCCGGGCGCGTCTCGAGGTCGGTCAGGCGGACGACGAGGTCGTTCCCGTCGATCGTGATGTCCACCGACGCCGCCGCCGGTGTGGGATCGCGCAGCAGCAGCGCGGCGACGACCACCGCGAGCACGACGACGACTGCGGCCGCCAGCTCGACCATCCGGCGAACCGCGCGACCGACGGGGCGCGGGGTGGGGTGGTGCGAGATCGCCGGCGGCTCGTCCGGTGACCCCTCGGCGCGGCGTGAGGCGGCCGCCACCAGCTGCTCACGGAGCTCGGTGAGGAAGCGTTCGTCGCTCATCGCAGCCCTCCGTCGGGGAACCCGGCTGTCAGCTCGTTGAGCGCTCGCGAGACCCGGACCCGGGCGGTGACCTCGGTGCAGCCGAGGCGCGCCGCGATCTCCCGGTAGCTCAGCTCCTCCACCACGCGGAGGAGCAGCGCCTCCCGGAGCTTGCCGCTGAGGGCACGGACGGCCACGTCGAGCGGGCCGAGGTGCTGCTCGAGGTCGAGTCGGGTCTCGATCAGCTCGTACTCGTCGTGGTGGGGCGTCGACACCTCGATGCCCAGGCGCCGGCGGGCGCGGAGGTCGACGTAGTGCCGGCGCAGCCAGTGGCGCAGCTGGTTGCGGGCGATGCCGTAGAGCCAGCCGCGCTCCGACCCTCGTGACGGGTCGTAGCCATCGAGGCCCTCGAGGGCGGCGGCGAACGTCTCGGCGCACAGGTCGGCCGCCACGTCGGGGGCAGCGGTGCGGGTCCGGAACCACCGCAGCAGGGGGGCGGCGTGCTCGTCGTAGAAGCGCCCGAAGGCTTCCGCCTCGCCGGCCTGGGCGCGGGACAGCTCGGTAGCGCCAAGTTCTGCCCCTTCTCTCACATGCACAACATGCCCGAGGCCCGCGCGGGAAGCAACCGGGCACGCAACGCTCCGCGGGGTGCGATCCTCAGGGCCCCAGGCGGCGAGCCGTGACGCCGAGGGCGGCACCGCGCTGGGCGAGTGCGATCCGGTTCGGGGCCGCGAGCGCCCGGAAGAGGCCGGAGATCTCCCGCTTGACGGACGCATCCGAGAGGTAGAGCGCGCGTGCGATCTCACGGTTCGACTGCCCGGCGATGATGGCGCCGAGCACCTCGACCTGACGGGAGGACACCTTCGGCATGTCGGCGGCGAGGTCCACCATGCAGACGGGGATCGTGACCTGGCCCCGTTCCACCGACTCGAGCGCGACCAGCAGCTCGTCCGGGTCGTGGGCGCTGACCACCGCCGTGACGGTGCCGGACGCGAGCGCAGACATGGCCCGGGCGGAGGCATAGGGGGAGGGCTCGGCCACGAGGATGCGACGAGCACGTGGCGCGGGCGGCGACGACGGAGCCGGCGGCACGTCGGGGACGCGGTCCACCACGGTGACGGCGTGCGGGTCCGGCCGCGGGGGCTCGGACCAGCCGCCGCTGGCACCGATGTACAGGAGCGCCGACCGGAGGACTCGGTTGGCGACGTCGACGGTGAAGGAGCGGGCGGGACCGGCGGCGTCGGGGGTTTCGTCCACGCAGGTCCTTGCCCCGGGGTCCGATTGCGTTACATCGGTCGTCAGTCGCGCAGGACGCAGCGCGTTCCGGAGTAGATCGTGGGCAGGCACTTGTTGCAGTGGATGCAGAGCCCGTTGGCCCGGGTGCCGTCGCGCATCTGGTTCACGAGGTTCGGGTCGCGGAGCAGCGCTCGCGCCATGGCCACCGCCTGGAACCCCTCGCCGAGGGCCGACTCGATCGTGTCCAGGCGGTTGATGCCGCCCAGCAGGATGAGGGGCATGCGCAGCTCGTCGCGGAACTGGCGGGCGAACGGGAGGAAGAAGGCCTCCTCGAAGGGGAGGTGGGGGAAGATCCGGTGGCCCATGACCCTGAGCCCCAGGCCGACGAGCTTTGGCTGCGTCGCGATGAACTCGTCCATCGGCACGTCGCCGCGGAAGTAGTACATGCCGTTCATCAGCGAGCTGCCGCCCGTCAGCTCGATCGCGTCGAGCTGACCGTCGGCTTCGAGCAGCTGCGCGATGGGCAGGCTCTCCTCGAGCCAGAGGCCCTTGCGCACGCCGTCGGCCATGTTGAACTTCGCGGTGACCGCCACCTGCGTGCCGACGGCCGTCCGGACGGCGTCGATCACGCGGCGGCTCAGGCGCGCCCGGTTCTCGATGCTGCCCCCGTACTCGTCGCGCCGCTTGTTGAGGTTGGGGCTGAAGAAGGAGCTGAGCAGGTAGTTGTGGCCGAGGTGCAGCTCGATGGCGTCGAAGCCCGCCGAGACCGCGACCTTGGCGCCCCGCGCGAACTGCTCCACGACCTCATCGAGCTGCGCGGTGGTCGCGCCCTTGACCAGCCCCATGGCGGGGGCGCTGACGCGCGTGGAGGGCGCCAGCGTCGGCAGCTTGTTGGACAGCGTGTTGGCCACCAGCCCGGCGTGGCCCAGCTGGGCCGCCACCAGCGCGCCTTCGGCGTGGACGGCGTCGGTGAGCCGGGACAGGTCGGCGGTGCGCTCGGGGTCCATCACGAGCGTGTTGCGGTGCACACGACCGCCCGGTGACACCGCGCAGTAGGCGACGGTGGTCATGGCCGCGCCGCCGCGGGCGACGGCGCGGTGGAACTCGATGAGCTCGTCGCTGACGGCTCCCCTGGGCATGACGCCCTCGAAGGTCGCCGCCTTGATGATCCGGTTCCGCAGGGTGAGCGGACCGAGCGTCATGGGCTCGAAGGGCGACGGGGCGGTGGTGTCGGTCATCGGTGGCTCTCCAGCGCAGTGGGGATCGGGGTCACGGGCGGGTCGGGTCGCACCGAGTGCGTGAGCGCGTCGGGCACGGAGCGCCAGGGCCGCCCGAGCAGGTCCAGGGCGACTCGATCGTCGCACGGTTGGGCCGACGTCAGGAGCCAGGCCGCCTCGTAGCTGAACCCGGGCGGGATCGGGCTCAGGCGCGCCGCGACGTCGCAGAGCCGACCGATGCCACGGAGGAGGCGCGGTGCGGTCCGCACCCGCCGGATCGGTCGGCCCAGCCCCAGCTCGAGCGCGTCGAGGACCTCGTCGAAGGGCATCTCCTGGCCGCCGCACACGACCCGCCGAGGTCCCTGGCCCGGCTCCAGGAGCGCCACGTGGAGGTCGGCGACGTCGCGCACGTCGATCATCGACATGCCGCCCTGGAACGACACGGACACCCCGTAGCGGAGGAGCGGCGCCCAGCCGTCGGCGGTCACGCCACGGCGGTCGCCGGCGGGTGGTCCGACGACGCTCGACGGGTAGGTCACGACGACCGGCGCGCCGGCCGCCTGGAAGCCGCGGGCGATCCGGTCGGCCACCGACTTGGTGCGCCCGTAGGCGCTCCGGCCGGGAGCGCTGGGGCTGTCGGGCGAGATGACGCCGTCGGGGGAGGGGAACAGCGCGCTGTAGCTCGCCACGTGGATGATGGGGTCGAGCCGCCTCGCGACGGCGGCGGCGAGCACGGTGGCCGTGCCCTGCACGTTGACCTGCCACATCAGCGCCTCGTCGCGGTCGTCCACGCCGACGATCCCGGCCGCGTGCAGCACGGCGTCGCAACCGTCGAGGAGGCGTGCCACGCTGTCCGGGTCGCACACGTCGCCCACGACGACGTCGGCGGGGTCCAGCTCGACGCCCAGCGCCTCGAGCGGCGCGGTCGACGGGTCGCCCGGGTGCACCAGGACGCGGACGGAGTGGCCGGCCGTCACGATCGCCGACGTGCAATGGGCGCCGAGGTAGCCGTTCGCACCAGTGATGGCGACGCGCATCGCCCTCCCTCCCGAGTTCCGAGGCCAATGGTATCGGAATGATGGGTGGCCTGGTGGCAGGATGTGCCCATGTCCTCCGTCACCGCCACTCGCGCCGCCGGCCGGCCTCGGGACCCGCAGCTCGACGAGCGCGTGCTCGCAGCCACCCGCGAGCTCCTCGTGGAGGTGGGATGGGATGCGATGAGCGTGCGCGGGATCGCCGAGCGGTCCGGCGTGAGCCGCGCCGCCATCGCCCGGCGTTGGCCGTCGCGCCCCCACCTGGCGTTGGACGCGATCCTGGGCTTCGCTCCCGACCTCAGCCGGTTCGAGGGGACCGATCACGCCGGCTGGGTGGCGGCGCTCGTCGACGGCGCGTTCGAGCTCTTCGACCGGCCGGAGGTGCGGGCCGCCGTGCCCGGACTGCTCGCCGCGCTGCGCGACCACGACGACCTGCGGATCGCGCTGTGGACGGGGTTCGGCCTCCCGGCCGCCGAGCTGACCACCGAGGACGCCTCGTCGGCGATCGCCGTGGCTGCGGGCGCGGCGCTCTTCGCCAGCATCGTGGCGCCGGAGGAGGCCGCCTCGGTGCGCCGCCGCCTGGTCGAGTCGCTGACCTGATCGACCCGTCAGGTCACTCGCGGTGGAAGGCGTCGAGCAGGCCGGCGCTGTCGAGGACGACCTCCAGCTCCCGGCTCGGTGTGCGCAGCCGGAGATCGCGGACGCTGGAGCGGACGGCGACGAAGAACCGCAGCGCCACCGAGTCGCAGAACGAGACGGCCGATCCGTCCACGACGACCGGCCCCTCGTGCCCTCGGAGCTCCTCGGCCAGCTCGTCGAGCTGGGGCCAGGACCGGAGATCGATCTCACCCTCCAGTGCGATGACCAGGTTGCCGTCGTCCTTGTCCTTCCGGATGTCCACGCCCCGACCTACCCGCCCGCGTGTGGCCTCAACCATCGTCGCCGGGGCACGGGATCTAGGCTTCGGCCGCTCGATCGCCCGGGCGCGAGGGGGACACGATGAGGCTCAGCATCAGGGTGGCCGTCGCCGCGTGCGTCGGTGCGACGACGGTGGCGGGGTGCGTCGCGCCGCCGAACTGGGGAGGCGGGCCCGCCCCCACGACCTCGACGACCTCGACCTCGACGACCTCGACCTCGACGAGCACCACCACGACCCTGCTTGCGGGGCCGGCGGTGCGCCGGGTGAGCAGCCTGGCGGGCGGTGAGTCGAGCGGTGCGGTGGTGTCGCGCAACGGGCGCTACGTCGCGTTCACGAGCACGTCCACCGCGCTCGGTGCGGACGGCAACGGCCCGGGGCTCGACGTGTTCCGTTGGGACCGCACGACGGGGACCGTGCTCCGCCTCACCGGCGGCAACGCCCCGGCGACGACCCCGACCGTGGCCGACGACGGTGCGGTGGCGTTCGAGTCCACGGCGACCGACCTGGCGGGCGCCGACGCCAACAACCAGGGCTCCGACGTGTTCCTCTGGACCGCGAGCGGCGTGGTCCGGGTCACGGCGGGGAACTTCGCGTCCGGGAACCCGGTGATCAGCAGCGACGGGACGCGCGTGGTGCTGCACTCGTTCGGCGACCTCGCCGGGGTCGGCAGCGCCGGCGCCGTCTCGTGGCGTCGGGTGGGTGGCACGTTCACGCGGCTGGTGGCCGACACCGTCGGGCACACCTACCTGCCTCGTGCGGTGACGTCGACCGGCAACCTCGTCCTCCTCGACGACGGTGGTTCGCTCCGGCTGCACGACACGAGCGTGCCCTCCTCGCTCGCGACCGTCGCCGAGGCGTCGTCCTCCCCGCCCTTCACCTTCGTGATCCCGATGGCCGGGGTGCATGCGCTCGCCGACGACGGCGACGTCGTGTACACCAACGACACCGTGTGGGTGCTCGGCACCCCCACCGTGGTGAGCGGTTCGCTGGCCAGGTACGACCGCCAGACCGGCTCGACCGTCGGTCTGGGCAACGCCGCGGTCCCGATCGCCGCGGGGCAGAGCCCGGACGGGCGCTACGTGGTGTCCACCGAGATCGCGTCGGGCGCCGCGTTCACGATCGGTGCCCTCGGCACGGTGCGCCACACCGACCGCACCACGGGCGTGGTCACGACGGTCGCCGCCGCGGCCACGGGATCGACCCTGAGCTCGACGGGGCGAGACGTGGCGTTCGACTCGAACCGGCTCGACCCGGCACCCGACGCCAACGGCGCAGGGCTCGACGCGTTCTCGTGGGATCGGGGGAGCTGAGCGGCGTGAGCGTTCCCCACATCGCGCCGATGAGCGCCGTCACCGGCGACCTGCCGATCGACGACGAGCGCTGGGCGTTCGAGCCGAAGTGGGACGGCATGCGGGTGCTCGTCGAGATCGACGGCGGCGTGGTGCGGGCTCGGAGTCGCACCGATCGGGACGTCACGGCCTCGTTCCCCGAGCTCGCCGGTCTCTCGGACCTGGCAGCCACCGCCGTCCTGGACGGCGAGGTCGTCGCGTTCGACGACGACGGGAGGGCGAGCTTCGGTCGGTTGCAGCAGCGGTTCGGGGTGACCGCCCCGCGGGAGGTGGCCGTCCGGTCCCGGGAGGTCCCGGCGCTGTACGTGGTGTTCGACCTCCTGCACCTGGGCGGCGCCGATTCGTACACGCTGCCGTTCCACCAGCGGCGCGCGCTGCTCGAGTCGCTGGTCGACGAGGGGCCCACGTGGCGCATCACCCCGAGCGGGCAGGGCGACGGCGAGGCGTGGCTAGCCGCCGCCCCGGTGCAGCGCCTCGAAGGGGT
>JAEZFI010000059.1 GCA_023437745.1 Actinomycetes bacterium
TGTGGGTGCCCGCCCACCGTCTTGGGGCCAGGTTCGGGGGTGCGGGCGGAGGTGGCCTCAGTCGCCGGTGCGGACCGCGACCATCGTCGTCATGACCAGGCGGGTCACCGCGTCGATCGGTGGCGCAGGGTCCCCGCCGACGGACTCGACCGAGCACCGGATCTCGGTGATCCCCGCGGCGCGGCTGTGGAGCGTCAGCAGGAGCTGGCAGATGGGACCGTGGAGGAACTCGACGAGGACCGAGAGCAGCGCCGAGCCCGGTTCCGCGTGGGTCAGCTCGCCCAGCCGGGGGGCCGTCTCCAGCAGGATCGCGAAGGTGTCGGCGATGGTGGCGCCGATGGCGATCGTCTCGTCGCCGACGATCGACACCGGGACGGCGAGGTCGTCCGAGATCGGGATCACCCGGCGCTTCGACTTCGTGGAGCGGGCGCGTCGCAGATCGGCCTGCACCATCCGGTAGGCGGCCGTCAGGCGGATCGTGGCGTCGGTGGCGTCGGGGGCGTCGGAGCGGTCCGGATGCAGCTGGTGCAGCTTGGCGAAGTACTGCCGTCGCACCTCCTCCGTCGAGCTGGTGGGCCTCATCCCGAGCTCTCGCCACGCCTCGGAGACATCCACGCGAAAGAGTAACCTCGCGCACGTGACCGACACCGCAGCCAGCTCCTCGTCCACCGCCTCGGCGTCCTACGCCGAGCTGGTCGGCGAGCTCCGCGAGACCTTCGATTCGGGCCGCACCCGGCCGGTCGAGTGGCGCCGTCAGCAGCTCCGCGGGCTGCTCGCGATGATGAAGGACCACGAGCAGGCGTTCGTCGCCGCGCTCGCCGAGGACCTCGGCCGTCCCGTGGCCGAGGCGTTCGCGGCCGACATCGGGGTGTCGCGCCTCCACATCAAGCACCTGCTCAAGCACTTCGAGCGGTGGATGGAGCCGACCCGCATGTTCCCGGGGCTGCTGTCGCTCCCCGGCACGGCCCAGATCATCCACGAGCCGCTGGGCGTGGCCCTCATCATCTCGCCGTGGAACTACCCGGTGCAGCTCCTGGTCGAGCCGATGGCGGCGGCGCTCGCGGCGGGCAACTGCGTGGTGGCGAAGCCCTCGGAGCTGGCGCCCGCCACGGCGGCGACGCTCGCTCGTCTGATCCCGCAGTACCTCGACGACGACGCCGTCGCAGTGGTGGAGGGCGGCGTGCCCGAGACCACGGCGCTGCTCGAGGTGCGGTTCGACCACATCTTCTTCACGGGGTCGACCAACGTGGGCAGGGTCGTGATGGCGGCGGCGGCCAAGCACCTCACGCCGGTCACCCTCGAGCTCGGCGGCAAGAGCCCGACGATCGTGGCGGCCGACGCCGACCTCACCGTCGCCGCACGTCGCATCGTGTGGGGCAAGCACATCAACGCCGGTCAGACCTGCATCGCCCCCGACTACGTGCTGGCCGACGCCAGCGTCCGTGATCGCCTGGTCGACCTCATGGTGGAGCAGATCCGCGAGTTCTACGGCGACGATCCGAAGGCGTCCAGCGACCTCGGCCGCATCGTGTCGCAGCGCCACCACGGCCGCCTGATGGGCCTCATCGGCTCGAGCGGTGGCCAGGTCGTGTGCGGTGGCGACGGGGACTCCACGTCGAAGTACCTCGCCCCGACGATCATCGTGGACCCCGCCCTCGACTCGCCGGTCATGACGGAGGAGATCTTCGGCCCAGTGCTCCCGGTGCTCTCGGTCGACTCCGTGGAGGAGGCGATCGCGTTCGTCAACGAGCGCGAGAAGCCGCTGGCCCTCTACGTGTTCTCGAAGGACGAGGCGGTCGCCGACCGCGTGCTCGCCCGGACCAGTTCGGGCGGCGCCTGCGTGAACAACGTGGTCGTGCACATCCTGCCCGACGGCCTGCCGTTCGGCGGTGTGGGCCCGTCGGGGATGGGTTCGTACCACGGCAAGGCGGGCTTCGACGTGTTCAGCCACCATAAGTCGGTGGTGCGCAAGCCCACTCGGCCCGATCCGTCGATCCTGTACCCGCCCTACACGTCGCTGAAGGAGAAGATCTTCCGCTTCGTGTTCCGGTAGGCCCTCACGACCTCCGCGACGGCGCCGATGGAGATGGTGCCGCCGACGGAGGAGTCGAGATGCCGCGCCGAGGGTTGCACTGGATGATCGTGGTGATGGCGCTCGTCCTCGCCTCGTGCGGGGACGACCCCGCGCCCAGGGCCACCGGGCCGGTCGAGATCCCGCTCGACGACCTCACCTCGGACGAGCGGGAGGTGGCTGACGCGATGCTGGCTGCCCTCCGGTCCGAAGGCCTGTTCTCCGACGCCATCGACGTCGACGGGGTCGTCGGTTGCACGGCCCGTGCCGTGACGCCGAAGCTGAGCGCCGAGGCGAAGCGCCTCGCCGCGGCCGACCCGGAGTCGCTGTCCGAGGCCGACGACGCGCTCGTGTCCACCGCCTTCGACGCCTGCACGCCGGAGGGGCTGGTCGGTGAGCTCTTCGTGGAGGCGGTGCGCCTCGGGTTCGTCCAGAGCCAGGTCGACGTGACCCTCGACGCCGAGGAGCGCCGGTGCATGGCCGACGACTTCCACTCTCGCTACCCCGACGACTCGCTCGCCGACCTCGAGGCGCTCGGCGACGACGGCACCGTCATCAACGCCATCCTCAGCCGCTGTGCCGGGGTGCCCACCGCCGTGGGGCTGATGAGCTCGGCACTCGCCGCGAACCCGGGTCTCGCGCCCGACGCGCCGTGCCTCGCCGATCGGGTCGTGGCGGACCTGGGCGTCAAGGCGGTCATGCGGGACCTCCTGTCGACCACGGATGCCCTGAGCCCTGCTGTGCAACGCGGGCTCGACGAGGCGATGGCGTTCTGCTGACCCGCCCACGAGGCGGGCGGGGCATCACTCGGGCAGGTCGTCGAGGAACTCCACCACCGCATCCGTGAAGCGGTCGTTCCGGTCGCCGGCGACCATGTGACCGGCGCCGGACACGTCGACGAACCGGGCGTGGGGCACCAGAGCCAGGAACTCCTGCGCGGTCTCCTCGCTCACCAGGTCGCTCAGGCGGCCGCGCACCAGGAGCACGGGCAGCTCGAGGCCGGCAGCCGCGCGGAGGAAGCGATCGGCGACGCGGGCCGAGCGCAGCCCGGACCGCTCGTTGAACAGCGCAGGGTCCCAGTGCCATCGCCACCGGCCGTCGTCGTCCAGGCGCAGGTTCTTGCGGAGGCCGTCGTGGTTCGTCGCCCGGCGGCGGTGGGGCTGGTAGGCGGCGATCGCGTCGGCGACCTCGTCGAGGCTCTCGAAGCCGGCCTCGGCCCGGTCGAGCATGAAGCCGATGATCCTGTCGACGCCCTTGGCCTCCTGGCGCGGGGTGATGTCGACGAGGACGAGCGCCCGCATCTCGCCGTGCGCCTCCTCGCCGTCCACGAGCAGTGCGGCGAGTCCGCCCAGGGACGCGCCGACCACCACGGGTGGCGCCTCGAACGAGCGGACCACGTCGGCGAGGTCTGCGGCGAAGTGGCCGACCTCGTAGTGGCCGCCGGCCGAGCGGTCGGAGTGGCCGTGGCCGCGCTGGTCGTAGGAGACGGCGTACCAACCCCGCTCGGCCAGCGTCTCGGCGGTCCCGCCCCAGGAGTGCCGGGTCTGCCCGCCGCCGTGGACGAGGAGCACCGGGGGCGCGCCGGGGTCACCCCACGCGTCGGCGTGGATCGTGAGGCCGTCGCGGGTGGTGAACCGGACCTCGGTCGGCCCCGGCGCCTGCGTGGAGCTGCCGCCGGTCACGCGCCGCCCATCCGCACGGGGAGGCTCGTGATGCCACGGATCGACGGGTTGCCGCCCCGGACCAGCGCACCGGTCTGCTCGAACGTCGTCATGCGCTCGGCCAGCTGGTCGAACATCACCTGCGCCTCCAACCGCGCCAGGTGCGCGCCGAGGCAGTGGTGGATGCCCGACGCGAAGGCCACGTGGTCGGCGTCGTTCGGGGCGGCGGGGTAGCGGTCGAGTCGGAACCGGTCCGCATCGGGCCACTGCGCGGCGTCCCGGTTGGCCGACGCGTAGCAGAGGAAGACCTTGCTGTCCTCGGGGATCGTGGTCCCCGCGAGCTCGACCTCCGACAGCGTGTTCCGGTACAGCCCCTGGACCGGGGAGATGAACCGGAGCGACTCCTCGATGAGCGGCGCCAGCAGGCTGCGGTCGGCACGGACCTGCGCCCAGGTCTCGGGGCGCTGGGCGAGCACCTCGACGCCCATGTTGGCCATCAGGTTCGTCGTCGTCTCGTTGCCCGCGACGATCAGCAGCACGCACATCGCCACGATCTCCTCGGGGGCGAGCCGGTCGCCGTCCGGGGTGCGGCCGAAGAGCACGCCCACCATGTCGTTCGGGTCGTCGATGTCGACGGCGCCCGAGTCGAACTCGGCCTGACGCCGGGTCACGAGCTCGAGGAAGTACATGGCGAACTCGACGATCTGGGCCTCGTTCTCGTCGGTGGGCGGCCCTGCCATCTGCGCCACCGTCGCGTCGGACCAGCGGCGGAACGCCTCCCAGTCCTCCGTGGGCACGCCCATGATCTCGGCGATCAGGGTGACGGGGAGCGGCTCGCAGACGTCCGCGAGGAAGTCGCACTCGCCCTTGGCCAGGGCGGCGTCGAGGATGTCGCCGACGAGGCGTTCGATGCGCGGCTGGAGCAGGCGGATCGCTCTCGGCGTCCACTGGCGGGCGACGAGACGGCGGAGGCGTGTGTGCTCGGGCGGGTCCAACCCGACGAGCATCGGGACGGGACGTCGCTCGTAGCTGTTGCCCTGGTTGGACGAGAACACGCCCACGTTCCGCACCGCCGAGACGAGGTCGGCGTACCGGCTCACGACCCAGATGTCGTGCTCCTCGACGTGGTGGACGGGGGAGTGCTCGCGCAGCCAGGCGTAGTGGGGGTACGGGTCCTCGAGGACCTCCGGTGACCAGGGGTCGTACGGCATGGCGCCATGGTCCTCACGACTTGACCGCCCGGTCAAGTCGGGCGGGCCGTCGGTGGACCCGGAACCGTCGGACCCCGGCAGTAGCGTGTCGGCGTGCCCGCCGACCTCTTCGACGCCGCTGCCGAGGATCGCCTGGCCACGCTGGCGCCGCTGCCCGAGCGACTCCGCCCAGCCTCGTTCGACGAGGTGATCGGCCATGACGCGCTGGTGGGGCCCCGGGGCTCGCTCCGGAAGCTCGTCGACGCACCGCGCCTCCCGTCCGTGATCCTCTGGGGTCCGGCGGGCTCGGGGAAGACGACGATCGCCCGACTCATCGTGTCGGCCCGCCGAGACCACGGCGTCCCGCTCTCGGCCGTCTCGGCCACGGTCGCCGACATCCGGAAGGTCACGGCGGCCGCAGCCGACCTCCTCGGTGCGCACGGTCGGCGCACGGTCGTGTTCCTCGACGAGATCCACCGCTTCACGAGGACCCAGCAGGACGCGCTGCTGCCGTCCGTCGAGAGCGGGCTCATCTCCCTGATCGGCGCGACCACCGAGAGCCCGTGGGCGACGCTCGTGGGGCCGCTGCTCTCGCGGTGCACGGTCGTGCGGCTGGAGCCGCTGAGCGGCGACGCCCTCACGGACGTGGTCCGTCGGGCGGGGGATCGGATCGGCGTCACGATCGACCCGGAGGCGCTGCAGGTCCTCACCACGACCAGCGACGGCGACGCCCGGAAGACCCTGACCACCCTCGAGATGGCGGTCGCCGCGGGTGCCGGGCGGGGCGACCGCACGGTGACCGCCGACGACGTGCGTGAGGGCCTGGGAGCGGGCGACCTCCGCTACGGCACGGGCGCCCACTACGACTCGGCGAGCGCGTTCATCAAGTGGATGCGCCACTCCGATCCGGAGCAGGCCATGGCGTGGATGGTGCACATGCTGGACGCAGGGGAGGACCCGCGGTTCGTCGCCCGGCGGATGGCGATCTTCGCGTCGGAGGACATCGGGCCGGCCGACCCCCGCGCCCTGCTCATCGCCGACGCTGCGGCCCGGGCCGTCGAGTCGGTCGGCATGCCCGAGGCCCGCTACATCCTCGGTCAGGCGGCCGGCTACCTCGCCCGGGCCCCGAAGTCCCGGGCGGTCTGCGACGACCTGGCCACGGCGCTCACCACCGAGCGCAAGCTCCCGCCGGAGATGCTCGGGTGAGCGGGGTCGAGCTGGCGGCGATCCTCTGCGGACTCGTGGCGCTGGTCGCCACCGCGGTGCTGGCCGTCGTCTGCGCTCGCCTGGACCGCACCGTGAAGGAGCTGAGATCGGTGATCGAGACCACGGAGTCCCGCCTCGTCCGGGCGGCCGACCACGCGGCCGAGTCCACGGCGATCGCCGCCTCCCAGGTGGACCGCCTCGACCGACTGATCCACACGGCCGACAACGTGTCCGAGCGAGCCGACGCCGCCCTGCGGGTGCTGGCGAACCCGGTGATCAAGGGCGCCGCCGCGGCGTCGGGGACCCGCAGCGCGGCGCGCCGGCTCCGGACCCGCAGGGCCACCGACTCCGACATCTGAGGTAGAGCGACACATGTTCAAGCGGATCATCTGGTTCGGCGTGGGCGCGGCCACCGGCGCCGCCGGGACCGTGGCGGCGGGCCGCAAGGTCAAGGCGACGGTGGACCGAGTGGTGCCCCCGACGGTCAGGGACGGCGCCGTGCGCACCGGTCGGGCCGCACGGGAGCGGTGGACGGCGGCGGTGTCGGACGGTCGCACGGCCCGGGAGCGCCGGGAGTCGGAGCTGCGGGAACGGCTGCGCCTGCAGCGGCCACCACTAGATTGACACCACCATGCTTGCAGACCCCTCGCCCGCACGAGTCCTCCGCGCCAACGAGCTGCGTCGGGCGTTCCTCGACTTCTTCGCGGCGCGGGACCACACGGTCGTCCCCTCGGCGAGCCTGATCCCGCACGACCCGACCGTCCTCTTCACGGTCGCCGGCATGGTCCCGTTCAAGCCCTACTTCGTGGGGGAGGAGGTGGCGCCGTATCGCCGCGCCACCTCGGTCCAGAAGTGCGTGCGGGCGGGCGGCAAGCACAACGACCTCGACGAGATCGGGCGCACCTCGCGCCACCTCACGTTCTTCGAGATGCTGGGCAACTTCAGCTTCGGGGACTACTTCAAGGACGACGCCATCCCGTTCGCGTGGGAGTTCGTCACCGGCACCCTCGGCCTGGACCCCGACCGCCTGTGGGTCACGGTCCACACGACCGACGACGAGGCCGAGGTGATCTGGCGCGACCGGGTCGGCGTGCCGGCGGAACGCATCCAGCGGCTCGACGAGGACAACTTCTGGAAGATGGGCGACGTGGGCCCCTGCGGCCCCAGCTCCGAGATCTTCTGGGACAAGGGACCCGAGTACGGGGCCGACGGCGGCCCTGCACACGGCGGCGAGGAGCGGTTCGTCGAGATCTGGAACCTCGTGTTCATGCAGTTCGAGCAGCTGCCCGATGGCTCGATGCAGCCGTTGCCCAAGCCGTCGATCGACACCGGTGCGGGACTGGAGCGCGTGCTGTCGGTCCTGCAGGGCGTCGACTCGGTGTGGGAGCTCGACGAGATCCGGGCGCTGATCGCCGAGGCCGAGGCGGCGTCCGGCGTCGCCTACGGCACGGACGAGCGCACCGACGTCAGCCTGCGCATCGTCGCCGAGCACGCCCGCACCGTCACGTTCCTGGTGTCCGACGGCGTGTTCCCGTCGAACGAGGACCGCGGCTACGTCCTGCGCCGGATCCTCCGTCGTGCGGTCCGCCACGCCTACCTGCTCGGCGTCGAGTCGATCGTGCTGCCCGGGATGGTCGACGCCGTCGTGCGGATCATGGGCGCCGACTACCCCGAGGTCGTCGAGAGCCACTCGTACGTCCGCGATGTGGTCGAGCGGGAGGAGATCCGCTTCCGCGAGACCCTCAAGACGGGCTCCGCCATCCTCGACGAGGCGCTGGAGCGGTCGGGTGCGGGGGGCGTGCTGGCGGGCGACGTCGCCTTCCAGCTGCACGACACCTATGGCTTCCCCCTCGAGCTGACGGCGGAGGTCGCTGCCGAGCGCAACGTCACGCTCGACACCGAGGGCTTCGCCGCGCAGATGGCCGCGCAGCGCCAGCGCGCCCGCGACGCACGCAAGGACGCCGCCGGCGCGACCGACACGTCCGTCTTCGTGGAGCTGGTCGAGCAGCACGGGCCGACCGAGTTCGTCGGGCGCGAGGAGCACGCCACCAAGGGCGTGCTGCTCGCCGTCACCCCGGACGCGATCGTCGCCGACCGCACGCCCTTCTACGCCGAGTCGGGCGGTCAGGTGGGCGACACGGGCTGGATCCAGACCGCCACGGGTCGGGCGCGCATCGTCGACACCAACTCGGCGGTGCCCGGCCTGACCCGGCACGTCGTCGAGCAGATCGAGGGCGAGCTCGAGGCGGGGCAGGAGGCGACCCTCTCGATCGACGAAGACCGGCGCGCCGCGATCCGCCGCAACCACACGGCCACGCACCTGCTCCACTGGGCGTTGCGAGAGGTGCTGGGTGACCACGTCAAGCAGCAGGGCTCGATGGTGGCGCCCGACCGGCTCCGCTTCGACTTCAGCCACTACCAGGCCATGACCCCCGAGGAGATCCGCAGGGTCGAGGACCTCGTCAACGGCGAGGTGCTGGCCAACGACCCGGTCCGCCACTTCGAGACGACCAAGGCCGAGGCGACCGAGATGGGGGCGATCGCGTTCTTCGGTGACAAGTACGGCGACCTCGTCCGAGTGCTCGAGGCGGGGCGGCACTCCATCGAGCTGTGCGGCGGCACGCACGTCCGGGCCACCGGCGACATCGGCGCCGTGAAGATCGTCGCCGAGGGCTCGATCGGCTCCAACATCCGTCGCCTCGAGGCGGTCACCGGCTTCGGTCCCATCGACCGCCTTCGCGCCGAGGAGCAGAAGGTGGCCGAGGCGGCAGCGCTGGTCGGCGTCCCGCCCGACGACCTCGCCGGTGGCATCTCGAAGCGGCTGGCCGAGCTGGCCGCGGCACGCGACGAGATCGCCGCGCTCCGCCGCCAGGTGGCGCAGGCGTCGGCCGGCAGCCTCGTCGACCAGGCCGTCGACGGCGTCCTCGTGGCCCGCATCGACGCGACGACCCGTGACGAGGTGCGCGACCTCGCCCTCTCGCTGCGCGACCGGCCCGGGATGCGGGCGGTGGTGCTCGGCTCGTCGCCCGGTGGCAAGGGGGTCGCGCTGGTCGCTGCCGTCGACCCGTCGAGCGGGCTGAACGCCGGTGAGCTGATCGCCCCGGCGGTGGCCAAGGTCGGCGGCGGTGGCGGCAAGGGCGCCGAGGTGGCCACCGCGGGCGGTCGCCTCCCCGAGCACCTCGACGAAGCCCTCGAGATGGTGCGAGCCGCGCTCTCGGTGAGCTGATGCGGGCCCTCGGAGTCGACCTCGGCTCCAAGCGGATCGGGATCGCCGTGTCCGACAGCGGCGGGACGGTCGCCACGCCCGTGGACGTCGTCCAGCGCTCGAAGGACCAGGCGCGCACCCACCGCGCGATCGCCGAGCTGGTCGACGAGTGGGAGGCGGAGATCGTCGTGATCGGGATGCCGTACCAGCTCAGCGGCGAGGCGGGACCTGCCGCGCAGGCGGCGCAGGAGGAGGCCGAGGAGCTCCGTGCCACCCTCCCGGTGCCGGTCGAGACCTACGATGAGCGGCTGACCACCGTCACCGCGCAGCGATCCATCGTCGAGATGAGGATGCGGCCCGAGGCCCGGCGTCGAGTGGTCGACCAGATCGCTGCGGCGGTGATGCTGCAGGCATGGCTGGACCGCCGTCGGTCCGCCGCTGACCCCGAGGAACCCCTTCCGTGAGCTCACCCCCGTCGTCTGACCCCCGTCGCCGACCCGCCCGCCCCGAGCCCGTGTACGAGTTCGAGGACGCCTACCTCGATCCGGACGAGGAGTTCGTCCCGATCCGCCTCCAGTCGCCCGTGGCACGGCGTGTGCTCTACGGCGTGATCACGGTGGCGATGGCGCTCGCGATCGTGGCCGGGTTCTCCCTCGTGTGGGCGATGCGCCAGATCGACCCGCCCGGTGAGCAGGGCGAGCAGGTCGCCTCCGTGGAGGTGCCCCGTGGCGCCTCGCTCGACACGATCGCCGGCATCCTCGAGGACGAGGACATCATCACGTCGGCCTCGGTCTTCGGCTGGTACGCCAAGATCCGCGGCGTCGGGGGCGAGTGGAAGGCCGGCATCTACGACCAGTTCCGCAAGAACTCGTCGATGTCCGAGGCGTCCGAGGTCCTCGCGGCCGGACCGGTGCCGCCGGACGACCTGTCGCTCCAGATCCCGCCGGGCCTGCGGCTCGTGGACGCGCTGGGACGCATCGCCGACACGTTCCCCGGCGTCACCGTCGAATCGCTGACCGCCACGCTGGCTTCGGGGTCGATCACCTCCAAGTACCTGCCGCCCCAGGCGGCGAACGAGCCCAACATCTACCGCCGGTGGGAGGGCCTGCTGGCCCCCGACACCTACCGGTTCGCCAAGGACGCATCGGCCCAGCTCATCCTGCAGACCCTCGCGGACCAGCAGGCCGACGTGCTCGACGAGCTGGGCTACGGGCGGGCGGAGGCGCTGTCGGGGAGGTCGGCCTACGACCTCGTGATCATCGCGTCGCTCATCGAGCGGGAGGCGGGCGACCCCGAGGAGGAGAAGCCGAAGATCGCCCGCGTGATCAACAACCGCCTCGACACCGGCGAGATCCTCGGCATCGACGCCACGATCCTCTACGGGCTCGACAAGCGCGCCGGTGACATCACGAAGACCGACCTCGAGACGCCCGGGCCCTACAACTCGCGGAAGAACCCCGGGTTGCCGCCGACGCCCATCGCGCTGCCGTCGCAGGCCTCCCTGAAGGCGGCGATCGCGCCGGCGCAGGGGGACTGGATCTACTACGTGCTCGTGTCCCGGAGCCCGGCGACCCACTTCTTCACCGCCTCGGAGAACGAGTTCATCAACGCCAAGAACAAGGCGCAGGCCGAGGGCGTGTTCTGAGCGACGGGCGTGTGACCCTGCCGGTGCCCTCCGGGCGCACACGGGTCGCGGGGGTGATCGGCGACCCGATCGCACACTCGCTCTCCCCGGCGATCATGAACGCCGGATTCGCCGTCGCCGGGCTCGACTGGGTCTTCGTGGCGTTCACCGTGGCGCCGGGCGACGCCCCCGCCGCGCTCGACGCGATGCGGGTGCTGGATCTGGGCGGGCTCTCCGTGACCATGCCGCACAAGGACGCCGTGGCCCGGGCGGTGGACCGGTGCACGCCGTCGGCGGCCCGCCTCGGCGCGGTGAACTGCGTGGCATGGGAGGGCGACGAGCTGGTCGGCCGGTCGACGGACGGCGAGGGCCTCGTCGCCGCGCTGCGACACGACCCCGGGTTCGAGGTGTCGGGCCGCTCGGTCGCGGTGCTCGGTGCCGGGGGGGCGGCCCGCTCGATCGCGGTCGCGCTGGCGGACGCCGGCGCCTCGGAGGTCCGGATCGTCAACCGCACGCCGCAGCGCGCGGCGGACGTGGTGGCGCTGGCGCCCGGCGTGGCCCGGGTGGCCGAGGCAGCCGAGGTCTCCGACTGCGACCTCGTCGTGAACGCCACGTCCGTGGGGATGGGGGCCGACGGACGGTCGCCACTCGAGGCGTCCGTCCTCCGCCCGTCGCAGGTCGTGGTCGACATCGTCTACCACCCGCTCGAGACCCCGCTGCTCGCGATGGCCCGCAGCGTGGGTGCCCGCGGCGTGGACGGCCTGGGCATGCTGGTGGGTCAGGCGGGGCTCGCGTTCGAGTCGTGGACCGGGGTCGACGCGCCCGTCGCAGCCATGCGCGCGGGCGCGCTGGCGGCGCTCGCCGCATCCTGAGCCAAAAGACCCAATTTATTCTTCATCCGGGGGTCATCGCGTGCCGATGGATCAGTGTTGCCCGACCCCTCAGGAGGAAATGATCGTGGCGCTCCAGGGAACCATCGACTCCTTCGCTCTCGCCGACGTCCTGCGTCTGCTTGCCAACTCCCGCAAGACCGGTCGCCTCGTGGTGAACGGCGAGCGCGGCTCGTCCAGCCTGTGGCTGTCGACGGGTGACCTCGTGGGGGGTTCGACGTCGGGCGACCCCACCGCGGTCGACCTGGTCGACATCGTGTTCGACGTCCTCCGGTACGAGACGGGCTCGTTCATCTTCGAGGCCGAGGCGCTGTGCCCGAGCCCGCTCGACCCGGCGCCGGTGGGTGCGGTGCTCGACCGGGCCGAGTCCTACCTGGCCGAGTGGCGGGACATCGTGGCGGTCGTGCCGTCGATGAACTCGTGGGTCACGCTCGCCGCCGAGCTGCCGCACCCCGAGGTGGTCGTCGACCAGGCCTGCTGGACGTCGATCGTCGCCGTGGGCAGCGGCGCGACGGTGACGACGCTCGCTGAGGGCCTCGGGCTCGGCGAGCTGCCGGCCTGCCGCCTGGTGCGGGCGCTGCTCCACGCCGGCTTCGTGAACGTGGGGACGGCGGTGGTCGAGTCCGCACCCGTGCCCGCCGTGCCCGGCCTGCCCGAGCTGCCGACCCGCCATCCGTCCCTCGACGAGGTGGCCCCGGCACCTGTGGCCGATGACCCGTTCGGTGAGTTCGACCCATTCGACGCCGGGACCGCCGACCTCGAGGACGACGAGGGCCTCGCCCTCCCGAGCCTCACGATCTCGGGGCTCACCGACGACCCCTTCGCCCCCGAGAGCTACCCCTCCGTCGAGGAGCCGGGTGCGGAGGCCGCTGGCGCCTGGTCGGCCGCCGAGGACGGCTACGACGTCAACGTCGGCTTGTCCATGCTGAGTCCGAAGGCCGCCCAGGCCGTGGCCGCCGCCGAGGCGAGCGGTGCCGACGAGGACGGCTCGGGCGACTTCCTGCGGGCCGACTGACGTGTCGCTCGTCCCGATCGACCCCGACCTGCGCGTCCGCCGTCCCATCGGCCATGCTGTCAGGGTGACCTTCCTCGACGGTGTCGTCGGTCGGGTCGGGCATGCTGCGGAGTGGGTCACCGAGGCCGCAGACCAGCTGGCTCGGCGCTACCCCGCGGATGACGTGGTGGTGTCGGCCGCCGTCGGTTGGATGCGGGTGGGGCCCCAGGGTGCACCGATCGTGGACACCGTCTTCGTCGTGACCCCCGAGGTCCTGCTCTTCGTGGGCAACGACGAGAACGTCGAGCCTGCCCGCGTCCTGCTGAGCGACGTCGTGGGGCTGGACCTCCTCGAGGGCCTGCCGCTGCCGCTGGACGCCATCGAGATCAGGGTGGTCGGGGACCTCGCCGTGCTGGTGGGCTGGCCTCAGGACTTCCGCGATGCCGTCCTCGGCGTGCTCACCGGTGGCTGGCCGCCGGCGGCGCCGGCGGTCGACGCCCCCTCCGAGGCGGCGCCCACGGCCGACGAGGTGCTCCCGCCGGCCGCCGTGTCGGTGGACGCCGCCGAGGACCTCCTCGACACCACGACCGAGAGCGTGCCCGTGGTCGATCCCGAGGCGCCGGCCGCGACCCTGGACGGCGAGCGGTCGGCACCGCCGTCGCCCCCGTCGCCCCCGTCGCTCCCGACGGCCGCCGACGCCGGGTCCGACGTGCCCCTCATCGCCGGGCGGGCTCCGTCGCCCGGGCCCCCGGTGGAGGCCGAGCTGCCGTCCGCCGTCGAGGAGCCGGTGGACGCCGAGATCGTGGAACCCGCGCCGGGGACGGCCGAGGCGAGCGAGGCGAGCGACCAGATGGACGAGGCGCTCGACCTCGTGCTCGGCGAGCTCCCCGAGCAGCTGCAGGACGCGATGGGCGACGACTGGCCCCAGCCGATCAAGCACGTGACGGTGCTGGGCGGCACGGCAGCCGGTGCGAAGCGCCGCAAGCACGTCACGTTGCACGTCGACGCCGACGGGCTCCGCCTCACGACCTCCGGGTTCGGGAGCTGGTCGCTGCAGCTGGCGCCCTCCGACATCGACGCCTTCGAGGTGGCGGGCGTGGACGAGGTGATGTTCACCCACTCGCTGCGCATCGGCTCCGATGCGGCCGCCCTCTTCGTCACGCAACCGGGTGGCGATCAGGTCATCCTCGAGATCCCGGGCACCGACCCCCACCAGCTGCGGGTCGAGATGGGCGCCTGCCTCCTCCGCTGGGGGCGGGGCAACGGCAGCGACGCCGTCACCTACTTCTGACCGGCCGTAGTCTCCGGCGGGTGGATCGTCACCTCGCGCTCGTGGGACTGCCCGGCGTGGGCAAGTCGACGGTGGCGCGGCGGCTCGGCAATGAGCTCTCGCGTGAGGTCGTGGACCTCGACGCGGAGATCGAGCAGCGGGCGGGGCGGTCCGTGGAGTCGATCTTCGCCGAGGAGGGCGAGGCGGGCTTCCGGCGGCACGAACGGGCTGCGCTGCGAGCGGTCCTCGAGCGCCCGGACCCGGTGGTGCTGGCGTGCGGAGGTGGTGTCGTGACCGACCCCGAGAGCCGAGCGCTGCTCGCCGAAGGGGCCGTCGTGGTCTGGCTGGACGCCGAGGACGACGTCGTCCTCGCCCGCCTGCGCGCGTCCCGAACGGTCCGCCCCCTGATGGAGGGCGACCCGGAGGGGACCCTGCGGCGCCTGCGCTCGGAGCGCGGACCCCTGTACGAGGCGCTGGCCACGACGCGGGTCGACGTCGGGAGGTCGGGGCCCGGCGCTTCGACGCGGGCCGTGCTCGCCGTCTTGAATGGCACGCCGTGATCACCGTCGACGTCCCGTTGGGCGACCGCAGCTATCCCGTGCTCGTCGGCGCCGGCGCTCGCCAGGAGCTGGCCGGCGTGCTGCCCGACGGGACCCGGCGCGTCGCCGTCGTGACGCAGCCGGGCATCGGATGGACCGTCGATCCGGGGGTGCCGCACGAGGTGTTCGAGATCGGCGACGGCGAGGCGAGCAAGTCGCTCACCACCGTGGAGGACCTCTGCCGGCGGTTCGCCGACCGCGGGTTCACCCGAGCCGACTGCGTCGTCGGCGTGGGCGGTGGGCTGGTCACCGACGTCGCCGGCTTCGCCGCGTCGATCTACCACCGGGGGCTGCCCGTCGTGCACGTCGCGACGACGCTCCTCGGGCAGATCGACGCCGCGATCGGCGGCAAGACCGGCGTGAACCTCCCGGAGGGCAAGAACCTCGTCGGGACCTACTGGCAGCCGTCAGCGGTGCTGTGCGACACCGAGACCCTCGAGACGTTGCCGCCCCGTGAGTACCGGTGCGGCCTGGGCGAGCTGGCGAAGTACCACTGGCTCGGCGGCGGTCGGCTCGACGACCTGCCGCTCGACGAGCGCGTGGCGGCGTGCGTGCGGATCAAGGCCGACGTCGTGGCCTCCGACGAGCGCGAGGGCGGCCGCCGGGCGATCCTCAACTACGGGCACACGCTGGCCCACGCCATCGAGACCGCCGGGACGTACGACCTCCGGCACGGCGAGGCCGTCGCCATCGGTCTCGTGTACGCGGCAGAGGTGGCGCGCCGGTTGGGTCGGATCGACGAGGACGCAGTGGCGGAGCACCGCCGGGTCGTCGGCGCCTACGACCTGCCGGGCCGCCTCCCGGCGGGGCTGGGCGACGACGAGCTCCTCGCCCTGTTCGGTCGTGACAAGAAGGCGACCCGCGGTGTCACCTTCGTGCTCGACGGCCCCCGTGGCGTCGAACCGGTGACGGACATCGACGAGTCGATCCTCCGCGACGCCCTGACCGCGGTGCGCTGATCCATTCTGTCGCGTAGGGCGTGACGCCGGCGTCACGCCCTGCGCGACAGAACCGGGCGTGGGTGCCGGGCGGGGTCGGCATAGCCTGAGCGGGTGCCTGCGCCCTCGATCCTGCTGCTGAACGGCCCGAACCTGAACCTCCTGGGCGACCGCGAGCCGGAGATCTACGGCACCGCGACGATCGAGGACCACGCCGACCTGGCGCGGACCACCGCCGAGTCGCTCGGGTTCACCCTGGACCACCACCAGTCCAACCACGAAGGCGACCTGGTCGACCGCGTGCACGCAGCTCGCGGCGTCCACGCGGCGATCATCGTGAACGGTGGTGCCTTCACGCACTCGTCGTGGGCCCTGCATGACGCGTTGGCCTCGTTCGACGGTCCCATCGTCGAGCTGCACATCTCGAACCCGGACTCCCGCGAGCCGTGGCGCCGGACCTCGGTGATCTCGCCCGTGGCCACGGCGGTGATCGAGGGGTTCGGGGGCGAGGGGTACCGCCTCGCCGTCGAGGGCGTCGCCGTCCTGCTGGCACGCGGATGAGCGTGGACGCCCGCGTGCCCGCCGCCGAGGCGCTGCCGCCGATGGACACGGCCTCTCGCCTCGACCGCCTGCGCGACCGGTTCGCCGTGGAGGAGCTCGACGCGCTGATCGTCACCCACCTCCCGAACGTCCGCTACCTCACCGGCTTCACCGGGAGCGCCGGCGTGCTGGTGGTGCGACCCGACAGCGCCGTGCTCGTGACCGACGGGCGCTACGGCGACCAGGCGGCCCAGCAGCTCGCGGACGCCGGCGTCGCCGCCGAGGTCGTGGTGGAGAACGTGGCGCAGCCGGCCCGCATCGTGGCGGCGGCCGGCGACGCAGCCCGTGTGGGCCTGGAGTCCGATCACCTCAGCTGGGCGGACGCAACCGCTTACGTGGAGCGCCACCTGTCGTCGGTCGAGGTGGTCGCCACGACGGGGCAGGTGGAAGCCCTCCGTCTGGTCAAGGACGCCGGCGAGGTGGCCCGCATCCACCGGGCCGCCCGCATCGCCGACGCGGCCCTCGCCGAGGTGCGCCCCCTGCTCGGGTCGTCGCCCTCGGAGCGCGAGTTCGGCCTCGAGCTCGACACCGCGATGCGGCGTCTCGGTGCCGCCGACGTGAGCTTCGAGACGATCGTCGCCTCCGGGCCGAACGGTGCCCGGCCGCACCACCGGCCGTCCGACCGCACGATCGTCGAGGGGGACCTCGTCGTCCTCGACTTCGGTGCGCTCGTCGACGGCTACCACTCCGACATGACCCGCACGATCGCCGTCGGCGCACTGTCGTCCATGCAGGAGCGGATGGTCGAGGTGGTCACCGAGGCCCAGGCGGCCGGGGTCGCCGCGGTGCGCGCCGGGGTCACCGCCGCCGAGGTCGACGCGGCCTGCCGAGGGGTCATCGACGCCGCCGGCTGGGGCGACGCCTTCACCCACGGCACGGGGCACGGCGTGGGCCTCGACATCCACGAGGCCCCGCGGGTGGGTCGTTCGTCCGGTGATACGCTCGCCGCCGGTCACGTCGTCACCGTTGAACCGGGGGTCTACCTCCATCCTCACGGCGGCGTCCGCGTCGAGGACACGCTCCTGGTCGAGGCGGACGGCTCCACGACGCTGACCA
>JAEZFI010000246.1 GCA_023437745.1 Actinomycetes bacterium
CCACACCCGCGTGTACCAGCCCTCCGGCCGACGCCGAGGAGGCCCCCGCCAACCACGCCTACGATCCTGACTGTCCACGATGTCCCGCGACACGAGTGTCCACGATGTTGCGCGACAGAACAGCGCCAGATCTGGAGCGTCTCACGACACAGAACGGGAGTGGGGTGGGGAGTGGGGGCGTCAGAAGGGGGCGAAGGTGCGGTCGAGCAGCTCTGCCTGCTCCTGCGCGTGGATCGCCGCCTTGCCGGTGGCGGGGCTGCCCGAGTCCTCACGGCTGACCCGACGGATCGTGTACTGGTCGCCGTGCGCCTCGTAGAGACGGCCCTTCACGCCGTTCCACGGGCCCATGTTCTCCGGCTCCTCCTGGAGCCACACGATCTCGCGGCAGTTCGGGTAGCGGGACAGCTCCTCGGCGATCGCCTCGAACGGCCACGGGAAGAGCTGCTCGACACGGGCGACGGCGACGGGCGCGCCCAGCTCGTCGCGGCGGGTGATCGCCTCGTGGCCGACCTTGCCCGACGCGAGCACGAGCCGGGTCACCGAGCCCGGGTCGATCGGGGACCGCTCGGGCATCAGCTCCAGGAAGCTGCCGTGGAGGAGCTCGTCGACGCTCGACCGGTACGACTTCGCACGGAGCCCCGACTTCGGCGTGAACACGATGAGCGGCTTCCGCACGCTGCGGTGCATCTGGCGGCGGAGCAGGTGGAAGTACTGCGCCGCCGTCGTGGCGTTGACGACCTGGATGTTGTCCTCGGCGGCCAGCGACATGAAGCGCTCGATGCGGGCGGAGCTGTGCTCGGGGCCCTGACCCTCGTAGCCGTGGGGGAGGAGCATCACGAGACCCGACGTCTGGTGCCACTTGTCCTCGGCCGACACGATGAACTGGTCGATGATGATCTGCGCGCCGTTCATGAAGTCGCCGAACTGCGCCTCCCACACCACGAGCGCCTGCGGGTTCACCACCGAGTAGCCGTACTCGAACCCGAGGGCGGCGTACTCCGAGAGCAGCGAGTCGTAGATCCAGAACTCGGTGTCGTCGCCGCACATCGCCTTGAGCAGCAGGTGCTCCTCGCCCGTCTCGTAGTCGACGAGGGTCGAGTGCCGCTGGGAGAACGTGCCCCGGCGGGTGTCCTGGCCCGAGAAGCGGACCGACGTCCCCTCGGCCAGCAGCGTGCCGATGGCGAACGACTCGGCGAGGGCCCAGTCGACCTCGCCGGCCGCCCACATCTTGTTGCGGGTCTCGAACTGCTTGGCGAGCTTCGGGTGGATGGTGAACCGCTCGGGCACCGTCGACAGCGCCGTGTAGACCTTGTCGAGCACGGCCCGGGACACGCCGGTCTCGACGTGCGGGAGGACGCCGATGGCGGGCGGGTGCGGCCGAGCCCTCGCCTCGCTCGACGGCGCCTGCTCCCGGGTCTCGTCGAGGACGCCCTGGAGCTTCACGTTGAAGTCGGCGAGGGCCTCCTCCGCCTCCTCGAGCGAGATGTCGCCACGGCGCACCAGCGTCTCGGTGTAGAGCTTGCGGACGCTGCGCCGCTGGTCGATCGCTCGGTACATCAGCGGCTGGGTGTAGCTCGGGTCGTCGCCCTCGTTGTGGCCGTGCCGCCGGTAGCAGACCATGTCGATCACGACGTCCTTGTGGAACCGCTGGCGGTAGGCGAACGCCAGGTTCGCGACCCGGACGCAGGCCTCGGGGTCGTCGCCGTTCACGTGGAAGATGGGGGCCTGCACCGTCTTCGCCACGTCCGTGCAGTACTCGCTGCTGCGCGCCGCGTCGGGCGAGGTGGTGAAGCCGAGCTGGTTGTTGATGATCACGTGGATCGTGCCGCCGACCCGGTAGCCCTTGATCAGCGACAGGTTCAGGGTCTCGGCCACGACGCCCTGGCCGGCGAACGCGGCGTCGCCGTGCATCAGGACCGGCAGCACCGGGAAGCGGAAGCTCCGGTCGTACGGGATCTGGTCCATCTGCGCGCGGGCCATGCCCTCGACGACCGGGTTCACGGCCTCGAGGTGGCTCGGGTTCGCCGCCAGCTCGACCGGGATGGTGTTGCCCTTGCGCGAGGTGAAGACGCCGGTCTGGCCGAGGTGGTACTTCACGTCGCCCGAGCCCTGGATCGAGTCGGGGTCGACCCAGCCCTCGAACTCCTTGAACAGCTGCTCCTGGGACTTGCCCACGATGTTGACCAGCACGTTCAGGCGACCGCGGTGCGCCATGCCGAGCGTGGCGCCGCGCAGCCCCTCGTCCGCGCCTCGCTGGAGGATGGCGTCGAGGATCGGGATGAGCGACTCGGCGCCCTCGAGCCCGAACCGCTTCTGCCCCACGAACTTCGTGCCGAGGAACTTCTCGAGCGCCTCGGCCGCGTTCAGGCGGTCGAGGATGTGCCGCTGCTCGTCGAGGTCGATGGTGCTCTTGGCGCCCTCGACCTGCTCCTGCATCCAGCGCTTCTCCTCGACGCTCTGGATGTGGGTGTACTCGATGCCGATCGTCCGGCAGTACGCATCGCGCAGCGTGTGCAGGATGTCGCCGAGCTTCATGCGCTCCTTGCCGCCGACCGGGGCGTACACGCTCTGCTCCAGACCGGTCAGGAACTCGCGGTCGAGGTCCCAGATGGTGAGGCCGTAGGTGGCGGGGTCCAGCTCGGCGTGCATCTCGGGCGGCTCGGCCGCCAGCGGGTCGAGGTCGGCGATCAGGTGACCGCGCACCCGGTGCATGTTGATGAGGTTGGCGACCTGCATCTGCTTGGCGATCATCGACTCTTCGCGGTCGACCGGGTTCACGTCCCTGCGCCACTGCACGGCGGTGTAGGGCACCCCGATGGAGGCGAAGATCGACTCGTAGAAGTTCTCCTCGCCCAGCAGCAGGTCGGCCACCTGCTTGAGGAAGATCCCGGACTCGGCGCCCTGGATGATCCGGTGGTCGTAGGTCGACGAGATCGTCATGACCTTGGAGATGCCGAGGTCGGCGATGGTGTGCGGGTCCGCAGCCGCGTAGGCGGTGGGGAAGCCGAGCGAGCCGACGCCCACGATCACGCCCTGGCCCGGCATGAGGCGGGGGACCGAGCGCTCGGTGCCGATGGTGCCGGGGTTGGTGAGGGTGACCGTGGCACCCGCGAAGTCGTCCGGCGTCAGCTTGTTCGAGTTGGCCTTGCGGATCATCTCGTCGTAGACGGCGATGAACTCGGCGAACGTCTTGGACCCGGCGTCGTGGATCACGGGCACGATCAGCGTGCGCGTGCCGTCCTTCTTCTCCATGTCGACGGCGAGGCCGAGGTTCACGGGCTTGTCGCTGACGACCCGCGGCTTGCCGTCGGCCCCCACGAGGTACGACCGGTTCATGGCGGGCACGTGGTCGGCGATGGCGCGCACCACCGCGTAGCCGATGATGTGCGTGAAGCTGACCTTCCCGCCGCGGGTGCGGCCGAGGTAGCCGTTGATCACGGACCGGTTGACCTCGAGGAGCTTGGCCGGGATCTCACGGAAGCTGGTCGCCGTCGGGACGCCGAGGCTGGCCGTCATGTTCTCGGCGATGCGGGCGGCGACGCCGCGGATCGGCTCGCCGGGCTCCTCGGCGGGTGCAACCGGCTCGCCTGCGGCCGCCGGAGCGGGCGCGGGCTTCGCTGCGGGCGCCGCCGGAGCGGCCGTCGCACTGCCGTTGCCGTCCGTGGGCGTCGGTGGGACGGGGGCGGAGTGCCCGAGCGGGCGGTAGTCGGCAAAGAAGTCCTGCCAGGTCTCGCTCACCGTCGAGGGGTCGGCGGTGAACTGCTCGAACATCTCGTCGACAAGCCACGCGTTCGGACCCATGACATCGTTGCGGAGATCGTCGCTCACGCTCGGAGCCTACCGGGCCGCGAAGGGCTTCTCGGGCCAGCGGACGGGCGTCTCGGGCCGGCTGACC
Source organism: Actinomycetes bacterium (assembly GCA_023437745.1). Classification (GTDB taxonomy): domain Bacteria; phylum Actinomycetota; class Acidimicrobiia; order Acidimicrobiales; family Microtrichaceae; genus JAEZFI01. The sequence continues at coordinate 3,896 of JAEZFI010000246.1, forward strand.
GGCGTTCCGAGGTCGCCCGCTAGATTCCGCCGCGTGCTGATCGCCACCTGGAACGTCAACTCCCTGAACGCCCGGATGCCCCGCGTGGAGGAGTGGGTGGCCCAGGTCCAGCCGGACGTCCTGTGCATGCAGGAGACGAAGATGTCGGACGTCCAGTTCCCGGCGATGACCTTCGACGGCCTCGGCTACGAGTCGGTCCACCACGGCCAGGGGCGGTGGAACGGCGTGGCGATCCTGTCGAAGGTCGGCATCGAGGACGCCTCGCCGGGCTTCGCCGACGGTGGGGAGCCCGATCCCGACGCCCGCATCGTGTGGGCGACCTGCGCCGGCGTCCGCATCGGCTCCGTCTACGTGCCGAACGGCCGCGAGCTGGGGCACGACCACTACGCCTACAAGCTGGCCTGGCTGGCGAGGCTCCGGCACCACCTCGACACCCACCACACCCCCGACGACCTGCTGGCGATCCTGGGCGACTGGAACGTGGCGCCGGACGACCGTGACGTCTGGGACCCCGCAGCGTTCGTCGGGTCCACCCACGTCAGCGATCCGGAGCGGCAGGCCATCGGTGCGCTGCGGGAGTGGGGTCTCGTCGACGTGTTCCGCGAGCGCTACGAGGACGGCGGGCTGTTCAGCTACTGGGACTACCGCGCCGGCGACTTCCACAAGAAGCGCGGGATGCGCATCGACTACGTGCTGGCGAGCCGCGCCCTCGCCGCTCGTTCCACCTCCGACCTCATCGACCGCAACGCACGGAAGGGCACGAAGCCGTCGGACCACGCACCGGTCCTCGCGGCCTTCGACCTGCCCTGAGGCCGCACCGCTGACCGCACCTCCACCGACCCCGCGGTGGTGACCGTCCAGGAGGACCGCTGATGCCCGACGACACGACCGATGGAGCCACGCCCGGGTCGACCGAACCGCCGGGCATGGGCCACCACGAGCTGTCCGAGAGCCGCTTGGGGCGTCTGCAGGCGCTCGACGTCACGCCCCGCCGGACCGAGCTGCGCCGGCTGGCCGCGGCCAACCGGATCGTGATCGATCGGTTGACCTCCACCACGGCGTCGGTGGAGGAGTTGGCCGAGGCGGCCGACGCGCTCGAGTCCGTCGCCGCGCTGCTGGCGGCGCTCCCGGGCGGTCAGTCGTACGAGGGGTTCCGCGAAGCCGCCAACGCGGGTGCGGTCCTGAGCGACGAGAAGACCGCCGCGCAGCGCCAGATCGAGAGCGGCGAGTACGGCGACGATCCCGAGCGCTACGCCTTCTTCGACCACAGCCCGTTCATCGGCCTGTCGAACCCGCTGTCGCCGCCGGTCCACCTCGAGTACCTCGAGGACCGGGTCATCGGTACGGCCGCCTTCGGCGCTGCGTACGAGGGCCCGCCCGGATGCGTCCACGGTGGCTACGTGGCGGCCGTGTTCGACGAGGTGCTCGGGGCGACGCAGTCGCTCTCGGGGACGGCAGGCATGACCGCGCGCCTCGTCGTGAACTTCCGCTCGCCCACGCCGCTCCGCCAGGAGCTGAGCCTGGTCGGCCGTCTCGTCCACCACGAGGGTCGCAAGATCACCGCGGCCGCGACCCTCCACGCCGGCGACACGTTGTGCGCGGAGGCCGAGGCGCTGTTCATCTCCTTCGACGCCGACCGGTTCCGCGCGCTCCTCGAGGCGCGCGACGGGTCGACCTGAGGGGACTCGGCGCGTCAGCCGGCCTCGGCGACGATGCGCAGGAGGTCGGGCCCGAACCGCTGCGCCTTGACCGGCCCGATCCCGGGGACGGCGAGGAGCGCTCGCTGCGAGGTGGGCCGAGCGGCTGCGACCGCGCTGAGCGTGGCGTCGCTGAAGATCACGTACGCCGGCACGTCGGCCAGCTTGGCCTGGGAGCGTCGCCACTCCTTCAACGCGTCGAAGAGGGCCTGCTGGGCGGGGGCCAGCCGCGGCGCGGTGT
>JAEZFI010000256.1 GCA_023437745.1 Actinomycetes bacterium
GGTCGGGCGCCAGCCACGGCCGCCCGCCGCCAGCGGCCACGCGACGCACGAGCTCGGCCAGCGGGACCCGCAGGTAGACCACGAAGCCGCCCGCGGCCAACCGCCGGCGGGCATCGGCGTCGGTGACCACCCCGGCGGCGATGCCGGCGATCACCGGCGGGGTCGTCTCCAGCGCCTCCGTGAGGGCGTCGAGCTCCACCCGGCGCAGGGTCACCTCACCACCCGCACGGAGGACGTCGGGCGTGGCGCGGCCGGTGGCCCGCTGCACCAGCTCGTCGTTGTCCAGGCACGGCCAGCCGGTGAGGGTGGAGAGCGCACGGCCCACGGTCGTCTTCCCGGCCCCCATCATCCCGACGGGGAGCACCCTCGGCGGCCGGGACCGTGCCCCGTCCTCGGGATCAGGAGCCGAGCTCGTGGTGCCCCCCGAAGCCGCTGCGCAGAGCCGACAGCACCTGGGCGGCGAAGCGCCCGCCACCGTTCGACTCGAACCTGGCGTGGAGGGCCGCTCCGATGACGGACGCCGGCACCCCCTCGTCGATCGCCGCGATCACGGTCCATCGGCCCTCGCCGGAGTCGGCGACGACCCCTCCGTAGGCGGCGAGGTCCGGCGACGCCGCGAGCGCGTCGGCGGCCAGGTCCAGCAGCCACGAGCGCACGACCGACCCGTGGCGCCACACCTCGGCGACCGCCGCCACGTCGAGCTCGTAGCGGTAGAACCAGGGCTCCCGCATCGGGGCGGTCTCGGCGTCGATCGATCGATCGGCCAGGCCGGCATCCGCGTGCCGGAGGATCGACAACCCCTCGGCCAGTGCGGCCATCATCCCGTACTCCACGCCGTTGTGGACCATCTTGACGAAGTGCCCGGCCCCGACGGGTCCGCAGTGGAGGTAGCCGAGGTGGGCGGTGCCCTCCCGGTCTCCGGCGCCCGGCCCGACCGCCGTGTCGTCGCCGTGAGGGGCGAGCGATCGCCAGATCGGCTCCAGTCGCTCGACCACCGCCGCCTCGCCGCCGAGCATCAGGCAGTAGCCCCGTTCCAGGCCCCACACCCCGCCGCTCGTACCGCAGTCGACGTAGTGGATGCCCCGCTGGCCGAGCGCCTCGGCACGGCGGACGTCGTCCCGGTAGTAGGAGTTCCCCCCGTCGACGACGACGTCGCCCGGTCCCACGAGGTCGACCAGCTGGTCGAGGACCCCGTCGACGTGCCCGGCGGGCACCATGACCCACAGCACCCGGGGTGGGCTCAGCGCCTCCACCAGCTCGGCGAGGTCGGTGGTCGGCACGGCGCCCTCGTCGGCGAGGGCGGCCACGGCCGAGGCATCGAGGTCGTGGACCGCGCAGCGGTGCCCGTCGCGGAGCAGGCGCCGCACGAGGTTCGCGCCCATCCGGCCCAGGCCGATCATGCCGAGCTCCATGGCGCGTCCTTCCTGCGGTGATCCCGTCCGATCGGTTCCCGTTGCGGTCACCTCTGAACCTCCACAGCAACGGTCCTCAGCGCGACGTCTCAGGCGACGGGGCCTGAGGGAACCGACGTCCGTGGGAACGCGCATCGAGGACTACGCGCTGATCGGTGACACGCAGACCGCTGCCCTCGTGGGACGGGACGGGTCGATCGACTGGCTGTGCCTCCCCCGCTTCGACTCCGCCGCGTGCTTCGCGGCGCTCCTCGGGGACCGGTCGAACGGGCGGTGGAAGCTGGCCCCCGTGGCCGACCCGGTCCGCGTCGAGCGCTCGTACGTCGAGGGGACCCTGGTGCTGCGCACCACCTTCCACACCGCCGACGGGACGGTGACCGTCACGGACTGCATGCCGGTGCGCTCGGACGTCCCCGACGTGGTCCGGGTGGTCGACGGCGTGTCGGGCTCGGTCCCGATGGAGATGGACCTCGTGGTGCGGTTCGACTACGGCGCCGTCGTGCCGTGGGTGCAGCGGATCGACGGCGCGCTGTCGCTCGCCGCCGGCCCCGACGCCCTGCAGCTGATCGCCGGCGTGCCGACGACCGGAGGCGACGGCGAACTGACCACCAAGGCGAGGTTCACGGTCCGCGAAGGCGACCGGGTGCCCTTCGTCCTCACCTGGCATCCGTCGTGGGAGGCCCCGCACGTCGCGGACTCGGCGGCCATCGTGGACAGCACGATCGCGTGGTGGCGGGACTGGTCGTCGCGGTGCACCGAGGTGACCGCGCACACGGACCTCGTCCAGCGGTCGCTCATCACCCTGAAGGCCCTCACCTACGCGCCGACCGGTGGCATCGTCGCTGCGCCGACCACCTCGTTGCCGGAGGTCCTTGGCGGGGTGCGGAACTGGGACTACCGCTACTGCTGGTTGCGCGACTCGACGTTCACGCTCCAGGCCCTCCTCCATGCGGGGTACCAGGAGGAGGCCGTGGCGTGGCGCGACTGGCTGCTGAGGGCTGTGGCGGGGGCGCCCTCGCAGCTCCAGATCATGTACGGGCTCGCCGGCGAACGGCGCCTGCCGGAGCTGCACCTCGACTGGTTGCCGGGCTACGAGGGCAGCGCGCCCGTGCGCACCGGCAACGCGGCGGCGGCCCAGACGCAGCTGGACGTGTACGGCGAGGTGATGGACAGCCTCCACCAGGCGCGGGTCACGGGCATCCCGCCCGACCATGAGTCCTGGGCGGTCCAGTGCGAGATCCTCGACTGGCTCGAGGGAGGTTGGCGCGACCCGGACCAGGGTCTGTGGGAGGTCCGGGGTCCCGCTCGCCACTTCGTGCACTCGAAGGTGATGTCGTGGGTGGCGTTCGACCGGGCGGTGCGTGGCGTCGAGCAGTTCGAGCTGCCCGGGCGGGCCGACCGCTGGCGCCAGCTCCGCGACGAGATCCACCGGGAGGTCTGCGACCGCGGGTGGGACGCGGAGCGGTCGACCTTCACGCAGTCCTACGGCTCCGACGAGCTCGACGCCAGCCTGCTGATGATCCCGCTCGTCGGCTTCCTCCCGGCGGACGATCCGCGCGTCGAGGGCACGATCGACGCCATCCGTCGCGACCTCACCGTCGACGGGTTCATCGCCCGCTACCCCACGCAGGAGGGGCCCTCGGTCGACGGGCTGCCGGGTCGAGAGGGAGCGTTCCTGCTGTGCTCGTTCTGGATGGCCGACGCGCTCGCGCTCGCCGGCCGCACCGACGAGGCCTCCGAGCTGTTCGAGCGCCTCATCGGGCTCACCAACGACGTCGGCCTCCTCGCCGAGGAGTACGACCCGGCCACGGGGCGGATGCTCGGCAACTTCCCGCAGGCGTTCTCGCACGTCGGGCTGGTGAACACCGCGATGAACCTGGGGGCCGGCGCCCACCCGGCCGAGCAGCGGACGCAGCGCTGATGCAGGCGATGGTCGTGCAGCCCGGACGGCCCGGCACGGCAGCCGTCGCCGAGGTGCCCGGTCCCATCGGGACCGGCGACGTGGTGGTCGACGGCCTCCTCGTCGGGATCTGCGGGACGGATCGGGAGATCGCCGCCGGACTGCACGGCGAGGCCCCGCCCGGCGACCACCGGCTCGTGATCGGGCACGAGTCCCTCGGCCGTGTGGCGAGCGCCCCACCGGGCTCCGGCCTGGCGGAGGGCGACCTCGTCGTCGGCATCGTCCGCAGACCCGACCCGGTCCCGTGCCATCCGTGCAGCGTGGGGGCCTGGGACATGTGCCGCAACGGCCTGTACACCGAGCGGGGCATCAAGGGCCTGCACGGCTTCGGCGCGGAGCAGTGGCGCATCGAGCACGAGTTCGCCGTGAAGGTCGACCCGGGTTTGGGCGACACCGCCGTGCTGCTCGAGCCGGCGAGCATCGTCGCCAAGGCCTGGGACCACATCGCAGCGATCGCCGGCCGCTCGCCGGTGACGCCGCGCTGCGTCCTCGTCACCGGCGCGGGTCCCGTCGGCCTCCTCGCCGCGCTGCTCGGTGCCCAACGAGGCCTGGAGGTGCACGTCATGGACCAGCGCACCGACGGCCCCAAACCCGAGCTGGTGGCGGCGCTCGGCGCGACCTATCACCACGACCTCGACGAGATGCCCGAACCGGACATCGTCATCGAGTGCACCGGTGTCCCGTCGGTCGTCCTGGACGTGCTCACCCACGAGCGCCCCGCCGGCATCGTGTGCCTGACCGGCGTGTCGGCACCCGGCACCGAGTCGGAGGTCGATCTCGGCGCCCTCAACCGGCGGATCGTGCTCCAGAACGACGTGATCTTCGGCTCGGTGAACGCCAACCGGCAGCACTACGCACAGGCTGCCTCGGCGCTGGCCGCCGCCGACCACGCCTGGCTCGGCCGGATGGTGACCCGCCGTGTGCCGTTGGCCTCCTGGACGACGGGGCTGCTGGCGGGCCCCGACGACGTGAAGGTCGTCGTCGAACTGACCGGCGGTGGTTGAACCACCGGCTGGTCCTTGACGCGGGAAGCACCGGTCGGCAGAGTGACTGACGGGGAAGTGCGGGGAGAGATCGGGGCGAAGATGCGCGGGTGGAGGACGTGGCCACAGCGGCCGGCCGGGGGCCTCGTGACGGCCGAGGCCGGTGGGGACGGGCAGTTGACGACCGTGGCGGGCCGAGGGCGGCCGGATGCCGCGCACCGCTGAGGTCGGCCGGTCGGGGCGGGGGCGCACGATGTCGGAGAGGGTGCCCAACCGGCTGGAGCTCGCGCTGATGGTGGCGGGCGGCGATCCGTTGGATCCGCTGGAGCTGGCCGCACCGCGCCCCACGTGGATGTCGAGGGGCGCCTGCGTGGGATCAGATCCTGCGCCGTTCTTCCCCACGAAGCGCGTGGGCGCCAGGGCGGCGAAGCGGGCGGCTCGTGCGATGTGCGACACGTGCTGCGTGCGAGACGAGTGCCTCGCGTTCGCCATGCGCGACCCCTTGGTGCTCGGCGTGTGGGGCGGCACCACCGAGGAGGACCGTCGCCAGCTCCGGAAGAACAACTCGCCGTGGTGACGGGTCGAGGCGACCACGCCGCGACCGGAACCGTGTTCGACGGTTCGGAGGGGAGCCGGCGTGGACGTGGGCCGGGTGTGAGCTCGGGGAGCCGGGTGCGATGAGACGGGCGGGCGCCCTGGCGGCGCTGGCGATCGCGATGGCGGCCGCCGTGACGGGATGCGGTGCGGACGCCTCGGGCGGCGACGCAGCAGGCGACCTCACGCCGGCGGAGGAGTCCCTGGTCGCCGAGTGGTCGCCGAAGCTGCCCGGCGTGGACGCCGACCAGCTGATCACCGACGCCCGCGCCGTGTGCACGAGCGCCGCCCAGCCCGACGAGGCCGCCTTCCCCCAGCTCGTCAACGAGCATGCGGTCGGCCAGGACACCGTCGAGGGGCAGTTCGCCCGGGCCGCCGTCCAGGGCCTGTGCCCCGACCGGTCGGCCACGGTCGAGCGGGCCGTGGCGTTCGACCGTCTCATGCACGCACCGGCGACGACGTCGCCGCCCCCCCCCCCACCCCCCCCCACATCCCCGCCC
>JAEZFI010000287.1 GCA_023437745.1 Actinomycetes bacterium
GCGCGGCGAAGCCGGGCGGCGCGGCGAAGCCGGGCGGCGCCCCGAACGTCGGCGATGCTGCCGGCGCGGGCGGCTCAGGAGCGGGCGCAGGAGCGCGCGCCGGCTGCTGGTCCGGCGGATACCACCGGCCATCGCTCGCCAGCCACCAGCCCTCCCCCGGCGCTCCGTCCACGGCGTCCTCCCCGGTCGTCCGGACCACCACCGTAGATCCGCACGACGCCACCTCGCCCGCTCGGGAACTCCAATCCGGGACCGGTCAACCGGTAGGGTCGTAGCCGGCCGAGTCCCCGCCGCACGGCCGTTCCTGCCTCGGCGACCCCCTCCTCAGACGGAACGATGAGCGACCCCACCTCCCCCGCACACTCCAACTCCGACGGCGACATCGTCGTCATCGGAGCCGGTCCCGCCGGCCTGACCGCCGCCTACGAGATCGGGAAGGCCGGACGCACCGCAACGGTGCTCGAGGCCGACGACGTCGTCGGGGGCATCAGCCGCACCGTGGAACGGGACGGCTGGCGCTTCGACATCGGCGGGCACCGCTTCTTCACGAAGGTGGAGGAGGTCGAGGAGCTGTGGCACGAGATCCTCGACGACGGCGACTTCCTGCTGCGCCCCCGCTCGTCTCGGATCTTCTACGACGGCAAGTACTTCGACTACCCGCTGCGGGCGATGAACGCCCTCAAGAACCTCGGCATCGTCGAGGCGATCAAGTGCGTCGCCTCGTACGCGTGGGCGCGGGTCCGGCCGCCGAAGGACCAGACGAACTACGAGAACTGGTTGGTGGCCCGCTTCGGCTGGCGTCTCTACCGGACCTTCTTCAAGACCTACACCGAGAAGGTGTGGGGTGTCCCGGTCGCGTCGATGCCCGCCGACTGGGCGGCGCAGCGGATCAAGAACCTCTCGCTGATGAACGCGGTCATCAACGCGATCATGCCGAAGCGGAACCAGAAGGACATCACCTCGCTGATCGAGGAGTTCCAGTACCCCAAGTACGGACCCGGGATGATGTGGGAGGTCTGCCGGGACAAGGTCGAGCAGCAGGGCTCGCGCGTCGTCATGGAGGCGCCCGTCACCTCGATCCGCCACGAGGGCGGCCGCGCCACCGCCGTGGTCGCCGGCGGCAAGGAGTACCCCGCCGAGCACGTCATCAGCTCCATGCCGATGTCGCAGCTGCTCCTCGCGATGGATCCGCCCGTCGACGCCCGCACCGAGGCGGCCGCGAGGGACCTGCAGTTCCGCGACCACCTCTCCGTGGCGCTGGTCGTCCCCGAGGCGGACTCGTTCCCCGACAACTGGATCTACATCCACGACCCCAACGTGAAGGTCGGGCGCATCCAGAACTACGGCTCCTGGTCGCCGTACATGGTGAAGCCGGGCTACACCTGCCTCGGCCTCGAGTACTTCGTCTTCGAGGGTGACGAGATGTGGAACACCCCTGACGAGGACCTGATCGAGCTCGGCAAGAAGGAGCTGTCGCTCCTCGGGCTCGCCGACATCAAGGACATGGAGGCGGGCTACGTCGTCCGCATGCCCAAGGCGTACCCGACGTACGACCAGTACTACCAGGCCAACGTCGAGATCCTGAAGGAGTGGCTGGCCGCCAACGCTCCCAACGTGTGGCCCGTCGGCCGCAACGGGATGCACAAGTACAACAACCAGGACCACTCCATGTTCACGGCGATGCTCACCGTCGAGAACATCGTCAAGGGCGCCGACCACGACATCTGGGCCGTGAACGTCGACGAGGAGTACCACGAGGAGAAGTCGCCCGCGAACGGGGCCACGTCACGCTCCGGTGGGACGGGGCGCGACGCACCGATCATCCCGCGGCGGGCGGCCGGCTGAGCGTGGCGGAACCCGGCCGCCCCTCACGGCGGTTCCTCGGACTCCTGCTGCTGATCGTCCTGGTCGGCCTGGGCATCCGAGTCGCCTACGTCTGGACGGTCACCCGGCACGACGAGGCCCTGGGCGACCAGTACTACTACTCGGCACTCGCCAACACGCTGGCCGAAGGGCGCGGCTTCGCCGAGCCCGACATCGAGGATCGTGCGGTTCCCAGCGCCGACCACCCGCCGCTGACCTCGATCGTCGCGGCACCGGCCTCGTGGATCGTGGGCACCGACGGCGATGCCGCCACTCGCCATCGGCGGCTCACCGCCCAGCGGCTCGTGATGGCCGGTGTCGGGGCGGCGACCGTGGCGGCCATCGGGTTCGCCGCACGCCGCTACGGAACCGATCCGCGAGCGGCCGAGCGGATCGGGCTGCTCGCGGCGTCGCTGGCCGCCGTCCACCCCGGACTCTGGATCAACGACGGGCTCATCATGAGCGAGAGCGTGGGCGCCCTCACGATCGCGCTCCTCACCTGGGCGGCGCTCGCGTGCCTCTCCCAACCGACGGCGTGGCGCATGGGTGCGCTCGGTATGGCGGCGGGTCTCGCCGGACTCGCCCGAGCGGAGGCGCTCCTGCTGGTCCCGCTCCTCGTCGTGCCCGTCGCCTTCACCCGGCGGGGCGATCCGGACCGGCGGCCCCTCTACCCCCGCACCCGCTGGCTGAGCGCCGCGGCGGCCGGCACGCTCCTCGTGCTGGGCCCGTGGGTCGTCCCCAACCTCTTCCGCTTCAACCAACTGGTCACGATGTCGACGAACGACGGCCTCACGCTGCTCGGCACCAACTGCGACCGCGCCTACCAGGGCGAGAGCCGCGGGCTGTGGCTGCTGCAGTGCATCGACTCGGTGGACACCGACGGTGACGGCGTCGACGACTGGGCCGAGTACTCGGCCGGGACGCCGGCGCTCGGGGAGGACCAGGACGAGTCGGACCAGTCCGCTGCCTACCGGTCGGAGGCCATCGACTACGCGCGACACCACCTCCACGACCTCCCCGCCGTCGCCGCGCACCGCGTCGGGCGGGTGTGGGGTGTCGTCGACGTCCGGCAGCAGACCGACTTCTACAACGTGAACGAGGGCCGTCACCGCAACGTGAGCCGGGCGGCGGCGATCGCCTTCCCGATCCTCGCGATCACCGCCGTCGCCGGGATGTTCGTGCTCCGGCGGCGCCGCCTGCCCGTGTGGCCCGTGGGGGTCCACTTCGCCTCGACGACCATCGTCGCAGCGCTCTTCTACGGCCTGATCCGCTTCCGGGTCGGGGCAGAGGTCGCCGTGGTCGTGGGCGCCGCCGTCGCACTCGACGCGCTCTGGGCGCGGGTCCGCGGCCGGAGCCCCGGCGCGGCCGACGCCGAGGATGACCAGCCCGCCTCCCCCGACGGCGGCAACGACACCGCAACGCCGAACGCCTCCGGGGACGCTCCGGGCGGCGACGACGACGGGTCCGCGGGCGACCGCGTCGACGCTGGGACACTGGCGCCGTGAGCATCGCCAGCCACCGGGAGGGGCCGTTCCCGAACCTCGATGCCTACCGGGGCATCGGCAACCTCATGGTGATGACGACGCACGTCGCGTTCGCCGCCGGCATGCGCGGCAAGTCGGAGTTCCTGAACCGGTTCCTCGCCCGCCTCGACATCGCCATCCCGATCTTCTTCCTCGTGTCGGGGTTCCTGCTCTTCCGCCCCTACGCGAGCGCGCTCTACGGCGACCGCGGCTGGCCGTCGACCCGCGACTACTTCCGGAACCGAGCGCTCCGGATCCTGCCCGTGTACTGGCTGGCGATGATCACCGTGATGCTGTGGTTCGGCGTGCCGAGGATCGCCGACGCGGGGCCCTTCAGCTCCCACCCGTTCGGCGGCATCGCGTACTACGGGCTGATGCTGCAGACCTTCACGGCGCAGCACTTCACGAACTTCGACAAGTTCGACCAGTCGTGGAGCATCGGCACCGAGGTCACCTTCTACGCGATCCTGCCGTTCCTCGCGATGGGCTGGCGACGATGGGCCGCCGGCCGAGACGCCGCCGGGGTGCGCCGGGTCCTCCTCACCGGCTGCGCGGTGCTCTGGGTGATCGCACAGCTGTGGCGGACGGGCATGGCGGGGCTGAACCCGTCGTGGGCGCCGTCGGCGGCGTTCTGGCTGCCGGCGCACCTCGACTTCTTCGCCGTGGGGATGGCGATGGCCACCTGGAACGCCGGGACGAAGGCGGGACTCCCGCTCCCCCGCTGGATCGACCGGTTGGCGGCTGCACCCGGGGCGGCGTGGGCGATCGCGCTCGCCCTGTGGCTGGTCGTCGTCGACGTGCTGGGCGTGATCTCGCTCTTCCAGATCCGATCGTCGCCGCTGGACTTCTCCGAGGAGTACGTCGCCAAGACGCTCATGTACGGGATCATCGGCTTCTTCGCGGTGCTCCCGGCCGTCTTCGGTCCGCAGCGCGAGGGCCTCATCCGCAGGTTCCTCGGCAGCACGCCCATGGTGGCCATCGGCCTCATCTCGCTCGGCTCGTACCTGTGGCACAAGGCGTGGCTGGCCCAGGGCGAGCTCTGGACCGGCGCCGCGCCGTTCCAGGGGTCGTTCATCCCCCTCTGGTTGATCACGGTCGCGGGCGGGTTGGGCTCCGGACTCCTCTGCTACTGGTTCGTGGAACGACCGCTCATGGCCCGCAAGGTCCGGCGGTCGACGCTGTCCCGACCCGACCCGGTCGCCGCATGACCCGCACGCTCGTCATCATCCCTGCCTTCAACGAGGAGGAGGCGCTGCCGGGAGCGCTGGCCGCGCTGCGCACCGAGCGCCCCGACCTGGACGTGGTGGTCGTCGACGACGGGTCGGACGACGCCACCGGCGTCGTGGCCCGAGCGGGGGGCGCCGCCGTCGTCACCCTGCCCTACAACCTGGGCATCGGTGGCGCGCTGCGCGCGGGGTTCCGCTACGCGGTCCGCCACGGCTACGAGCGGGCCGTGCAGTTCGACGGCGACGGACAGCACGAGCCCAGGTCGATCGCCCAGCTCGAAGCCGGTCTCGAACGGGGCGCCGACCTCGTCATCGGCAGCCGGTTCGCCGCCACCGACGAGTACACGGTGAGCCAGGCCCGGGGACTGGCCATGGGGCTGCTCCGCGGTCTGGTGCGAGTGCTCACCGGCGAGCGCTTCACGGACACGACGTCGGGCTTCCGGGGGTTCTCCTCCGAGATGCTCGAGTTCTTCGGGCTCCACTACCCCGTCGAGTACATGGAGTCGGTCGAGGCGCTGATCCTCGCCCACGGCGCAGGGTTCCAGGTGGTGGAGACCCCGGTCACCATGAGCGAGCGCGAGGCCGGCGTCGCGTCGAACCGAGGGCTCCGCCTGGCGTACCACTTCTGCCGCGTGCTGGTCGTCATGTCGGTGTCCAAGGGCGCCATGCGGCGTCCGGGCCTGCCGGGCGCGTCCAGCACGGAACCGACCGGGGGTGGGCGATGAGCAGCCGGGCCCACGTCCTCTGGGCGGTCCTCGCGGTCGTCCTCCTCTTCGCCATCGGCGTGATCCTCACGCTGGTGCGCCGGCGGCGGCTCCGCGGCAAGTACGGGCTGCTGTGGCTGGCGGTCGGCGTGGCGCTCGTCCCGCTGGCCGTCCTCCCCGACGCCGTCGACCGGATCGCCGAGGAGGTCGGGGTCCACTACGGCCCGACGGTCATCATGCTGGCGGCCATCGGTCTGCTGCTGCTGCTCGCCATGCACTACTCGTGGGAGCTGTCACGGCTCGAGGAGCGCAGCCGGACGCTCGCCGAGGAGGTCGCCCTCCTGCGCGCCGAGCTCGACGAGCGGGTCCCGCCCGACCACGGCACGTCACCGCCGGAGGCCACCGGTTGAGGTGCCGCCGGCGGCTGGGTGTGCTGGCGCTCGCTGTCGCCCTCACGGCGACCGGCTGCGGTGATCCGGCCGCGACGGGCTCGGCCGACCGCGACGACACCGGCGGCGACGCGCCGACGGAGTACCCGCTGCCCTTCGGGCTCGCGCAGATCCCGGGAACCGAACCGATCGGACGACCTGCGATCTATGACGATGTGCCGTACACGTACAACGGCGTACCCGTCACCGTCCGAACGTTGAAGGCCGCGTCTCGCGTCACCAGCAGCGATCCCCTCTCCACCTTTCGAGCGTGGGTGCGTCAACTCGAACCGCTCCACCTCGAGACGTTGCGAGTGTGGTCGGAGCCTCGAGAGACCGCGAGGTGGATCGAAGCGGTTGGCCACCCCGGCGGCGGAGGCTCCCCTCACGGTGACACCGCGAGCCTTCAGTTGTGGGCGACCGATGATGGCCCGATCCTCCTCGTCGAGATCACGCGCGAGACCGAGGACGGACCGGTGACCACGATCCAGGATGACGCCGGCAGCCCGGCGGCGCCCACGACGGTCATCGAATCGACAGGACGCCGGGAGGCCGGTGACCTCCTCTTCGAGGAGCAGGGCGACGAGATCCACCTGCCCGACGGCGCCGTCGCGCTGATGCCGACGATCCCGGTTCCGGCCGGCACCGGCGGGTCGTGGTCCGTGTTCTCGGCACCGGACGGCCGAAAGGCCGTCGAGGCGATGATGGACGAGGCATCGGCGATGAACCCGGACGAGTCCGAGTCGGGCAACCGCGGCGCGACGCCGACGGCCGAGGCCACACTCGACGGCATCGAGATCCACACCGCGTCGTTCGTGATCTGTTGCGGCGGTTGGGGGTTCCGGGCGGTGTCGGTCCGGGGGCCCGGCGACGCGACCGCGACGGTCTACGTGTCGTCCTTCGCCGACTGAGCCACTGAGGCGAGCGCTCCGCCGCTACGGCGCTACGGCGTGAAGACGGGGGCGCCGGCGACCTCGGCCACCCGCTCGGCGAGCGGGGCGCCGGGCTCCTGGAGCAACGCCGCCACCCTCGCTCGCACCCTCCGGCGGTTGACCCACTGGAGCGGGCTGAAGAGCGGGTTCGCGTCACGGATCACGTAGAACTTCTCGCCTGGGTCGAAGTCGTAGGGGTGGAGGTAGAGCCACGGGTGCTCCCCCACGCCGCCGCCCCGCAGCAGGCGCGTCGTCACGGCGAGCGGCAGCAGCCGGAAGTACACGCCGCCGAGCGGCACCCGGAACCGCCCGGCCCCGAGCAGCGCAGCGGGGAACTCGACGAGGCCGCTCGGCCACCGGAACGCGCCGGTCGGGGCGCCGGGGAACCCGAACAACGGGTTGGCGTTCGGCAGGACGCTGGAGGAGTAGGTGCAGCCCGCCTCGGCCAGCACGTCGGCGACCCACGCGGCGTCGCGAACCAGTGAGAACTGCGGAGCCCGGAACCCGACGACCGGCTGCCCGGCCGCCTGCTCGAGCACCTCACGGCCCCGCCGCACGTCGGCGGCCAGCTCGTCCGGGGAGAGCGAGCCCACCGGCACGTGCCGGTGACCGTGCAGCGCGACCTCGTGGCCGGCCGCTGCGATGTCGGCCACCAGATCCGGGTGGCGCTCGCCCTCCTGACCCACGACGAAGAAGGTGCCGCGGATGCCCCGCTCACCCAGCCACCCCACCACGTCCCGTGTGACACCGGGGAACCGGAGCTCGGCCTCGGGTCCGGGCCGGTGGTCCTCCACGTCGATCGTGAAGGTGATCGGCGCGACGCCGCCCGCTCTGGCCGCCATCAGTAGGCGTCCATGTCGAGGAACTCGAAGGTCTCGAGCCGGAACCCCTGCTTGGGTGCCCTGTCGGTGAGGCTCCGGTAGATGAGGTTGAGCGGGGACGGCTGGAGCCGTCGTGGCGGCGCCATGCCCCGCAGCTGCACCCGGGCGTTGAAGCCGGCGTACACCGCCATCGGCGCTCCGTGGTACCGGCAGATCGCCCCGGCCAGGCGTTGCGCCCGGAGCGGCGACGACACGGGTTGCCGGGGCATCAGCTTCACGATGACCGCGGCCGGGATGGGGCCGAAGTGCGAGCCGACGCTGATGCCCACCAGGTCGTTCGTGACGTGCACGTGGAACGGTGCCGTGTTGGGCGACGACAGCCGCCACTGCAGGTACTCGGGGGACGAGATGTTGCGCCAGCCCCACTCGACCGGATGGTCGAGGTCGGCGAACGCTGCCTCCGCTGCAGGGCTTCCGAGCCACTCCGGCGTGACCTCCGCCGAGTCGGCATCCTCGGCGACGCCCACCGGCACGACCCGCACCGGGAGCGGGCCGAGCAGCCGGAAGTCGAGCTTCTTCACGACGGGAGGCGTCGAGTTCTCGTTGGAGACGCCGATCACGCCCTGCGCCCCGTACTCGGCGAGATCCCGAGCGAGGAGCTCCTCGGCGATGGACCAGAAGTGCCCCTTGCGCTGGCCCACGGCTCGTGTCACTGCGTTGAGCGAGAACATCATGCGCGTGGGCCCGTCGGGGGTCCGGTAGAGCTGGGGGATGTGGGCGTAGTGGGCGTCGAGCCGCTCGCCCTCCCGCCGGAAGCCGTAGATGGCGGGGCCGTACGGGTTCTGGTGGTACAGCCACTGGAGGTGCCGCTCGTCCGCCCAGCGCCGGTCCGGGAGCTCGATGTTGAGGAGGTCCGTCGCCTCGACCAGCGTGGCCTCGCCGTCCGTGCGCGGTGGGCTGTCCGTCGTCATCTCCGTCACGCTAACCCTCATGCCGTTCTCGGCCGGAAGTCGGTGCCCGGCCACCGACTTCCTCCAAAGTTCGGGGTTGCGGCCAGTACCGGCGGCGCTCCCCGAGGCCACTAGCGTCGTTGCCCGTGCCCAGACCGTGGAGGTGGAGACGCGGCCTCGAGCCGGGCGTGATCGCGCTGGCCCTGGCCAGCTACGTGCCGCTCCTCCTCACCCACGTCGGCCGGCTCGGCGCCGACACGAAGCAGTACCTCTACCTCGATCCCGCCCGGCTCATGTCGAGGTCGGCGTCGCTGTGGGATCCACTGGTCGGCCTCGGCACGGTGACCCATCAGAACATCGGCTACCTGTTCCCGATGGGCCCCTACTACTGGGTGATGGACACGGTCGGCGTGCCCGATTGGATCGCCCAGCGGCTCTGGATGGGCACGATCCTCTTCGCCGCCGGCATGGGGGTGCGGGCGCTGTTCCGCAGCCTCTCGTGGAGCGGGCCCGGCCGCACGGTGGCGATGTCCGCCTACGCGCTCAGCCCCTACCTCCTGCACTACATCTACAAGCACTCGGTGATCCTGCTGCCGTTCTCGGCGCTGCCCTGGCTGCTCCACTTCACGATCCGCTCCATCCGGAGAGGTGGCTGGCGGGACCCCGCCTGGTTCGCCCTCGTGGCGCTGATCTCCGGCGGCATCAACGCGACGTCCCTGTTGCTGGTGATGCTCGGGCCCCTCCTGTGGGTGATCCACGCCATCGTCATCGAGCGCGAGCTGACGATCCGGACGGCGCTGCCACCGCTCCTGCGCATCGGGACGCTGACCCTCGCCACGTCGCTCTGGTGGATGGCGGGCCTGGTGATGCAGGGCCGATACGGCATCGACATCCTCGCCTACACCGAGACCTACCAGACGGTGTCGAACGCCTCGTCGTCCACCGAGGTGGTACGGGGCCTCGGCTACTGGTTCTTCTACGGCACCGACGCGCTGGGCCCGTGGTTCGAGAGCGCCGTGACGATGACCGAGTCGGTCCCCGCCGTGGCGCTCAGCTTCGCCATCCCCATCCTCGCCCTGGCCGCCGCCCTGTGGACCCGGTGGCGCTACCGGGTGTTCTTCGTCGGGATGGCGATCATCGGCCTGGTCGTCTCGGTCGGCGCCTATCCGTTCGACCGGCCGTCGCCCTACGGATCGCTGTTCACCGCGTGGACGACCACGAGCTCCGGCCTCGCGTTCCGGTCGACGCCGAGGGCCATCCCGCTCCTGGCGCTGGCCGTGGCCACGTTCCTCGGCGCCGGTGTCGCCGCGATCGCCGAGCGGCGCCCGTCGATCCGCCTGGTCCCGGCCACCGTGGCGATCGGCCTCGTCATCGCCAACCTGTCGCCGCTGTGGACCGGCGACATGCTCGACAAGTTCATGGAGCGCCCCGGCGACATCCCCGAGTACTGGCAGCAGGTCGGCGACGAGCTGTCCGCCGGGGACCACCGCACTCGGGCGATGGAGATCCCCGGCGTCGAGTTCGCGTCGTACCGCTGGGGCTCGACCGTCGACCCGATCACACCGGGCCTGACCGACCGCCCCTACGCCGCCCGTGAGCTGGTGCCGTGGGGATCGCCTGCGTCCGCCGACCTCACCAACGCCATCGACGCCCCCCTGCAGGAGGCCAGCTTCGACCCGGCCGGCTACGCCACCCTGCTGAGGTTGCTCGGCGTCGGCGACCTGGTGGCCCGCAACGACCTCGAGTACGAGCGCTACCGATCGCCGCGCCCCCGCCAGCTGGCGCAGTGGCTCGACGCGACCCCGGGACTCGACGCCCCCCGCAAGTTCGGGAGCACCGCCCGCAACCGGGCAGTCGCCAGCAACCCCCTGATCGACGACGTCGAGCTGGGGATCCCGGCCGACGCCCGCGATCCTGCCGCCGTCGAGATCCGCGCGGTCCAGGACCCGCTCCCGATCGTCCGCACCGTCACGGCGGACCGGCCGATCCTGCTCGCGGGCGACGGCGCCGGGATGGTCGCCGCGGCGGACGCCGGGGTCATCGACGCGCAGCGTCTCGTCGTCTACTCGGGCAGCGTCACCGACGACGCCGCCCGCGTCGACGCGCTCCTCGACGCCGACGCCACCCTCGTGCTCACCGACACGAACCGGAAGGCCGCACGTCGCTGGGGTGCGCTGAGGGAGACGCTGGGAGCGACGGAACGGGCCGACGAGACGCCGCCCGAGGACCCCACGGACAACCGCCTGCCGATCTTCGGCGAGCGCTCCACCGATCCCGACGTGCAGACGGTCGTCGAGGCACGCGGCGACGTGCGGGCCCGGGCCTCCAGCTACGGCAACCAGCTCACCTACACCCCCGGTGACCGCCCCGCGGGCGCCGTCGACGGTGACATCTCGACCTCGTGGAAGGCCGCCGCCTTCGCGGACCCGAGAGGCGAGTGGATCGAGCTGTCCATGCCGGACGGAGCGATCACGACCGACCAGCTGCGCGTGGTGCAGGCCCAGAACTACGTGAACCGCCGCATCACCGACCTCGACCTGAGCTTCGACGGCGGTCCGCCGGTGCGGGTGGAGCTCGACACGTCGTCGCACACCGATCCCGGGCAGGTGCTCCACTTCCGCGAGCGCACCTTCACGACGGTGCGGTTGACCGTGCGCGGGACCGACGTCGGCGTCCGCGACCGTTACCAGGGCCTGAGCGGCGTCGGGTTCGCCGAGATCGACCTCGGGGGCGCCACGATGAGCGAGGTCGTGCGTCCGCCCGTCGACCTTTTCCGCGCGGTCGGCGATCGGGCGCGGGACCACCGGCTCGTCGTCGTCCTGACCCGGCGGCGGTCCAACCCGGCCGAGCCCGTCGTGCGCAGCGACGAGCTGAGCATGGCTCGGGTGCTGGACCTGCCGGTGACACGCTCGTACCAGGTCTCCGGCATGGCGCGGCTGTCGAGCCTCCGCAGCGATCCCGACATCGACGCGCTCCTCGGCCGCGACACCGCCGGCCTGCAGCTCACCTCGTCGGGACGGCTCAACGGCGACCTGCTCCACCGGGCGTCCGCCGCCTTCGACGGCAACCCCTCCACCTCGTGGCAGTCGGCGTTGAACGTCGCCGAGGGGCACTTCCTCGAGTGGAACGGCACGACCCCGACGACCGTCACGTTCACGGGCCTCACGGTCCGCCAGGACGCCGACCACTCGTTCCCGACGGCGGCGCACTGGGTCGTCGACGGCGTCGCGGGCGCCAGCTTCGCCCTGAAGGGTGGCAGCTCCGATGGCGACCGCTGGGTCGACCTGACCCCGGCGGGCGGGCCCCAGACGATCACGGGCACCTCCGCTCGCCTCGTGGTCGATTCGATGGACGTCCGCACCCAACCCGACTGGCTCACGAAGAAGCCGACGGTGATGCCCCTCCAGATCGCCGAGGTGCACCTCGACCGCGTGCTCGCCGCGCCGATGCCGGAGCAGTTCGACAGCGGCTGCCGCGAGGACCTGTTGCGCGTCGACGACGAGCCGGTGCCGGTCAGGGTCACCGGTACCACCGCCGCGGCGGAGGCCGGCTCGCCCCTCGCCGTGACCTCGTGCGGCGAGGCGCTCCAGATCCCCGAGGGCCGCAGCGACCTGACGACGCCTCGAGGTGCCACGGTCGGACTCGACCTGGACCGGGTCGTCCTCGACACCGCGCCGTCCGGCGAGGTGCCGTCGGCGCCGAAGGCCGCGACCCTCCGGGTGGACGGTTCGAGCCGAACCTCGTACGACCTGTCGCTCGGCGGGCTCGACGCTCCCACCTGGCTCGTGCTCGGGCAGAGCCACAACGACGGATGGCACCTGACGGCGGACGGCGTGGACCTCGGCGCCCCCCGCCTGGTCAACGGCTTCGCCAACGGTTGGCTGCTGGATCCCGATCAGCTGCCCGCCGGCGTCCACCTCCAGCTGGTGTGGACGCCGCAGCGGGTGGTGTGGATCGCCCTCGCAGCGTCGGCCCTCGCGCTCCTCGCGTGCCTCCTGCTGGTGTTCCGGCGTCGGACGCCCGACGCCGCGGAGCCTCGCAGCAAGGAGCTCCGCCCCACGTTCATCGCCCTGACCGACGGATTCGGACAGCCGCTCCCCTGGCTCACGACGGCGTCCTGCGCCCTGGCGTCGGGCATCGCCACGTGGGCACTCGTCCGGCCGGCGTGGTGGTCGCTGCCCGTGGGCCTGCTGGTGGGCTTCGCCGCCCGATCGCGGTGGGGCTGGGTCGCGCTGCGGGGCGTCTCGCTGGCACTGCTCTCCGCAGCGGGAGCGTTCGTCGTGCTCCGTCAGATCCGCAGCGGCATCCCCGTCGACTTCGACTGGCCGCTCCGGTTCGAAGTGGTCCATCCGCTGCCGTTGGCGGCGTTCGTGCTCCTGGGCGCCGAGGTCGTGATCGAGGCGCTCCGCGCCGGCTGGCGACGCGACACCGGCCTCGACCCCTGACGTCGCCGACGGTGTTGCCGTTCTGTTCCAGGGAGAGCAGCACCCGTGAGGCTCTCCCTGGAACAGAACGGGTGGTCAGCGGGCGACGAAGGGGCGTTCCACCACCCCGGCGGGGGTCGCCCCGCCCCGTGCGTCGACGATGTCCACCTTCGTCCCGACGGTGACGTCGGGCCGGACGAAGGCGAGCGCGATGCCCACCTCGAGCACCGGCGAGAAGTTGCCGCTGGAGATCCGGCCGACCGTCGCCCCGTCCATCACCACCGTCTGCTCGGCGCGCGGCGGACGGCGGCTCTCGGTGCGCAGCCCCACCAGCACGGGGTCGACACCGGCGTCACGTTGCGCCTCCAGCGCCGCCCGGCCTCGGAAGTCACCCTTGTCCCAGCCGATGACCCAGCCCAGACCCGCGTGCAACGGAGTGATGCCCTCCCCGAGCTCGTGGCCGTGCAGCGGCAGGCCCGCCTCCAGCCGGAGGGTGTCCCGAGCACCCAGCCCGGCGGGGTCGATGCCCATCGAGGTGATCGCCCGCCACAGCTCGGCGGCCCGGTCGGCGGGCACGGCGATCTCGATGCCGTCCTCGCCCGTGTAGCCGGTTCCCGCAGCGAGGCACTCGGTGCCGTCGAAGTCGAAGCGGGCCACTCGGAACCGCCCGACCGCCGCCGCCTCGGGCACCACCGCGGCCGCCATGGTGCGCGCCATCGGGCCCTGCACCGCCAGCACGGCCCGCTCCGCGGTCACGTCGACCGCGGTCACTCCGTCCGCCTCGGAGGACAGCGCAGCGATCACCCGGTCGGTGTTCGACGCGTTGGGCATCACGTCGAACCGGTCCTGGTCGACCCACCAGACGATGATGTCGTCGAGGACGGATCCGTCCTCGTCGAGGAGGTGCGTGTACTGGCACCGACCCGGCTCGATCTTGCGGAGGTCGTTCGTCAGCGCGGACTGCAGCAGGTCGAACGCGCCGGCACCGCTCACCCGCACGGTCCCGAGGTGGCTCACGTCGAACACGACGGCGCCGTTGCGGCACCCGAGGTGCTCGGCGAGCGTCCCGCTCGGATAGCTCAGCGGCATGTCCCAGCCGCCGAACGGCACCATCTTCGCCCCCAGGGCGCGGTGGACGGCGTCGAGCGGCGAGTGGCGTACGTCAAGGTCCTCGGTCACGCCCCGATGCTGTCACACCTCGTCGAGAGGGCTCGCACCCGCCCTGGACCCCGGGTCCGTCCCCACCGTGTGCGGCGGGACGGGGGTCGGGTCAGAGCGCGGCGGAGGTGTGCGCGTCGGCGTCCGCGGCGGGCGCGGTCCGCTCGGAGTCGGGGCGCAGCTCGACGATCTTGGCGTCGAGCTCGTCCTTCACGGGGCCGATCGGCAGCACGGCGAGCACGCCCTGGCCGCCGCGCAGCGCGTCGATCAGCTCGTCACCCGAGCGGACGAGGACGCTGCGCTTGCCGTTGAGCACGATGTTCGCCGAAGCGATGTCGCCGCCCAGCTGCTCACGCACGAACGAGAACACCTGCCGGACCTGCTCCAGCTTGATGCCCGAGTCGAGCAGGCTCTTCACGACCTTCAGCTCGAGGAGGTCGCGGTACGTGTAGGCGCGGCGCGAGCCGGAGCCCGCTGCGTCGGTGAGGGACGGGCGGATGAGGTCGGTGCGAGCCCAGTAGTCCAGCTGGCGGTACGAGATGCCGACGATCTCCGCCGCGCGCCGGCCGCTGAAGCCGTCAGGGTGCTCCTGGGTTGCCATCGTTCCTCCGAGTCGGTCTCACCCGAACATGAACCGTCGGCGTGCTGATCACACCAAGATAACTACAACCATGTCCGGAGTGCGAGGGACGATATCCGGGCTGCGCGCGCAGAGCAAGGACCATCGCGCGCTCCGCGCGAAGTGGTCGGTGGTGCCGCTTCAGGAGGCGAAGTCGTCGGGGTTCACCTGGTCGAGGAACGAGCGGAACTCCTCGACGACCTCGTCCGGGTCGGCGACGATCTCCTCCGCCTCCTCCTCGACGCCCTCTTCCACGAACCCGACGGACTCGAGCAGGTCGCGGCGGGCGAAGATCGGGCACGACACCCGAGCGGCCAGCGCGATGGCGTCGGACGGGCGGGCTGACACGATCCGCTCGGCCTCGCCCTGCCGGAGGTGCAGCTCGGCGTAGAACGTCGTCTCGCGCAGCTCGGTCACCACGACACGGACCAGTCGGGCGTCGAGCTCGGCGAGCACGTCGCACATCAGATCGTGGGTGAGGGGCCGTGGCGTCTCGACGCCCTCGAGCGCGAACGCGATCGCGGTCGCCTCGGGCCCACCGATGAAGATCGACATGTTCCGGCGGCCGTCGATCTCACGCAGGAGGACGATCGGGGTGTTGGAGGGCAGCTCGACCCTCACGCCGATGAGTTCGACTTCCACCAGATCCGAGTCGGCCACGGGTGCACCCTACCGCCCGGAAGAAGGAGCGAGTCAGCCGGGTAGCGCAGCCGAAGCAGCGGGCCCGAGAGCGGAACCGAGGCGGAGTTGCCCCGGCGAGTCGAGCGACTCAGCCCGGCCGGAGGTGCGAGCGCAGCGCCTGGGCGATCAGCGCCTCACGGAGGTGCTGGCCCATGCTGCACAGCTCGTCGAGGGACTCCTGGGCCTGCTGGCGGGCGTCAGGGTTGCGCTGGCGCAGCAGCGGCAGGATCAACTGCTCGAACAGCGCCACCTCGCGCTCCGCGGCCAGCTTGTAGCCCCGCAGGTGCCGCGCCTCGACCCCGCGGCCCAGGATCGACGCCGCCGCGCGGGTGACTGCCAGCCCCGACTCGTCGTAGATCGCCTCGCCACCGAAGCGGGCGCCCTGGAGCAACCCGAACTCGGCCAGCTGCTGGACGACCTCGACCTCCACCCCGGCCTCCTCGGCCAACTGCTGCGCCGAGTAGGTCGTGTCCGACAGCGGCGCGGCCAGCGCGCTGATCCGCGGCTCGGGGCGGGCGGCCGGGGCGACCGGGCTCGGCGCCAGGTCGGGGCGCGGCGACTCCTGCAG